>CALZFY010000018.1:0-32230 GCA_945786935.1 uncultured Lachnoclostridium sp.
AAGATAATACTTTCCTTCATGCTTGTCCATCCACGGTCCCTCAATAAACGGCCTTCTTGTAAACATGCCTCTGATCTGCGGTACATACTGTGCCGGCAGCTGTTCCACAGGGACTCCGCTCTGCTTTACAAAGCCCTGAAACATCATCTCTACTTCTTCCTCACTGCGGGGAAATTCACAGTGATCCACGCCCATCCTCTCGTAGCCTCTGGCATATCCGTCTCCAGAGAGAAGCTCGATTCTTTCCGTTTTTGGAAGCATGGTGGCAGGATCTAATTCCACGCCCCATACCGGCGTAATGTTAGAACACCCCCAATAAAAATACACTCTTCCGTCATCATCAACAAAAAGGTTGGGGTCCCAGAAATCAAAGGTGCCCGGAATTTCCTCATAAGGACCCTTTAAGATGTCCTTTGTTCTATAGTAATTGCAGATTTCCCCTTTTCTGGAAGCACAAAAATACACATATTCCCCAATCACTCTTGCATCCGGTGCATAATCATACAGCGGAAGATTTTCCGGAAGTCTGTGTGCCTCCCAGTTCACCATATCCTCCGATACCCATACACTTAAGTTCATGGAAGCAAAAATGTAGTACTTCCCCTGAAACATGATCATGGACGGGTCGGCAGCCTCTCTGTCAATCTGCAGCTTCCCATGAGAACGTGGATCCATGTTGAACTGATAACGATAAGGTACATTGATCGGATTACAATAATATTTCATCTTCTTACTCCTTTTGCATTTTGATTATTTTCAGGAAACTGCTTCTTAAGCACATGGTATTGCCATAGACAGGCGATGATGGCAACAAATGCCGATATCCCATCCGCAATGGTATGTGCCGCCGCAATTCCCACAAATCCTAACAGGTACTCCATCAGATAGAGACACGGAATCAAAATGGCTCCCTGCCTTAACACCGAAACAGCCGTAGCCACAACGGCATTTCCTGATGCCTGCAGGAAGTTGGTGCCTAAATAAAAGAAGCCTACCACGGGACTTGCAATCACCAGAAATACCACCAGGCTTTCTCCCATAGCTGCTGCGGTAGAGTCTTTCAGGAACATCCCGATCAAGGCATGCCTTGCAAAAAAGCAGCCCAGTGCGGCAACCAGTCCAAGCAGAAAGCTTAAGATTCCCAGCTTCTGTAAAATTTCCTTCAGGCGCGGCAGATTTCCTGCACCGTAATTGTATGCCATCATGGGCTGTACTCCCATACAGATTCCCATCTGAATCATGCTGATGATCATGGTTGCCTTTCCTGCAGCTGCCATGGCAGCAATGGCACCGGTTCCGTAGAGAGCCAGCAGCTGATTGGAAAAGGTGGATGCAAAACCGGATAAGATACTGCTGATGCCGTTTGGAAGCCCTACTGCCATAATATGTAGCAGGGAACCCGGCTTTCTCTTTGCATATTGGGGGGAAATACTTAAGCACGTCGCCTTCCTGACCACATAATGTAAATAGATCATACAGCTGACCATATTTCCAATGACTGTAGCCACCGCTGCACCTGCCACTCCTTTGTTCAGAACCAGAATGAACACCGGATCCAGTACAATATTAAGTACCGTACCCACCATATTTCCCACAAGTCCCTCCGTAATGGCACCATCAGCCCGAAGAAGAGTTGCAAGAACGGTTGATAACAGCATAAAAGGCGCTCCCACCGCAAGAAGTCTCATATAAGTAGATGCATAGGGAATAATTTCCTCATTTGCCCCTAAGATTCTTAAAATCGGATTCGTTCCTGACAGCATTAAAAGGGCAACTGCCACACCAAACACTCCTGCCCCATGGCAGCTCAAGCTGGCATAGGTTTTCGCATCTTCAATTTTCCCTGCGCCTGCAGCGCCTGCAATGACAGAACAACCGCCGATGCCAAGCATCGTCGCCACGGCAGATACCAGGGAAAACACCGGGCCTACCACAGAAACTGCGGCCACCTGCGCCGTATCTCCCAATTGTCCGATAAAAAACATATCTGCCATATTGTAGACAATCATGATCAGTATGGTAATACAGGATGGAATTGCCATGGAAAAGATGGCATTCCATACCGGCTTATCCCTGAATAAACGTTCATTTTTCGTTGCTTTTTCTTCCATCATCCTATATATCCTTTTCCTTTTGTTTGATTATCTTACTCCTGTTTTCCATTTTAAGTGTTTCGATTTTCATGAAAATGTTTTATAATTACTGTAATCTTATACAATCATCAATTCAAAAACATCATCCTTAATTTCCAAACACATAGTTTTTACCCATTAACTATAATACTCTCAGAAAAAAATTTGAAATTTAAGGAGGTCGTTATCATGACACATTTTTCAGAAGATTTCTTACTGGGTGCGGCAACTGCTGCCCATCAGGTAGAAGGAAACAATACAAACAGCGACTGCTGGGCCATGGAGCATATGGAACATACCAGCTATGCGGAACCATCTCTGGATGCAGTAGACCACTACAACCGCTACGAAGAGGATATTAAGCTAATGGCGGATGCCGGCTTAAATACCTACCGCTTTTCCCTGGAATGGGCAAGAATCGAACCTTTCGAAGGACAGTTTAACGAGGAGGCCATCGAACACTACCGGGACGTCATCCGCTGCTGTAAAGCAAACGGTGTAGAACCCATGGTTACCCTCCATCATTTCTCCAGCCCTGTCTGGCTGATCAGTAAGGGAGGCTGGGAAGCTGAAAGTACCGTAGAAGATTTTGCACGCTATACACGCTATGTGATCGGGAAATTAGGTGAGGAGCTTCATTATGTTTGTACCATCAATGAAGCCAACATGGGCTTACAGATCGCTGCCATTGCAGAACGGTACAGACGCCAGATGATGGCACAGATGGCCAAGGCACAGGCTGCTGACGGCAAAGATGATGCAGACGGAACCGTACAGGTGGGTATCAATCTGCAGAAGATGTTAGCAGACCAGCAGGCCGTGGCAGAAGAAAACAAGAAGGTCTTCGGCGTCGAAAAGGTTGAGAACTTTACCTCTATGAGGACAAAAGAGGGGGACATTCTTGTCATGAAAGCACATCAGGCTGCCAAAGCAGTCATCAAAGAGCTTGCCCCTCACATTCAGGTTGGCCTTACCTTAAGCCTTCATGATATGCAGGTCGCAGAGGCCGGCGGTGAACCGTTTGCAGAAAAGGAATGGGAGGATGAATTTACCCATTATCTCCCATATATTCAGGAGGATGATTTCCTGGGCGTTCAGAATTACACCCGCTCCCTGTTTGGACCAAACGGCGGTCTTCCGTATCCGGAGGGAGCTGAAATGACCCAGATGAACTATGAATTCTATCCGGAGGCTTTAGAGCATGTGATCCGCAAGGTTGCCAAAGATTTCAAGGGGAACCTTATCGTAACTGAAAATGGCGTTGCAACTGCGGATGATACAAGACGCATCGCCTTTATTGAAAAGGCTTTGAGCGGTGTACAAAATTGTATCCGTGATGGTATTCCGGTAAAGGGCTACTGTCACTGGAGTCTCATGGACAACTTTGAATGGCAGAAAGGCTACTCCATGACCTTCGGACTTATTGCCGTTGACCGCACCACCCAGACCCGTAAACCAAAAGAAAGCCTGGCATACCTGGGAAGCTTTAGATAAAGACAAGGAGACCTGTGATGGATTTTGTTTTTTCTTTTGACTGCATCAAAGACCTGAAAGCATTTATGGAAGATGTCAGGAAATGCGAGCATGAAGTTTTTTTTGAATCTGTAGAGGGGGACAAGCTTGCCCTTCGTTCTAATCTGTGCCAGTTCATTTTATTTTCCATTTGCGATCAACCGCAACTGACAAAAAATGCTGTCATTCATGGTGTTGGAGAACACGACCGGCAGATTCTTTGCCCACACTTTAAAGAATAAGATCTTATAGAAAGGAAAGTACTATGGATACAAAAGAAAAACTGTCTTTTTTCATGGAATTGATCAATTGTAATTACGATTTGTTTTACTGGAATTATGATGCCGATTTCCGGCTTTTGGAGACAGACTGGACCAATGATTTGTTTTCCGGTGCTTTCTTTGACTATATTGGTTTTCAGGATCTGATTCGGGTACATTTGCAGGACGGTAACCGTTATCCCCTGCTACTGGAAGCAGAGTCCAACCTTCTTTGGATTGCAGGCTTTCAGTTTGAAAATCAAGCCTTAAGCAATACTTATCTGATCGGTCCGATCCTCAGTGGCAGGGATACCCACCTCATCCTCCGTAAGAAGCTAAATTCCTATAATCTTTCTGTAGGACTTAGCCATTCCGTACATAAGACCTTTGAAAGTATTCCTGCCATATCCTCCAATACTTTGATGCAGTATGCTGTCATGCTGCATTACTGCCTGAACCATGAAAAGATCAATATGCATGATATTTTGATTAAAAATACCATGCCTGCTGACCATAAGGACAATTCCTCCTATAGCAGCAGCTCCCATGCCGGTATCTGGCTGAATGAGCAATTATTCTGTAAAATGCTTTCTGAAGGCAATCCCGGATATAAGGAAGCCATACAGAAAAGCTTCTCACTCAGCCACGGCATGAAGGCCGATATCGGTGATGCCCTCCGTTATCATAAAAACAATTTCATTGTACTTCTGACTCTGTGTTCCAGAGCCTGTATTCAGGGAGGTCTTTCCCCTGATATCGCCTATGACTTAAATGACTATTACGCAGAAAAAATCGAACAGTGTAACTCTCTGGCCGATGCACAAAGGTTAAGTGAACAGATGCTGGAAGACTATGTGAGACGGGTACAGGAGATTCGTGAAAACACCTCCGTATCGAACCTGATCCGCAATTCCTGTGAATATATAAAGAGTCATTTATCCGACACCCTCTCCATAGAAGATTTGGCAAAGCGTGCCGGATATACGGAATATTACTTTTCCCACAAGTTCAAAAAAGAAATGGGCTGCAGTGTCAATGATTATATCCTGAATCAGAAAATCGAACAGGCAAAGCTCCTGCTCCAGGGTTCTTCCCAAAGCATCCAGTCTATCAGTGACAATCTTGCATTTGTGAACCGAAGCTATTTCTATACCTGTTTCCGTAAGGTTACAGGAATGTCGCCAAGTGAATACCGATCTCACAAAGGAAGGCTCTGATGCCTTCCTTTGTTTATTTTTTCATGAAAATATTCCAATTTTCACGACACTTTTCCTCTTTAAATAAAAAAGAAACATAAACATGAATTCATGAACGCATTGTCTATAAACATTTTATATAATTCACCTATCAAAAGAACCGCAGATAAGCGGCATGATATACGGAGGGTTTTAATATGTTTGGAAAAAAGAAAATCAGCCAAAGTGAAATTGACGGTGTTCAGTACCGTCGTGCAAAACTCTGGCAAATCATTTTGTATGCATGCAATGCATTCATTGGAATGAGTATTTACTCACTGATCGGCTTATCAAGCTACGCAGGCAGCATCGGATTTGGTATTTCTACTGCAGTGGTAGGAGTCATCTTAACCGGTACCCGTATCTTTGACGGTGTTACCGACCCGCTCCTTGCTTTTGTCTATGATAAGGTCAATACACGTTTTGGAAAAATCAGAATTTTAATCATTGCGGGTTTTGCAATTGAAGCAATTGCACTTCTTGCCATGTATGACTGGGCAGCGGGTAAAGGCCTCGGTATCCTGGCGTTTGCAGCAATTTATGTCATTTATGTCATCGGTTATACTTTAGCAAATATGACCGCACAGACAATTCCACCGCTTCTTACCAATGACCCAAAACAGAGACCTACCCTGGGTGTATGGAGCACAGTTTTTAATTATCTGCTTCCTATGGTACTGAGCATTGTTTTAAATGTTGTATTATTGCCAAAATTTGGGGGAACCTATAATTTAGAGTTTTTGGCAGCAGCATGTAAGCTTTGCCTTGTGATCGCTGCTTTAGGTGTCATTCTTGTTTGTATCGGTGTATCTGAATACGACAAACCGGAAAACTTCCGGGGCTTAAGCAAAGAAAAACAGCCTTTGAAGTTTAAGGATATGGTGGAAGTATTAAAAAACAACCGTCCTCTCCAGTGCTACATTGTATCTGCAGCATCTGACAAAATTGCCCAGCAGACAGCAAGCCAGGCAGTCATCGTTACCATGTTAAACGGTATTATCATCGGCAATATGGGACTTTCTACGATCCTTAGCGTTGTAGGTATGCTTCCTTCCATTATTTTTGCAATCGTTGGTGCAAAATATGCAGGTAAGTTTGGTAATCAGGAAACAATCGTTACCTGGTCTAAAATCTGTATCGGTATCTCTGTCGTATTTTTGCTTTACTTTATCGTGATCGACCCAAGCAAAATTGCTCATATGGGTATCTTTACTCTCATTTATGTACTCCTTACCTTTGCCAAAAACGGTGCAAATATGTGTATAACTACAGCAAACACTGCGTTCATGTCCGATATCATTGATTATGAATTGGAAAGAAGCGGTCGCTACATCCCTGCTGTTGTAACCGGTACCTACAGCTTTCTGGATAAGCTGATTTCTTCTGTCAGTGCTACCATCGCTACCGGTGCTGTAGCTTTGATCGGATATACAGCTACCATGCCCCAGCCAGGGGAACCATGCACAACACAGATTTTCTGGTTAACCATGATCATCACCTTTGGTTTACCAATTCTTGGATGGATCTGCACTTTAGTTGCCATGAAATTCTGCAAGCTGGATAAAGCTGAAATGGTTGAGGTTCAGAAGCGAATTGCAGATAAAAAAGCTGCGATGAAAACAGAGGCTTAATCTCCCTTTTTCTGGACAGGCACCTGCTTATGCTGTAGGCAAGGTGTCTGTTCCGTATCTTCCAGATACAAGCAAAAATCCATGCAAAATTTGCTTCGCAAATGGACTTTTGCTTGTAAACCATAAAATGTAAAAGGAATGAAATCGTCATGAGAAATATAATTCAATTAAAAAACAACTGGAAATTTATAAAATCGGCAGCTGATGTGATGGAAGCTGCCATAGCAGAGGGAGAATCTATTTCCCTTCCCCACACATGGAATGCCATTGATGGTCAGGATGGTGGAAATGATTATCACCGCGGTACCTGCTGGTATGTGAAAGAGTTTACAAAACCGGATATAAATCCAACTGACCGTGTCTACATTGAGTTCCTTGGAGCTGCCATGACAGCAGACGTATTTATGAACGGCGAAAAGGTATGTCATCATGAAGGAGGCTATTCCACCTTCCGTGTAGATATTACTGAAAAACTTTTGGAGGATAACACTCTTGTAGTATCCTTAGACAACGGTGACAACACCACAGTTTATCCTCAGAAAGCCGATTTTACCTTCTACGGTGGTTTATACCGCAATGTAAATATGATTATCGTACCGGAAAGCCACTTTGCTTTGGACTACTGCGGTACTCCCGGTATCAAAGTAACCCCTGTCGTAGATCTGGATGCAAAAAAAGCGACTGTTACCGTGGAAACATGGGTTAGCGGTTCTGCTTCCAGTGTTGACTTTGCCGTCAATGGAGAAACCATGACTTCTCCTGTGGAGGATCACAGGGCTGTCGCTGTCTTTACCATTGAAAATGTACACCTGTGGGATGGTATCAATGACCCGTATCTGTACACCGCAGAGGCTGCTTTGGAAAGCGGTGATAAAGTAAGCACCCGTTTCGGATGCCGTGAATTTCACATTGATCCCAGGGAGGGCTTTTTCTTAAACGGACGCAGCTATCTCCTTCGCGGGGTCTCCCGCCATCAGGATTTCAAAGGGGTGGGGAATGCACTAACTTTGGAGCATCACAAAAAAGATATGGAAATCATCAGAGAAATCGGTGCTACGACCCTTCGTCTGGCACATTACCAGCATGCACAGGAATTTTATGACCTCTGTGACGAAAACGGTCTGATCGTATGGGCAGAAATCCCGTATATTACCATGCATATGAAGGATGGACGTGCCAATACCCTTTCCCAGATGGAAGAACTTGTTGTACAGAATTATAACCATCCTTCTATCATCTGCTGGGGGCTTTCCAATGAAATCACTGCGGCAAGTGCAGTCAATGAAGATTTATTGGAAAACCACCGCCTGTTAAATGACCTCTGCCACAGTTTAGACAGCACCCGTCCTACCACCATGGCGAATGTGTTTATGCTGGAAACAGACAGCCCGATTCTGGAAGTTCCGGATATCAACAGCTATAACCTGTATTTTGGCTGGTACCTGGGAGATTTGGAACAAAATGATGAGTTTTTCGATGAATATCATGAAAAATATCCGGACAGAGCCATTGGCTTCTCCGAGTATGGCGCGGATGCCAATCCACAATATCAGTCATCAGCTCCGGAAAAAGGGGATTACACGGAATCCTATCAGGCAGTTTATCATGAGCACATCTTAAAGATGATTGAAGATCGTCCATGGTTATGGGCTACCCATGTATGGAATCTCTTCGACTTTGCTGCTGACGGCAGAGATGAAGGCGGCAAACATGGAGAAAACCAGAAAGGTCTTGTAACCATTGACCGTAAAGTAAAAAAAGATGCATTCTACCTGTATAAAGCGGCATGGAATCGGAAAGAGCCTTTTGTTCACCTCTGCGGAAGCCGGTATGTAGACCGCGCAGAAGAAGTAACGGAAGTTAAAGTGTATTCCAATCAGCCGGAGGTTACCTTACTGGTAGATGGTAAAGAATTTGAAACAAAGGCCGGAAAGACCGTATTCAGCTTCTCTGTGCCAATTCATGGGGAGCATAGGGTGACAGCAAGATCCGGAGAATGTACAGATGCCATCACGATCCGTAAGGTGGCTGAACCAAATGACGACTATGTATTTGTGAAACGTTCTCCTGTAACCAACTGGTTCGACGCAGATGATGTCGATGAAACCTGCTACTCTGTAGCTGATACATTGGCAGAGATCCGTTCCAACCCTCAGGCAGGTGCCATCATTGATTCCATGATGGCAAAAGGAGCCTCCGAGCGCGGGGATGTGGCAGATGCCGTAAAGGACAATCCGGCGCTGCAGCGTATGATGGGTCGAATGACTCTCATCAGCCTCTTAAAGCAGAGCGGTGCAGATGAGGAAAGCATCAAACAGTTAAACCGTATTTTGCAGGGTATCAAGAAACAATAAGCCATCTCCATTTTATAATAAGAGCCATGGAAGAAAACTCCCATGGCTCTTTTGTTATTGTATGAACTTTCGAATCACTTCATATCGCTTCTCAAAAACTCTTTTTACCAGAGCACTCTTTAAATCTGCATCAAATCCATGATAAGAGCCTGAGACAACATTTAAGTCTACGTCTACTCCGGCATTTTTTAACTTATTGGCATAAGCAATTGCCTCATCCCGCAAGGTATCAAATTGCTGCGGTTCGATATAAGCAGGCGGCAAATTGTGTAACTCATTTTTCATAGGGATGGTATATGTTTCCTTTTCAACACCACGGCTCAAGTAAATACGCCACATTTGTTCATTGGAATGCTTACTCCATGCAGCATCTTTATACTTTTCCATAGATTCATATTTTCCTCTTTCATTGTCACATACAGGATAAATAAGCATCTGACCACATAACGGATAATGAGTTCTGTCACGATTTAACAGTGCAATACCGGCAGCAAGACAGCCTCCAGCACTGTCCCCATACAGAAATACACGTTTTTTGTCTACTTTAAGCTTCTCTGCATTTTCGAATACAAACCTCAGCATGGCATAACAATCCTCCAAGGTTGTATCACATGGGCTGTCAAGGGCCAGACGGTATTCCGGTAAGAAAACTTTAACTCCTGTATTCTCTGCATATAAGGAACTATTATTCATCATGGCTTTCTGAATAGGAAACATGAATCCTCCTCCATGATAATAAATCATAGCAGGATACAGCGACTCCTCTCTTTTCGGGGTAAATTCGTAAAAGGGAATACTGGTATTATCAAAAGACAGGTATGTATCCTTTCTGACTTTTGCTGTTTTGCTCTTATAGAAGGAAACCTGCTTACTGAAAAAACCGGCAAATTTTGCCAAACTGCCGTCTCTTACTTTTTCTTCCAGATCCATATCGCTAAAATTTATGGTTCTTCTTAATTCTTTGCTATAAGGATATTTCGACTTCATAGTTATATTCTCCACTTCCTGCGTCATAAACAGTTCCATCTGGTAATTCGATAACTGCTGTTGTATTACATGGTATTACTGAATGCAAGGAAAAAATATTTTTATCCTCAGCTTTTGTTATATTCCATTCACAGACTACTGTACCCTGCTCCGTTCTGTAACTTCTGCTGCTGGAAGTAATCTTTCCATCCGGCTTGGGTGCAATACGAAGGTGTTTAAAACCGGCACCCATTGTATCAATACCTCCTACTGTGCGGAAGATCCAATCTGCAACGGCACCAAATGCATAGTGATTAAAACTTAAGTTTCCGGGATTACCGTCATCATCATAGCCATTGCAGTTTTCCCATATCGTTGTGCCGCCCGCATCTACCTCGAATAACCAGGAAGGCTTTTTTGACTGCCACAGCAGCGTATAAGCCAGATCCGTACGTCCGATTTTGCATAATGCATCCAGCAAATATGGCGTGGTGAGAAATCCGGTATCCAGGCACATATCGTTATCCTCAATAGACTTTACCAGATTTTCTTCAAAGGTTTCTTTATGTCTTTCCGGAACAAGATCAAAATAAATCGGAAGTACATATGCGCCCATCAAATCCGAAGGCATAGAACCATCTTCTTTTATAATACCTTTTTGAATGGCTTCCTTCATGTGGTCCGCAATTTCCTGATATTTTTTCATGTCAGACAAATATAAAATATTGTCATCAGTCTCTTCAGAAAGAATTTTGGCAATCTTCGCAAAGGTATGAACCGAATTCCATCCGAAAATCGGGGCTGTATAGCAGGAACTCATACTCATAATATTTTTCAGGTTTTTCATATCCAGACCATTTTTGCTCTGACTTGGAATCAACCATTCTCCATAGTGATAACCGGTATTCCAGAGATATTTCTCAATATCATCAGGAAGGGTACTGTCTTTGGGTTTATTGGATGCTGCCTGCAGAATGACATAGTCACACCAGCGTCTCATACAGTAATACTGTTGCCTCAGAATATCTGTATTTCCTGTAATCTCATACATAGAATACGGAACAATCACCGCAGCATCTCCCCATCCGGAAGAAGTTCCGGAACCCTTCGTCCCATACATCATGCTCATCAGTTTACCCATGGAAGGATAATTTCCATCCTCCGGAACCACCATAGGGATAATCCCATACGCATCCTGATCGCATTCCATATTGTACAGCCAACGGGTAAAGAAAGCGGTACAGTCTTCGTTCAGTAGAGCTGTCCTGGAATAAACAAGCATATCTCCTGTCCATCCTGCTTTTTCCCGCTGGGGGCAGTCTGTGGGCACAGAGAGCATATTGGCACACTGAGACCATCTGATATTTTCATATAGACGATTCAGACGTTGATCCGATGTCTTAAAAGTACCGAGATTTTCCTTTTCCGTCGATACAACACATGCTGTAAAATCTTCTGCTTTTGGTTCAATTCCGGTTACACGCACATAGCGGAAACCATGGTATGTAAAATGAGGTTCATAAGTGGCTGAGATTCCATCACAGACGTAAACATCCTTCTGGTCAACACCTTTTCCCACGCCGCCGGCCGCCTGAATATTGTTAAAGAAATTTCCCTGTTTATCCAGTACCTCACAGTGCTCTAAAGTAATCTGAGTTCCCTTTGGAGCATTTACCTTCATACGGACAAATCCCGCAATGTTCTGCCCAAAATCCAGAATCCATTCTCCTTTCGGACTTTTCGTCAGCCGTGAAACAGGAAGCTCCTTCACGATCATGACAGGCTCTCCAATCTGAGAAACCAGATTCTCATATCCATAGTTTGCTTCAATACAGGAAGTCCATCCGGAATCCATATAGTCCGCACAATTCCAGTTTTTTATCTGCCTGTTCGCATCATAGTATTCTCCTGCATACAAATCCGCAGACAGAACGGGACCGCTGGAACATTTCACGCCTTCGTCAGAGATGATCATCTCCTTTGAACCATCCGGGTAAATAACTTCCAACTGGAAGAGCACTGCGTGTGCATAGTCCATTTTTTTCATATTGGGCAATGACTGAGGACATAAATACCATCCATCCCCCACATGCATGCCAATGGCATTCAAACCTTCTGTCAATTGCTCTGTCACATCATAAGTCTGATAGCATAAGTATTTTTCATAGACCGTATGTTCCGGTGCCAGAAGACGGGAATCTGCTCTTTTTCCATTCAAATATAATTCATAAGTACCATGGCAGGTCGTATACAGACGGGCTTTGACAGGCTTATCTTTCAGACAGAACTGTTTGCGGAAAAGTGTTGCAGGCTTCTGTTTTCCAAATCCCGGCTTTCCTTTTTTGTGTTTCCCAGGTGCTTTCACCCATTTAGCAGACCAGTCATCTTCTGATAAGAAACCCGTCTCAAAAGAAGATGTGGCAGCTGCAGTATTTCCATGATTATCCAGAACACGCACAGTCCATAAATACCGCATTTTGCTCCGTAATTTTGCTCCTTTATACGGAATATAGGCATTGCGGCTGCTTTCAACATTCCCAGAGTCATATATGCAATTCCCCTCAGAATCTGTTATCACAAGCTGGTATGATGCCTGCACAGTATTGGGAATATCACTTTCCATCATCCAGGAAAAATACGGTACAACATCGATAGCGAGAGGTTTTTCCATGTGAAGCACTTTCAGATTCTTAACTAACATTTCAATATTCTCCTTTCATTATTTGCTTTATTATAGTATAATCAATTTATTGATTTTAGATATTTTATTGCTAATCGACTATTGAAAATTGCTTTTTTGAAGAGGGGATCATATATGTTTGAACATATCTATTTCTTTACCCATCAGACAGATGGAGAAAATCAGGAGGTGCTGAAAGATGAGACTTTTCAGAAAATGGCGAATAAGCACTATCTTCCTCCGGCAGAAAATACATCGTTTTATATTGACGGAAAATGCTGTTATCTTCTGCAGCATCCACTGTCCCCGGAAAAGCAAAAATACTTAATGTATCTACAGTCTTTTTCTTATATGGACACAAAAGCTTCCTACTATACAAAACGCAGTAATTACTCATCCTTTCTGCTGCTGTATACCTATGAAGGAATAGGGGAACTGATTTACAGAGGACAGCGTTATACGTTGCAGAAAGGGGATGGTTTTATCATTGACTGCAGGGAGACGCATTTTTACAAAACCATGGGAAATCACTGGTGCCATTCTGATCTGCACTTTTGGGGAGGTCAATCTGCGCTTTTTTACAACGAAAATTTCGCAAATAAACCACCGGTATTTCATTGCACACAGCAAAATTCTTTTCAAAATCAATTAGAGAAAATTCTGAGAATGCTTAACGCATCGATGATCAATCGTGATTTTTATATTTCTTTTGAATTGGAGAAAATGCTCTTTTATATTTTAGAATGCCAGAAAGAATTTCAGAGTACTGAAGAAATACCTGAAACAATCAGTCTTCTTCAAAATTATCTGGAACATCATTTTACGCAGGATATTACGTTAGAAGTCATGGCAGAATTTACAGGAATCAGCAAATATCATTTATGCAGGCAGTTTAAAAAATATACAGGTTTTTCTCCCCGAGAGTATCTCATACATCTGCGGCTGCTTCAGGCACAGATGTTATTGCAGTCAACTGATTTTCCCTGTTATAAAATCGGGATTATGGTAGGACTTGCTAATGAGGCAAATTTTATTCAGCATTTTAAAAAAGCATTTGACATGACGCCCGGAGAGTATCGGAATATGATAAAAAATTGAATAAGGCGTATAAAGTAATCTGTTTCCGTTGACAGTATCCTGGCTAATTTGAAAACAAAGCTGACCACTCACAAAAGCCCACCTTCTCACAATTGAGAACGTGGGCTTTTTCAAGCAATCCCCTACGGTACAGATGGATGATCGTTGTCTCAAATTTCCTTGTGTTTCAACTCTATTTTACATACTGATCTACCAACGACTTTGCAGCATCCAAAGTCATAGAACTGTTTTTCATGATTCTTTCAAGAATATCCTCTTTGGAAAGCCCCAAATCACAGCATGTCAGAATCATGGTTCTGATTCCTTCTTTCATCCCCTCTTCCATGCCTTCTTTTAATCCATTATTGTAGATTGCCTCTATTGCAGTACACATATCAATTCGCTCCTTCCCGTTCTTTCCTTCTCTGAAATTTTTCAACTGCTTTTCTGAATGCAGCAGTTCCCTGATTGCCTGATATGTCTCTATATCCACATTGCTAAAATATTCTCTGTGGTTTTCCACATATTCCTGAATACCACTTTTCTGATTTCTATATTTTAACATGCCAAAAATCAAATGTAAATCCGATTGGAATTTTTCGACTTCATTCACATTTCCTACATCTATCAGATTTAATTTGTAATTTGGGATATATTGCTTCCATAACTTATGACTAATCACCTCGTTCTCCTGATGGAACATTCCATATAAATCCTTACTTGCATCCCATGGAGTTAATCCATAGTAAAACACCAGCGGTATGACCGGATAGATTTTATCCTCTTTACGAAATTTCGACAAAAACTCTTCCTCTGTAATTTTCATTTCAGGTTCTCGGTTTCTCCACATCTGACGAATCTGATCTGCATAGGATAATCCATCATAAATCATCATACGTACCGGCATTGCATAATGTACCTTATTCTGATTTTCACAGGCGAGAATTGCCAGTTCTGCTTCCCGCTTCCAACGCATGGCAATATCCCGGTATTTTTGAACCCCCTTTTCCTGATGATTTTTGCAGGTTACGATCATACTGGATTCGCTGTCTATCTCTTCTAAATCTTCCGGCAAAATGATTTGTTTCCCCTGAAAAACAGTTCCATTAAATAGATCTGCAAATCTTCTTTTATCACGCAACCATTGTTTGACTGCAATATTACTTTTTCCCATATGCGTTCTCCTTGTTCAATTGTAAAAAAAATGGGTAAATCGGCTGAAATGCCAAAAGAAAGACGAATGTCCTTCAGATATTCTGATGATAACATTCGCTTTACAGATTCACAAATTAAATTTTTATAAAGTTGTTCAAATTCCGTTTTCCTGTGTTAGAATACGTAACATTGGAGGAATTAATGAAATGAATATCTTATTTACAATCTTGATCACATTTTTTGCAGGTATGGGTGCAGGGCTTGGAACAGGCTTTGCAGGCATGAGTGCAGCCGCAGTCATCAGTCCCATGCTTATCAGTTTTCTGAATGTAGAGCCCTACACAGCGGTAGGAATCGCTCTTTCATCCGATGTGCTGGCCAGTGCGGTCTCCGCATACACTTATAAAAAGAACGATAATCTGGATATTAAAAACGGACTTCTCATGATGTCCATGGTACTAATTTTTACCGTTATCGGAAGCTATGTATCCAGTATCGTGCCTGCCAGAACTATGGGAAATTTCAGTACCTTTATGACACTGCTTCTCGGTATTAAATTCATTGTAAAGCCTGTCATGACTTCCAAGGAGGATATGGAGGCTGTTTCCAAACAAAAGAAAATCTGGGGTTCTATCATTTGCGGAGCCTGTGTGGGATTTATCTGCGGATTTGTCGGTGCCGGCGGCGGCATGATGATGCTCCTCATCCTCACCAGCGTATTGGGCTATGAATTAAAGACAGCGGTTGGAACCAGCGTATTTATCATGACGTTTACGGCACTCACCGGAGCTGTCTCCCATTTCTCCTTCGGGGACTCTCCGAACCTTGTCATTATGGGACTTTGCATCCTCTTCACCTTTTTATGGGCAAGGATTGCCGCAGTATTTGCCAATAAGGCAAAACCGGAAACACTTAACCGGGCTGTGGGAATCGTACTGACTGTGCTTGGTGTGGTGATTCTTGTTTTTAATTTTCTGAAATAAACGCAAAAAATATGACCGGGGACAAAACTCCCCGGTCGTATTTATTTCCTGTTTACAATCATTTCCTGAATTTCTGAAATCTCCGGCATAACACGCAGAGCACCTTTTCTGGTAGTGATAATGGATGCAGCTGCATTGGCGAAGGTCAGCATTTCTGTAAGCTGCTCCTCTTTAAGTCCTTCCAGACCATGCTCGCAGATATAATGTAACACACATCCGCAGAAGGTATCTCCTGCCCCGGTGGTCTCTATGGTATGCTCCTGAAGAAAAGGTTTTACCTCTACCATCTTTCCATCATAATAGGCACGGCTTCCCTCTTTTCCCATAGATACAAGAATCAGCGGAATCTCGAATCTGTCAAGGATCCATCTGACTCCGTCGGAATAATCCTCTTCTCCCGTCAGCCACTGGATCTCATTGTCTGAAATCTTTAAGATGTGGCACTGCTCCAAACCATACAGTACCTGTTCCTTTGCATTTTCCAGGGAATCCCAAAGAGGGGGTCTTAAGTTTGGATCAAAGGAGATCAATGCACCGGCTTCCTTCGCAATCTCCAGTGCTTTTTTGGTTGCTTTTCTTACACCCTCATGGGTCATGGACAGGGTTCCGAAATGAAATATTTTGGAATCCTTAAGCAGTTCTTCCGGCACCTCTGTTTCATTCAGCATCATATCCGCCCCCGGATTACGATAAAAAGAAAAATCTCTGTCTCCGTCAGGATAGGTATGTACCATGGCAAGGGTTGTATGTACCAGATGATCCAGACGCAGGAACGAAGCATCAATTCCCACTTCTGTAATTGCCGATCTTAATTGCTCTCCAAAAAAGTCATTTCCCACTTTTCCGATAAATGCTGTCTTATGCCCCAGCTTTGCAAGCATTGCCAAAACATTGCATGGTGCACCACCGGGATTGGCCTCAAATAAAGGATTTCCCTGTGCACTCTTTCCGTTTTCTGTAAAATCGATCAATAATTCGCCTAAGGCAGTTACATCATAGTTCTTCATATTGCCTGCTCTCCTTTAAAGCTGCTTTTCATCTTCCATCTTTTTTAACCAGAAAAATCCATAGCCGGGAATATCCACGCCGCATGCTTTACGGATTATTCCTGTCATAAGATCCTGATATTCTCCATCAGTCTCGTTGATCCATGCTGTTTTATCATCCTCACTGAAGTTGAAAAGTCCCAAAATCTTCTCGCCGTCATAATAGCGTCCAATACAAAGAATCGACGAATCCCATGTTTCTATGGTCCATAGATTGGCATTGGTCATAAATGCTTTTTCAGACCTTCTAATGGTTTCCAGTTTAGAAAGCTCCTGAAAGATCTTACCTTCTACTGTCTTAGGATCCGTAATGTTTTCAGCCAGATCCCAACGCATTTTCCCCCGATGAAGATATCTGGAATCCTGTACCTTATGGGGATCTTTCTTATAAGAATAATCATTGACCTGACCAATCTCATCCCCGCTGTATAACACCGGAATGCCTGACTGCATAAACATATAGGCATGCAGCATAACATCCAAATCAATGGCTTTTTCCATCATGGACTCATTCTTTTCAAAACCGGCTCTCTCAATTCCACACAGGGAAGCCGTGGTTCCACAGAGACGGGCATCCCCACTGGTAGGATCTGAATTATACAGTTCTCCCCGGCTGTTGCTCTCACCGGCAATGCCAAGAAAATAATCACTGAGATATTTTTTATGGGGGACCTCCTGCATTCCATCCTGCTGCAAGGTAGCATAGTCTAAGCCCCATCCAATATCATCATGGCATCGGAGATAATTTAAAAATACATATTCCTTCGGAAGTGTACTGAGAATATCCAACTGTTTTTTCAAAAGCTTTGTATCCCTGATAGCCACCGTATGCCAGGTGGTAGCCATGGTAGTCACATTGTAGAGCATATGACATTCCGGTTTTTCCAATGTACCAAAGTATGGCACCACCTTTTCAGGCTCCATGACCACCTCACCCAAAAGAAGCACACTGGGACAGACGATCTCACAGATCATGCGCATCATGCGGACAATGGTGTGGACACGTCTGAGATTTCTACATTGGGTTCCCAGCTCCTTCCAGATATATGGAACCGCATCGATGCGGATAATATCAACCCCTCTGTTTGCCAGATAAAGGAAGTTATACATCATCTCATTAAACACCCTGGGATTTCCATAATTTAAATCCCATTGATAGGGATAGAAGGTCGTCATGACATAATGCTTGCAGTCATCTAACCATGTAAAGTTTCCCGGTGCTGTTGTGGGAAATACCTGCGGAACTGTCTGTTCAAACTGTTTCGGGATCACATCTGTGTCAAAAAAGAAGTAACGGCTCATATATTCGCCCTCACCCTTACGGGCACGCTTTGCCCATTCATGATCCTCCGATGTGTGGTTCATAACAAAGTCCATGCAGACATTGATCTTCTTTTTATGGCAGGAAGCGGTCAAATGCTCCAAATCTTCCATGGTACCAAGGTCGGGTCTCACCTTACGGAAATCAGCCACGGCATAGCCGCCGTCAGACCTTCCTTCCACAGTATCGAGAAACGGCATCAGATGAATATAGTTTACATTGCTCTTTTCAATGTAATCAAGCTTCTCTTCCACGCCTTTCAGGTTCCCGGCAAAATTATCAACATAAAACATCATGCCAAGCAGATCATTTTTCTTGTACCAGAAAGGATCCTCCTCCCGTTTAGTATCCATCGAAATCAGCTCACGGTTGCGCTCCATATAAAAACGATACAGATTGTCACAAAGCTCAGCAAACATTGCATCATTTCCGTACAATTCCATATATAACCATTTTAACTCATCGTGATGCTTTTGCAATCTTTTCTGAAACAAAGATTCATCATTCATTTTTGTTTACCGCCTTTCAGTGTATGTGCATTGGTAACTGTTCCGTGGATTCTAACAGTTACCTGTATTGTTGCAATTAAGATGTTATATGCTCTCCAGCAAAAGCATGCAGGAATCATAATTGCACTGAGGCTTTGGCAGTACAATTCCACCATTCATGAGTGCCGCCCCGGAATAAATCTTATCTTCCAGTTTGTAGAAGCACTCCGGACACAGACCTTTCAGCTTGATCCGGTAAGGTGCACCGTTTCCGTGAAGATCCGTATAAATCACACAGAGTACCGCCTTCTTTTGATCCTCTGAAACGTAGCTCCATGCCGTAAAGTCCTGATTTTCAAACGGAGATGTCAACCTGTAATAGCGGCCCTTTTGGAATAACCGATAATTTTCATTGTAAAACGCAATCTGCCGTCTGGCACTTTCCTTATCTTCATCGGACATCTTACTTAGATCCAGTTCATAGCCAAAGGCTCCCTGCATTGCGCAGATTCCTCGTGTTTTAAACGGAGTTTCCCGATGATTCTGCTCATTGGGACTTTTGGAGACATGCGCACCCACCGTGGACATGGGATAGCCAAAGGAGGTTCCGTAATGAATTTTCAGTCTCTCGATAGGATCTGTATTGTCACTGCACCAGATCTGAGGTGTATAATACAGCATTCCGGCATCAAATCTTCCACCGCCGCCACTGCAGCCTTCCATGAGAATCTTTGGATATTTCATCACAAGATATTCCAGGATTTCATACAGACCCAAAATATACTGATGACGGATATTTCCCTGTGGTGCATCCGGATTTCCGGCAGAATAAACATTCTCCACACTGCGGTTCATATCCCACTTCATATACTGAATATTCGCCGACTGTAAAATGGAATCCAAACATGCCTTGATGTATTCCCGTACCTCTTTTCTGGACAGATCCAAAATCAGCTGATTTCTTCCCCTGACAGGATCTCTTCCTGGAATTACCATGGCCCAGTCCGGATGGGATCGGTACAGATCGCTGTCTTCTGAGATCATTTCAGGTTCTACCCAGATTCCAAACATCAATCCCATTCCATTGATCTGATCTACCAGTTCTTTCAATGTACAGCCCAGCTTTTTCTCATTGACAAACCAGTCACCCAGCCCGGAATTATCGTCATCTCTTTTTCCGAACCATCCGTCATCTAAAACCATCATATCCAGACCAAGCTCTGCCGCCTGACCTGCAATGTCTAACAGTTTTTTTGCATCAAAAGCAAAATAGGTGGCTTCCCAGTTATTTACCAGAATCGGCCGTTTCTGATCCTTCCAGCTGCTGCGGATAAGATTTCCTTCATAAGCTTTTCCAAGATCATTGGATAAATCTGAAAAGCCCTTGTCCGTATAGGAAATGACTGTCTCCGGTGTGGTAAATGTTTCACCCTTTCCAAGCATCCAGGACAGTTCCTCGTCATCCATACCACAAACCACTCTTGTTCCTTCGATCTGTCCGATTTCCAACTGCATTCGAAAGCTTCCGCTGTACAGGAGGGAAATTCCACAGCAGCTTCCATGATCTTCCGTTGTATCCGGGCTGCAAAGTATGATATAGGGATTGTGTTGATGGGAGGATGTGCCCCTTTTACTGCTGATTTCTGTAATTCCATGGGGCAGCTTTCTTCGTTCAAACTGTCTTTCACATTCATGCTTTCCATAAAAATGAATCAACTCCAGCCCACTGTCGGAAAAATCAACTCCCATGCTCATGGCACGTTTGATAAAAAGCGGCTTCTCGGTTTGATTTTCGATCACAGCAGCTCTTGTAATGATATTTTTCTGCTCAAATACTCCATAAAAGAGGTGGACATAGATTTCCTCATACAGATCTTTCAAAACGATTTCCAGAGTTTCAGACTCTTCATCACCAAACATTGCAGGAAGACCGGAAAGCTCATATTTTCCGTCAGATATTTGATAGGAATGAAATCTAAGATCCAGTGCCGGTACCTGGCCTTCTAAGTTTGCCTTCATACATTGGATCCGGTAATCTCCATTTCCATACACAGGATATTCCAATGGATAATAGTCCATGGAATAAGTTCTTTCTTTTCCTGCCCCTGCAGGCTGTCCGCAGAATCCATGATCTGCAGGTGCGATCAGATAGGAATAATCACTGTCGTCAGAAAGAGTGCCGAAATAGGTGTGCACAAGCACACCCATTTCATCAACTTTCATCTGATAGGTACTTTTCCTTGTGTGGATCGTAAAGGTATTATTTTTTGAATTAAATTTTACTGCCATACAAATACTCCTTCAAATTATTTTACCGCTCCGTTAACAACACCATTGATAATATGTTTCTGACATACAACGTAGAAAAGTAAGATCGGAATCAATGCTAACAGATAAGATGCAAATGCCAGATTATAGTTGGTTCCAAACTGGGTCTGGAAATTCAACTGTGCCAACGGCAGGGTATTCTTTCCCGTTCCTGACATAATGACTAGGGGAGTCATCACATCATTCCATGTGCTCATGGCTGTTAAAACTGCTACCGTTGCATGCATCGGTTTCATCATAGGAAAGATAATAGTCCAGTAGATTTTCCAGGTGCTGGCTCCGTCAACTCTGGCAGCCTCTTCAATGGCAACCGGAATATTGGTTAAATACCCTTTATATAACATCACATTTAACGGCATAAAGAATACCACATACAGAACAATTACACCAAGCCGGTTGGCAATTCCCATTTGTGCTGTCTGTTTTACCAGCGGCATCATAAGGATTGCAAATGGAACAAACATACCGCTCACAATGAACAAATAAATCAGATTGTATAATTTGTGTTCCTTCATGCCTCTTCCAATGGCATAGCCTGCAAGACCATGGATCAAAATGGAAAGGACAACTGTGGTCACGGTGATCAAAAGGCTGTTTCCAAGGGAGTGCCAGAAGTCTGTAACCCGCATGGCTTCCCGGAAATTGGAAAAGCTCCAGGTAAGGGGCAGCGCCAATGCTCCGGCAATATCATTTGTCATCTCTGAGGGCTGCTTGAAGGCAATGATCACTGCCATATACAGCGGGAAAAATATGGTAACACAGCCGATGATCAACAGGATGGTAACCGGCCAGTTGACACTTCTTGTAAATTTATTTCCTCTAGCCATTATAACTGCTCCTCCTTTTTATTCAATACTGTCATCTGGAAGACGGAAACCGCAACGATCAGTACGAAGAACAGGAATGCATTGGCACTCTGAAAGCCAAACTGTCCGCCGCTCATTCCGTTGTTGTAGATCAGGTAGGAAATGGATTCCGTACTCTGGGCCGGACCTCCTTTTGTCAAAGCCATGACCTGATCAAATACCATGAGGAAATTTTTCATGGACAATACCAGATTGATTCCAAAAAACGGGATAATTAACGGCAGGGTAATGTCTTTAAACTGTCTCCAGCCGGTAGCTCCGTCAATGGCACCTGCTTCATAAACATCCTCCGGTACTGTCTGGAGTCCGGAAATATAGATGATGGTGTTCATAGCGATGGCCTGCCAGCATCCAACAATGACGATACCGATCCATGCGGTTGCTGTATTGGAAAGGATACTGCTGCTTAAAAATCCGATGCCCATGGCCTGTCCAACTGCCGGCAATACGTAGGTAAAAATAAAACTGAAAATGTAACCGATGACCAGTCCACCCAGTACATTCGGTATAAAGTAAATGCCTCGTAACACACTCTTTCCTTTGATCTTACTGTTTAAACCTAAGGCCAGAATCAGACTGATCACATTGGTCAGGATCGTACCAACCAACGCATATTTAAAGGTAAACAGGTAAGATTTTCCCACACGGGCATCCTGAAAAAGATCTATGTAGTTTCGAAGACCAACCCAGTCATAAGAGCCATAGCCTTTGAAATTTGTAAAGCTGTAAATAAAACCTTTGATCAGCGGCAGGGTATTAAAACAAATGAATAATGCCAATACCGGTATCGTAATAAGAAGAAACGTGTTCTTCCGTTCTCTGTTCCCTTTCATGTGGTTACTCTCCTCCTTCCAGCAGCTCATTTGGATGTTCTTCATAATATTTCTGAACCTTTGCGATCAGGTCTCTATTGTAGCGGATCCACTCTGTATCAAATTTCTCCAGGAAAGTGTCCAGACTGTTTGCACTGTCATCCATGAGATAAGTCTGGATCATGGCATCTACAGCCATTTCAGAAGGATAGTGATGATCCTGATAATCTGCCATTCTATCACCTTCAATGTATGGTTTCATGCCATCAAGCATCGATGGTAATTGAAAGTTTCCATTCTTGCATGGAACTGCACTCTGATCATCCAGATAGGTCTGGATGTTTTCATCCTCATACAGGAAATCCAGAACCTCATAAATTGCTTCTTTCTTGTCCTCTTTTCCTGCCATTACGGACCACTGTAAATCGTTTCCTGAGTTCAGCAAATGTTTCTCCGGGTCATTGCTTGCCGGGAAAACAAAGGAATCGATATTCATATCCGGATTTACCGATTTGATCTGCGGCACTGCATAGCTTCCGATCACAAACATGGCAGATTCCCCACGGGCAAATGCCGTGCAGGCGTCATTGTAGCCATAAGCGTAAGGATCAGGCTGTGCATAGGCAAGCAGTGATTTGATGACCTCCGCTACCGGTCTATAGGCATCTTTAAATTGTGCAGTACCTGCATTTACCTGGGCACAGATGTCTGAATCTGCCAGGTCTACAGCAATGGCATTCCATGGGGCCAGGCATGTCCAGGTATCTTTAAATCCAAAGTACAATGGCAAAATGCCTGCAGCCTGAATATCTTCGCACAGCTTATAAAACTCATCCAGTGTTTCCGGGATCGTCCAGCCATGTTCCTCAAAAATATCTTTGTTATAGAGGATACCTGCTGCATTGGCCATATAGGGAACTGCATAGGTTCCTTCCATGGGAACAAATTCCAGCTCCTTATCTGTTTTCAGATAAGACTCTTTGATGTCCTTTAATCCCTCATAGTCGGAAATATCCATCAGCATATCCGCATCCAGGAAATTTGAATAGTTGATGTCACCTCCAATCCCGATGATATCCGGATAATCTTCCCTGATAAATCGTGTTTTCAGGATCGTCATTGCATCATTTGGTGAATCAATGACAAGTTCAATATCATCATGGGTCGCATTGAATTTGGCCTCCAAGACTTCGAAAGCCTTGACAGCTTCCGGCTTGTATTGAACAATCTCAACAACTGTCTTTCCATTTGCCGAATCCTTTGTACCACATCCCGTCATGAATACAGCCGTTGCCATCATACCCAGCATCAAAAGAATACTGGTTGCTTTTTTGAATGTTTTCATGATTTTCATCTCCTTTTTCTTTGTTGAGCTGATTATAACATACCTTTATGCGACTATAAAATACCATTAAAAACCCACTTTTATATCATTTTGCCGTTTTTATTCCGTCATATGAAATTCACCTAGCATTTTGGTATATAATATGGAAAATCCAGCAATTTTCTATATAACAAAAATTCCCCGGCCGGATCTTTAAAAATCCGACTGGGGAATCCTTTCCTCTGCTTCATGCTGTGCACGCCACATCCGTGGAGAGACACCGTAAACATTTTTAAATGCTCTGGAAAAATGCAGTGCATTGGGATACCCCACTGCATTTCCAATATCCTGAACAGAAAGCTTTGTGAGAGTCAATAACTCTGTTGCCTTAATCATACGGTAATTCATCAGAAATTCCTGAGGAGATTTTCCAACAGCGTCTTTGAAAATTTTGCCGAAATAGCTTCGGTTGAGCCCGCACTCCTTTGCAATGTCCTCCACCGTAATATCGTTCTGAAAATTCATCTCAATATAGGAGATTGCTTCTTTCAGGTAAAAATCCCTCAGCTTACTCCTTTTGGGCACCTCCACGGGAGCGATAGATCTGGTCAGGTAATCTAAGAAGAGATACAGATGTCCGATGAGATGAAAGGGAGTGGCATCCTTATTCTCTACAATATATGTCATCTCTCCCACCATTTTTTCCTGCAGCTCCTTGAGCCTTCCACGATATACCGGCGAATCCATAGATAGTCCTGCTGTCTCAATTGCCTGCTTTACCCGCAGTCCATCAAATTCCAGCCAGATATATTCCCACGGAACCTCTTTGGAAGCCACATAGGTAGTTACCTGACCCGGAAAAATCATAAATCCCTGCCTGCTTTTGATCTGATACGTCTGAGTTTTTCCATGGCTGTCATCTGCCATCAATGTCCCTGCTCCGGAAAGCACATAATGGAATAAATAGTGGTTTCGTGCCGCCGGACCGAAGGAATGGGCCGGTGCACACTGCTCCCATCCGTATTGATAAAGTCCCAGATCCACAAAATTTTCACTTGGAAATACAGAAAAGATCAAATCATGCATGGCAGCCTCCCGAAAGCTTTTTTATATCATATCATACAATGACATCAAGTGCTACTGCGAGCTTATGTCTTTGCAGCTATACAGTAATCATTTATTTTCTTAAAAGCTTCGTATGGGCTTCCATGTCATATTCTTTCGTAATGCCGTCATCATTGTAAAGCAGATATTCAGAATCTTCATATCCTACCATATCCAGATGAGCCATATCAATTTTCTCCACACATTCTGCTGGCTCTGCCACCGGAATACATTTTCCTTTCCGGATAAACAGGGTTACTTCGTCTAATGCGGTCTTTACATAATGGCAGCCCTTTGTAAGACACTGCTGCTCCATCGTTCCATCAGCCAGGAAACGCACAAGCATCATCTCCTCCGGAAGATAGACGCTTCGTCCCTTTGCATTCTGACTATAAACCGGCGCGATCATGATCTCATTGCCAAGGAGCAGCTGGTCTTCAATATCAGCTGTAATTTTATCCTCCGGATATTCAAAAGCCAAGGGCTTAAAGTAAAGATCATCCTGCAGGGCAGCTTTCATATATTCACTGTAGAGATACGGGATCAGTCGGTAACGTACATTGATCAGACTTCTGAATTGTTCCACATCCTCGAACAGATAACATTCCTGGTTTCTTGTACCGGCTGCGGAATGATTTCTCATCAGGGGTGTAAAAATTCCCAGTGCCAGCCAGCGAAGCAGAAGCTCTCTGCTGGTATCTGAACCAAAGCCTCCCAGATCTGCTCCCGTGTATAAAAATCCACACATATTCAGGGAAGGCATCATCTTAAGATTCAGTAAAATATGGGACCACCAGGACTTATTGTCCCCTGTCCAGATTCCGCCGTAACGGTGCATTCCGATATAAGACGAACGGGAAAACAGAAGATATCTGCGGTTTTCATTGATTTTCTCCAGACCCTCTGACGCTGCCCTTGTCATGTTATAACCATACAGATTGTGAACCTTGTCATGACGGACTTTCTCACCATTTACCAGATGATAAAAGGAAGCGTAATCTTTTTCGCTGTTTGCTGCTCCAAGAATCTCATCCTTCATCGCCCATACCTTCTGTGGCGTAGGGGATTCTTTACAAAATTCCTGCATTTTGCCTTTCAGCTCCTCTATTCCCTCGGGTGTATAGAAGATGGCAGGCTCATTCATGTCATTCCAAAATCCTTCGATTCCCTGATCTGTCAAGACCTTATATTTTGACCCAAACCACGCTCTGACCTCCGGTTGTAAAACATCCGGGAAATGTGTATAGCCCGGCCATACAGCAGCCACAAAATCACTGCCGTCCTCTCTCTTGCAAAAGTAATGATTTTTTACGCCTTCCTCGTATACGTCATACCCTTCCTCAACCTTTACTCCCGCATCAATAATCGGAATCAGCCTCAGATCCTTCTCTTTCATTTCCTTTACAAATTCAGGAAAATCTGTAAAATTCTCCTCATTGAGTGTAAAATCCTTAAAATCCTGCATATAATCAATATCCATATAGATCATATCCAGCGGAATATGGTTGTCCCGGTACCCGTCTGCTACTTCTCTGTAATCCTCTTTTGTACGATAGCCCCATCTGCTCTGGGCAAATCCAAAAGCAAATTTGGGAGGGATATAGCTTTTGCCGATGATCTTACGAAACTGTTTCACAATATCGTAGGCATTCGCTCCGTAGATCACATACAATACAAGGTTGCTTTCTTTGCAGGTGATTCGAAGCTCATCCCTGTGGGTATATCCGATATCAAAACAAAGGTCTGAAGGATAATCTACAAAAATACCGAATTTATCTTTGCCTGACAGTACAATGAAATTATGGGCTCCGTAAAGAGACTGCTTATCCTCCGTATGATCCGGATCGTCGGTGCATTTGCTGACATAACGGTTGCCCCTCTTATTGATTCCTCCGTTTGCCTCTCCCAGCCCGTAAACCATATCCTCATCTGACATTTGATAGAAGAATTCAAAACCATCCTCAAGGGATATCGTTCCATAATCCGGCTGCCCTTCTGTCTCCTTTATCCCAGCCACAACTGCTTCTGTCTCCAATGGTGTACCATATACATATTTTTTGATCATCGCTTTTTCTCCTTACCGGTTTTAGTGATTTAAATATATTCTCTTTTTCTTGTAAATTCTTGCATTATTCTCTATAATAAATAACACAATCTTGACTTTATTGAGGGAATCAAATGAATCCGGATATCAATTTAAAAGAAAAAGTCCAGCATGGAACCACTCATCATCCCATTACCGGACTTCATTT
Organism: uncultured Lachnoclostridium sp.; assembly: GCA_945786935.1. Taxonomy (GTDB): domain Bacteria; phylum Bacillota; class Clostridia; order Lachnospirales; family Lachnospiraceae; genus HGM12587. The sequence goes on from CALZFY010000018.1 coordinate 27,527, forward strand.
TGCAAATGGAAAAAACACCCCCTATCCTGAATATTTTTTTGTAGACCGCCACTGGCATTCTCAGGTAGAGATCCTGTATTTTACCGAAGGGCGTTTTGAAGTGGAGATCAACCTTACAAAACATATTTATGAGGAAGGGGATATCTGTATCCTGAACGGTGAGGATCTGCATCAGATCAAAGGACTTTCTGATCGCACTGTCCATGATGCAATTTTATTTGATGAACATATCCTTAATTTTTCCTATATGGATGAATTTGAGGAAAAATGTCTGCAGCCCCTTATGAACCATACGTTTCTTTTTCCGAAGATCATTACAGCGGATGATGCAATCTACCCAATGGTAATTCCCTGTATGAAAAAGCTTGTGGAATCAACGCAAAGGAAGGAATCCGGCTGGTATATTGACAGTAAGATTACGCTCCTTTCCTTCCTTGCACTTTTGTATAACTCCGGCAAATTCATTGCTGCCGACCGGGAAGGCTCCTCTTCCTACGATAAAAAAATCAGTTACTACAAAACTGTTGTCTCTTATATGGAGCAGCACCTGGAAGATCATGTAACCCTGCAGGATCTGGCAGATGCCATCCCCTGTAACAGTCAGTACCTGTGCCGTTTGTTTAAAGAAGTTTCCGGATTATCACCGATTCAGTATTTTATTTCCTTGCGTATTAAAAAAGCATGCTATCTCCTAAGCCATACATCTTTGGGTGTTTTGGAGATTGCATTAGAATGCGGTTTTGAAAATTTCAGTTATTTTATACGGGCTTTTAAAAAGCAAATGCATTTTACTCCCGGTGAATACCGAAGCAGGTATTGCCAGAAAAATGAAATAAGAGGTTAGAAATATGTCTAATATTATAGAAATCACAAATTTTGATGCACCGCAGCTGGATGTCTATGCCAGACTTTCCGAAGGGCAGCTGTTAAACCGCCATGAGCCGGAAAAGGGAATGTTCATTGCGGAAAGTCCCAAGGTCATTGAACGCGCCTTGAATGCAGGCTATGAGCCCGTTTCCCTTTTACTGGAGAGAAAACATATCACCGGGGAAGCAAAAGAAATCGTTACGCGCTGTAAGGATATCCCGATTTATACAGCAGATTTTGATGTGTTGACGAAGCTCACCGGGTTTGCACTGACCAGAGGTGCCTTGTGTGCCATGCGACGGAAACTTCTTCCCGATGTTGAAGCTGTATGTGCCGGGACAAAACGCATTGCCGTTTTGGAAAATGTGATGAATCCTACCAATGTGGGAGCCATCTTCCGTTCTGCCGCTGCTCTTCATATGGATGCGGTCTTATTAACCACTTCCTGCAGCAACCCTCTTTACAGACGTTCCATCCGGGTCAGCATGGGAACAGTATTTCAGATTCCATGGACATTTCTTGATTGCAGCTCGCCGGATTGTCCATCCTCCTACATAAGGCATTTGAAGCAGCAGGGTTTTCAAACCGCCGCCATGGCTTTAAGAGACGACAGCGTCTCCATTGATGATCCCCATCTTCTTTCAGAAGAAAAGCTTGCCATTATCCTTGGCAGCGAGGGAGATGGACTTGCCCCCTCTACCATTGCTGCCTGCGATTACACGGTCCGCATCCCCATGGCTCACGGCGTGGATTCCTTAAATGTGGCAGCTGCCAGTGCGGTAGCATTCTGGCAGCTTGGAAGACTGTAATACACTGTATATGAGAATGCCCCAGAAGAGTGCTGCACTCCCGGGGGCATATTATTCACACAGTTATAAGATCTCAGCCAAGATCCTCACCATTGGTTTCGATGACTCTCCGATACCAGTCAAAGGATTTCTTCTTTCTTCTGGAAAAATCTCCTGTTCCGTCATCATACTTTTCTACATAGATAAAACCGTAACGCTTTCTCATCTCACCTGTGGATGCAGACACAAGATCAATACAGCCCCAGGGAGTGTAACCTCTTAAATCAACACCATCCAGTACTGCTTCGTGCATCTGGATAATGTGTTGTCTTAAATAGTCGATGCGGTAATCATCCTGAATGGTTCCGTCCTCTTCAATCTTATCGTAGGCTCCCAGACCATTCTCTACCACAAAGATCGGTTTCTGATAGCGGTCCCAGATTTCATTTAAACTGAAACGAAGTCCTTCAGGATCGATCTGCCATCCCCAGTCACTTGCCTTTAAATACGGGTTTGGAACACCGCTCAGAATGTTTCCGGATCCTTCTTTCTGTTTTTCCGGATCGGCTGTCTGGCAGTTTGACATATAATAGGAACAGGTGTAGAAATCTACCGGGCCTGCTGCCAGGATTTCTTCGTCCCCGGGTTCCATATGGATGGTAATCCCGTTTTCTTTAAAGTAACGTTTCATATAATTGGGATACTTGCCCCGGCACTGCACATCGCTGCAGAACCAGTTCATCACATGGGACTTCTGCTGGTTATAAACAACATCGCTGGGATTGCAGGTCAGCGGATAGCTGGTTGCCATGATCTGCATACATCCGATCTGATAATCCGGGTCAATCTCATGTGCCATCTGCACCGCTAAAGCGCTGGCAACAAACTGGTGATGCAGCCCCTGAAAACGGTTCTGGGGAATATCCATCTGATTTGTAAAATCCATAGGACGGATTTCATTTAAAATTCCCTGATTCAGAAAACCTCCCATAGGCATGATGGCACTGTTGATCTCATTAAAGGTCAGCCAGTATTTTACCTTGCCTTTATAGCGTGTAAAGATTGCCCTGCAGAAATTTAAGTAACAGTCAATCATCCTGCGGTCTGCCCATGCATTCCACTTCTTTGTCAGCCCAAAGGGAACTTCATAATGACTGATGGTGATCAACGGCTCTATGTTGTATTTCAAACATTCATCAATCAGGTTGTCATAAAATTTTAAGCCATCTTCATTGGGTTCCTGCTCGTCTCCATTTGGAAAAATACGCGTCCATGCAATGGAAAAACGATACATTTTAAAGCCCATTTCAGCAAACAGAGCAATATCTTCTTTATATCGATGATAGTGGTCAATTGCCTCATGACTTGGATAAAAGGTTCCTTCTTCAATTTCAGGAGTGATTCTTTTTGACCTCGTAGCACTTCCTCCCGTACAGATGTCCGGGCATGCAATCCCTTTTCCTCCTTCTCTCCATCCGCCTTCCAGCTGATTGGCGGCTGTGGCGCCGCCCCAGTAAAATCCATCTCTAAATGCCATTTTTCTTTCCTCCATATTTTTATTTTAAGTAGGTAAAGCAATCCATCTTACAATCTCTGGAATTTGCCCCTACAAATACTTCAAATTTGCCCGGCTGTGAGTCGTAGTTTAAATTGGAGTCATAAAACTTCAGCATGTCTTCCCTAATCTCAAAGCTGACCTGCTTTCTCTCTCCCGGCTCTAAGATTACTTTTTGAAAAGCTTTTAATTCCTTCACCGGACGCACCACACTGGCAGCCACGTCCCGAAGATAGAGCTGTACTACTTCCTGCCCGGAAATATCTCCTGTGTTCTCCACCGTCACACTGACTGTCAGAGCCTCTCCCGGAGACAGGGTCTTACTGCTTAGAGTCAGGTCACAAATCTCTGTATGATGGTAAGAAAGCCCATATCCAAAAGGATATAATGGCTCATTCGGACAGTCCAGATATCGGCTTACGAACCTTCCGCTATGAGTCGAGGTGCTGGCCGGGCGGCCCGTGTTGTATACACTATAATAAATCGGAACCTGACCGGAAGCATAAGGAAAACTCATGGTCAGACGGCCTTGCGGATTACATTTTCCCCACAAAAGATCTGCAATGCCATGGGCTCCCTCCGTTCCCGGGAACCAGCATTCCAGGATCGCATCTACCAGATCTTTTAAGTCTGTAAGAACCAGCGGACGTCCGTTAAACAACAATACCACCGATTTTTTCACATAAGGTAACACCTTTTCCATCCATTCCAGCTGAACCTTCGGCAATGTGATATCTGTGCGACTGCCGCTTTCTCCGCTCTGAAGCATATGCTCCCCTACTGCAAATACAACCACATCTGCCCATTTTGCAAGCTCTATGGATTTTTCCAGTTCCTCTTTTGCAGAAGTCTTTAAAATCGGGCCAGCCTTGATCAATGCGCCGAAATCTCCCAGACATCCATAATTCTCCAGAAGCTCACAGCCTGTAGTGCTTGCAAACTCATCCTCCGGCAGCACTTCTTCAAAGGCAGTCTTTAAGGTCACTACCTGTTCCCTGTCACCATGCACCGCCCAGAGGCCGTTTAAATCCCTGCTGTCAGCATAGGGTCCCATCAGGGCAACCTTCTGTCCGGCTTTTAACGGCAGCACTTGAAGTTCGTTTTGAAGGAGCACCATAGATTTTTGCACTGCCTTTCGTGCCGCTTTTCGGTTTTCCTCGCAGCATGCAAGATCTTTTGCTTTCACCGAATCAATTCCTGCATAAGGATTTTCAAAAAGACCCAGTTTATTTTTTAATCTCAACACCCTCCATACTGCCTCATCCAGCTTTTCCATGGAAAGCTTTCCAGCTTCCAAAAGGGGATGGAGCTGATTTGCATAGCAGGGAGTTTTCATATCAATATCTACCGTAGCATCCATAGCAAGCTTTGCAGCCTCATAATCATTCTCTGCCACTCCATGGGCAATGAGTTCCTGAATGGCTGCATAATCCGTGATCAGCACCCCGTCAAAGCCCCACTGACGGCGAAGCACTTCGCCCATCAGCCAGGAAT
>CALZFY010000019.1:0-31486 GCA_945786935.1 uncultured Lachnoclostridium sp.
GTCTGTCCTCCCAGATTTCTCCTGCCAGATCTTTTTCATAGGAAAAATGAACTTTCACATCTCCAAGTTCTTTTTTTAAATCTTCTATAAAACAGGAGCTTACACATCTTCCGTCAAAGCCCAGCGTCATGCCTTCTGTAAGATGTTCTTTTAAATAGGCTATCAGGGTCGGAACACCTTCCTCACCCATTTTCATCAGTTCTATTCCGGTCCCCTGAAGCTGATTAGCTGCCTGCAGAAAATATCTTCCGTCTGTCCAAAGGCCTGCAAAGTCTTTGCCGATGAGCAAGGTTCCTGCACTTCCAGTGAAGCCGGAGATCCAGGCTCTTGTTTTAAAATGATCTCCCACGTATTCAGAGCTGTGGAAATCATCTGTAGGAATGAGATAGTAATCCATTCCTTCTCTATTCATTAAATTTCTTAATTTTTCAAGCTTCATCTTATTTCTTTCCCTTCATGGAGTTTTTTATCTGTTCACTACCTTCCAGACCGCGGCTTCCGGGCAGTGACTTCTTTAATCATAGAATTTTCAGTTTTCTAATTCGATAATAATATAAAGGTATGAGCGGAATCAAGGCTGCGATCCACGCTGCGGGATCACAAAAGCAGATTCCTGCATATCCAAAACCGGTTCCAATGAGTTTGATCAAAAATCCTCTGGCTGCCAGTTCAAAAATACCTCCCATCATGGCATCTACGCCGTAGCCGATCCCCTGCAATGCATTCCTGAAAATAAAGATAGATGCAAGGAACGGATAAAACCAGGAGGCAATGGAAAAATATTCCCGGGACATACGGATTACTTCTGTTTCACTACCATCTACAAATAACATCGTTCCCAGACCGCCAAAAATTCTTGCAATAAAAAATGTGATGACTACCGTTACCATCAGCACCAGCATACATTTTTTGAAGCCTTCTTTGATCCTTGCAATGTCTCCGGCTCCCGCATTCTGCCCGCAATAGGTTGCCATGGCTGTTCCCAGTGCAATATAGGGCTGTCCCACAAGGCTTTGAAGCTTCTGAGCAGCTGTGTAAGCGGCAATGGCTGTCTCTCCCAGAAGATTTAAGGTAGACTGTACGATCATGGTTCCAAGGGCTGTGATGGAAAACTGCAGTGCCATAGGAATCCCCATGCCCATAAGAATTCCCATATTCCTGAAAGATATCTTGCGTTCTTCCTTAGCGGAATGCATAATTTCCGGATACTTCTTCATCATATAAAAGAAACAAAGCACTGCGGAAGCTGCCTGTGCAATCACTGTGGCAAAAGCGACGCCTGCTACTCCCATGCGGAAGGTGATCACCAGCAGAAGATCCAGTAAAATATTTAAGACCGATGACAGAATGAGAAAATACAGCGGCGTTTTACTGTCTCCAATGGCACGTAAGATCGCTGCAAACAGGTTATATGCCATGGTCACAAGGAATCCCGCGAAAATAATTGTCAGATAGGTAGCTGCATCCCCAAAGATTTCTTCCGGAGTATTCATAATACGCAATACCCTGTGAAGCACCAATAACAAAACGGCTGTGGCTGATAATGCAATGACAGCCGTCAAATATGCGGACATCACCACATGATGCCGCACACCTTTTTCATCCCTTGCTCCGAACTTTTGAGAGATCACTACCCCAAAACCGGTGGTCATACCCATGGCCAGTCCCTGAACGCAGAACATAATAGATCCTGTGCTTCCCACAGCGGCCAGTGCATTCACACCTACAAAGCGTCCTACGATCATGGTATCTACGATGTTGTAAAAATTTTGAAACAGATTTCCGATGAAGATCGGGATTGCAAATGCAATGATCAGCTTCACCGGGCTTCCAACCGTCATATCATTTTTCATAATATCTCCCTCTTAAGCTTCGCTTTAAAATAGCTCTGCCACTTCCGTAGCAGAGCCATCGTTAACTTTTTATTTTGCGGACAGATACTGTTCAATGCTCATAATTGCTTCTTCTTCGTCTGCTCCGTCTGCAGTTACCGTTACTTCCTCACCCGGTGCGAGTCCCAGAGTCATCATACCCATAATACTTTTCGCATTGACCTTTTTATTGTCTGCCTCCACGTAAATGCTACATTCATGCTGACTTGCCACCTGCACCAAAAGTGCCACCGGACGAGCTTCCAATCCAGACTGCAACTGAATTGTCATTTTTTTCTTAATCATTTAGTTTCTCCTCCCTTTGACTCCTCAATTCTTCTGCCAGCTCACCCAGCTTTTTCAGCCGATGATTTACGCCCGATTTTCCAAGAGGAGGATCCATAAGCTCTCCCAATTCCTTCAGGGTAGCTTCCGGATACTGTAGACGCATTCTGGCAGTATCTGCCAGGCTTTCAGGTATATTATCAAGCCCGACGGTGCTGCAGATATATCGGATGTCTTCCACCTGCTTTACTGCAGCTGAAATTGTTTTTCCTAAATTAGCGGCTTCGCAATTCACCTGACGGTTAATGGAGTTTCTCATCTCCTTCACGATTCGAATATTTTCGAATTCCATCAGGGCCATGGATGCTTCCATCACACGGAGCATATCCGCAATCTGCGAACCTTCCTTTAAGTAAACAACATAATGACCCTTCCTGACAGCAATCTTCCCTTCAAGATCATAGTCTTCCATCAGCTGACGAATCTCTTCCGCTTCCTCACGGGAGGAAAAAACGATCTCCAGATGATAAAATTTCCCAGGGTCACTGATGGATCCGGATTGTATAAATGCTTCTCTGATAGTTCGACGCTTCTCCCTATCGTGACAATCCTTCCATCCTTTTTTAGTCATCTTACTTGTTTTTTCTGTTAAAGTAAAGTCTTTTCTTGAAATTGTAAGTAATTCCTCTTTCACTTTGGAAGAAAATGACATGTTTTTCCTCAATTTCCGGACCGTTTTGCGTCCTTCTCAATATCCCTGTGTTCAATCTTAATGGCGTAATTCTGATCGCCTTTCAAAGCTTCATAAAGCTCCATAGCCAACGTTACAGAGCGATGTTTTCCTCCGGTACAGCCCACAGCGATCACCAGCTGGTTTTTCCCCTCACTGGCATAATTCGGTATGAGGAACTTCACCAGATCTGTCAGCTTCTTCAAAAATTCTTTTGCCACCTCAAAATCCATGACATAATCATGAACCAATGCATCCTGACCTGTCAGGTGTCTCATTTCGTCATAATAAAAAGGATTCGGAAGAAAACGGACATCAAATACAAGATCTGCATCGCTTGGAATCCCATATTTGAATCCGAAAGATAATACGGTGATCACCAGATTTTTAAATTCCTGATTCTGAACAAAAATCTTATCGATCTGGGTCTTTAACTCTCTTGTCAGAAGATTACTTGTATCAATAATGTAATCTGCATGGGACTTCAAAAAAGCCAGCGCTTCTCTCTCCCTTGCAATCCCAGTCTCGATCCGCTCTCCCGGTGCCATGGGATGGGCTCTTCTCGTTTCTTTATAACGCTTGATCAAAACAGCATCTTCACATTCCATAAACAGGATCTCGTAAGGATAGCCCTTTAAAGTCACTTCCTCCAGAATATGTTCCAGCTCCTCAAAGTTGCTGCCGCTTCTGGCATCCACACATAAGGCTACTTTTTCCATTTTCCCACCGCCCTTGGTTGCCATTTCCATAAAAATAGGAATCATGGCAAAGGGCAGGTTGTCTACACAGAAATATCCCTGATCTTCCAGCATCTTACGCGCTGTGCTTTTCCCCCCTCCGGACATTCCTGTTACAAACACAAATCTCATGTAAATTCCCCCATTGTCTAAAACTGACCGATTCTTTTTACCTCCGGTTCCAGTCTCACACCAAATTTTTCCTCTACCTTTTCAGATACATCCTTCATCAGCTGCATCACATCTGCCGCTGTTGCTCCCCCGGCATTGATGACAAAGCCACAGTGCTTTTCAGAAACCTTCGCTCCGCCAACCTGATATCCCCGAAGGCCTGCATCCATAATCAGTTTCCCTGCAAAATATCCTTCCGGACGCTTAAAGGTGCTTCCCGCACTTGGATATTCCACAGGCTGCTTTGTTCTTCTTTGAAGCAGCAGCTCCTCCATGCGGGATTTGATGACGAGCGGATCTCCTTTTTGCAACTCCATCACGGTTTCCAGCACAATATATCCCTCATCTTCGATGATACTGCCACGATAGCGGAAATTCATTTCCTCCTTCGTAAGTGTCCTGATTTCTCCTTCTTTTGTCAAAACCAAAACAGAAGTTACCACATCCTTCATCTCTCCGCCGTAGGCTCCGGCATTCATAACCATAGCTCCCCCGATGGTTCCCGGAATGCCTGATGCAAATTCCAGCCCTGTAAGTCCTGCACCTGCTGCTTCTTTCGCCACACGAATCAGCATGGCTCCGGCTCTTGCTTTGATGGTAGTTCCCAAAATCTCTATCCCATCAAAATTTTTATAAAGCTGAATGACGACCCCGCGAAAGCCCTTGTCTCCTACCAGCAGGTTACTGCCTTTTCCCAGAATAAAGTATGGTACCTGTTCCTTAGCACAAAGCTTTAAAACACCTTGAAGCTCCTCTGCATTTTCCGGAAGTACAAAATAATCTGCCGGTCCTCCGATACGAAAAGTCGTATGGGAAGCCATCGGTTCCTCTTTCAGTACTTTTGTTTCTCCAAGCAATTTCTGTAATTTTTCTAACATAAATGCTCCTTATAAAGTCACTGTTTTCTTATTCCCAGTAGTCAACAGTAACCTTCTATATATTTAAATATTTCTTCACATAGATGCCCGTATAAGATGCCGGATTTTTTGCCACTTCTTCCGGTGTACCCTTCGCTACAACAGTACCGCCGCCGTCACCGCCTTCCGGTCCCATATCGATAATATAATCCGCTGTCTTAATGACGTCCAGATTATGCTCAATCACAACCACTGTATTTCCACCCTCAGAAAGTCTTTGCAGAATCTCCACTAATTTATGAACGTCTGCAAAATGAAGGCCCGTGGTAGGTTCATCCAGAATGTAGATCGTCTTTCCGGTGCTTCGTCTGCTAAGCTCTGTGGCAAGCTTGATTCTTTGTGCCTCTCCTCCGGAAAGGGTGGTGGATGGCTGTCCTAATCTGATATAGGAAAGTCCTACATCTGCCAGTGTCTGAATCTTTCTGGCAATGCTGGGCACATTTTCAAAGAACTTCACTGCTTCTTCCACTGTCATGTTCAGCACATCATAAATATTTTTTCCTTTATATCTGACATCCAGCGTTTCTCTGTTATATCGTTTTCCCTGACACACTTCACAGGGAACATAAACATCCGGCAGGAAATGCATCTCTATCTTTATAATACCATCACCGGCACATGCTTCGCAACGTCCACCTTTCACATTAAAGCTGAAACGTCCCTTTTTGTAGCCCTTTGCCTTGGCATCCGAAGTTGCCGCAAACAGATCTCTGATCTGATCGAATACGCCTGTATAGGTAGCCGGGTTGGAACGGGGAGAACGTCCAATAGGAGACTGGTCAATGGCAATGACTTTATCCAACTGCTCCACGCCCTCCAGACAGCGGTGTTTTCCCGGAATGGTTCTGGCACGGTTTAACTGTTTTGCCAGGCTTTTATAAAGAATTTCGTTTACAAGGGAACTCTTTCCGGAACCGGAAACTCCTGTCACACAGGTAAAGATTCCCAATGGAATGTCTACATCCACGTTCTTTAGATTATTCTCTGCTGCACCTTTCACCTTTAACCAACCGGTGGGTGTCTTTCGTTTCTCTGGTACAGGTATACGCATCCTTCTGCTTAAATATGCCCCTGTAATGGACTTTTCACAGGCCATGATCTCTTCGGCCGTTCCCTGGGCAATGACCTCTCCACCATGCTCTCCTGCACCGGGACCGATATCCACAATGTGGTCTGCCGCAAACATGGTATCCTCATCATGCTCCACCACAATCAGGGTATTTCCAAGATCCCGCAAGTGCTTTAAGGATGCCAAAAGCTTATCATTATCTCTCTGGTGAAGACCGATACTGGGCTCATCCAGAATATAGGCAACGCCCACAAGACCGGAACCGATCTGGGTAGCCAGACGAATCCTCTGTGCCTCACCACCGGAAAGAGAGCCGGTGGCACGGGACAGGGATAAATATTCCAATCCTACATCCAGCAAAAATTTGATTCTGGCTCTGATTTCTTTTAAAATCTGTTCTCCGATCAGGTGCTGCTGACTGGTAAGCTCCAGTGCATCTAAAAATTCATAAAGCTTCCGGATATTCATGGAAGTGATCTCATGAATGTTTTTATCTCCCACGGTCACTGCCAGAGAACTTTTTTTCAGCCTTTGTCCCCCACAGGTCTTACAGGGTGTGATACGCATATAGGTTTCATATTCTGCCTTGGAGCTTTCTGAAAATGTTTCCCGGTATCTGCGGTTGCAGTTTTCAATCAGTCCCTCAAAAGCCACATCATAGACACCGGTTCCTCTCTGTCCGGTATAGGTAACTGAAACCTTTTGTCCTCCGGTTCCCCACACCAAAATATCCTGCACATCCTGAGGATAATCCTGAAACGGGGTATCCAGACTGAATCCGTAAAACTCACCCAAAGCACGCAGCAGTGCATTGGCATAGCTTTTCTGGTCATTGCAGGACTGCCATCCCGGTACCACAATGGCACCTTCATTGATGCTTAAGGATTTATCCGGAATGATAAGGTCCATGTCAAATTCCATCTTATAACCAAGTCCCAGACAGTCCGGGCAGGCACCATAAGGGTTGTTAAAGGAAAAGCTTCTCGGCTCGATCTCCTCCACACTGATACCGCAGTCCGGACAGGCATAGCTGGAGCTTAAGGACAGCATTTCTCCGCCAATCACATCTACAAAGAGCAGTCCCTCTGCCAGCTCCAGTACTGTTTCAATGGAATCAGCCAGACGCTTTTCAATGCCCGGCTTCACTGCCAGACGGTCTACCACGATTTCAATATTATGCTTGATATTTTTTTCCAGTTTGATTTCTTCTGTCAGCTCGTAGAGATTGCCGTCGATGCGCACACGCACATAGCCGCTCTTTTTTGCCTGCTCTAAAAGCTTTACATGTTCTCCCTTTCGTCCACGGACAACCGGAGCCAGTAACTGGATCTTTGTTCGTTCCGGCAATTCCATAATCTGATCCACCATCTGGTCTACTGACTGCTTTTTGATCTCACGTCCACATTTCGGACAGTGGGGAATCCCGATCCTTGCATACAAAAGACGGAAATAATCATAGATTTCCGTGACGGTACCTACGGTAGAGCGGGGATTTCGATTGGTTGATTTCTGGTCAATGGAAATTGCCGGGGAAAGTCCTTCAATGCTTTCCACATTCGGCTTCTCCATCTGACCTAAAAACTGTCTTGCATAAGAAGACAAAGACTCCATGTAGCGTCTCTGCCCCTCTGCATAAATAGTATCAAAAGCAAGAGATGACTTTCCCGAACCACTAAGTCCCGTAAGAACCACAAATTCATCCCTTGGAATATCAATATCAATGTTTTTCAGGTTATGCTCATTGGCACCCCTGATACGGATATAGTTTCTTTCTTTGTTTTCTTTCATCATTTCTCCTCAAATGCTTATAACAGGTCATTCAGCATTTTCTTCACTTCAATCATCTGATCCCTGAGTACAACAGCCTCTTCAAAATTAAGCTCCGCCGCTGCTGCCTTCATCTTCTTCTGGATCTGGGCAGCCAGCTTCTCCAGTTCCTTTTTGCTCATGGATTCCAGATCCTTTTCTCCGGCAAGGGTATCTTCTTTCTTCACTTCCTTAGAAATGCTGATGAGATCTCTGACGGACTTCTGGATCGTCTTAGGGGTGATTCCATGTTCATCATTATAGGCTTCCTGAATTTTTCGTCTTCGGTTGGTCTCACCTAAAGCCCTGGCCATGGAATCGGTGATATTATCCGCATACATAATGACATGGCCCTGTGCATTTCGCGCCGCACGGCCGATTGTCTGTATGAGGGAGGTTTCGGAACGTAAGAACCCTTCCTTATCTGCATCCAGAATGGCTACCAGGGTAATCTCCGGAATATCCAGACCCTCACGTAGAAGGTTGATTCCCACCAGGACATCAAATACATCCATACGCATATCACGGATGATTTCAATACGCTCTAAGGTATCCACATCAGAATGGAGATAGCGGACTCTGATGCCCACTTCACGCATATAGTTGGTCAGATCCTCCGCCATTTTTTTCGTCAGTGTGGTAATCATCACCTTATTGCCTTTGGAGGTTTCCTTATTTACCTCTCCAATGAGGTCATCAATCTGGCCTTCCACCGGACGCACCTCCACTTTTGGATCAAGAAGTCCCGTAGGGCGAATGATCTGCTCTGTACGAAGCATCTCATGCTCTGCTTCATAAGGTCCCGGAGTGGCAGATACAAACATCATCTGGTCAATTTTACTTTCAAACTCTGAAAAATTCAATGGTCTGTTGTCCATTGCAGAGGGCAGACGGAACCCATAATCCACCAGGGTCTTTTTCCGGGACTGGTCTCCTGCAAACATTCCCCGGATCTGAGGAACGGTCATATGGGACTCATCAATAATGATTAGAAATTCCTCAGGAAAATAATCCATCAAAGTTGCCGGCGGCATGCCTGGCTTTGAACCGGTTAAATGTCTGGAATAATTTTCAATACCGGAACAAAAACCAGTCTCCTTTAACATTTCTACATCGAAATTGGTGCGCTCTGCAATTCGCTGAGCCTCAATGAGCTTGTCCTCACTTTTAAAATAACGGACACGTTCTTCCAACTCCTGCTCAATAGCCACTGCAGCTTTCTTTATCTGCTCCATAGGAACGACATAATGGGATGCCGGGAAAATGGCAGCATGCTCTAAAGTCCCCTTGATCTCTCCCGTCAGCAGGTCGATGCGGGTGATCCGATCGATCTCATCTCCGAAAAATTCCACCCTGATGGCCTCATCCGACTCATTAGCCGGCACGATCTCCACCACATCACCGCGGACGCGGAAGGTACCTCGCTTAAAGTCCATATCATTCCGCTCATACTGGATATCTACCAGACGCTTAAGGACTTCATCCCGGTCCTTCTCCATGCCCGGCCGCAGGGAAACCATCATCTTCTCAAAATTTTCCGGTTCACCCAGACCATAGATACAGGATACACTGGACACAATGATGACGTCCTTACGTTCTACCAGCGCCATGGTAGCAGAAAGACGGAGCTTATCAATTTCCTCGTTGATGGAGGAATCCTTGGCAATATAGGTATCTGTAGAGGGCACGTAGGCCTCCGGCTGGTAATAGTCGTAGTAGCTTACAAAATACTCCACCGCATTCTCCGGGAAGAACTCCTTGAATTCGCCGTAGAGCTGTGCAGCGAGAGTTTTGTTGTGAGCGATTATGAGTGTTGGTTTATTTAATTGTTCAATGACGTTTGCCATGGTAAAAGTCTTACCAGAGCCCGTAACCCCAAGTAAAGTCTGGAATTGATTGCCTTCTTTGAAGCCATCCACCAGTGCTTTGATTGCTTCCGGCTGGTCTCCGGTAGGTTTATATTCTGAATGAAGAATGAATTTTTCCATCAAAAATCTCCTTTTTGAAGAAGTTAGTGCAGTCATGTACAACCACAAAATTCGTGTAATTTTGAAACTTATTCGTGTAACTTCGCCTTTGATTATACCAAACATCACACAAATTGTACAGAACAAACATTCGACCAGCTTTTAACAAAAAAAGGTACAGAGGTCACCTAAGCCCCTATACCTTTAGTTCAACTTACTATATTCACTTCTTTTTCTTCTTCATCAAACAGTTCCTCGATAAACTCATCTATATTAATAAGTTCACATGTATTGTTTTCTGAATCTTTTGGAATCACTTCTGCAATAAATGGTTCAAGAACATCCAGACAATCTCCAATAAGTTCTTTTTTATCTCCATAAACATCTACTGTAATAATCTCTTTTGCATGTCTAATACGTTTTCCTAGTTCCTGTTGATTATAGTATTTCATTAATCATACCCTGTGTCTTCAGAAAATATTTTCAATTCAAAACCTTCTTTAAGTTTTAAAATATAAATCACATTTTTCCTGAATACGGAACGAATGAAAATAGGTGTTCTCCATCGGAATCCATCTCTCTTGAAACATTAGAACGCCGTCCTCACCGTTTCTCAGGCGAATACGTTGTATTTGTTTTGTGTCTTCTACATCCAGAAAAACCGATAAATCGTAATAATCCTTTAAGACCGGATGACAGGAATAAGATCCTTCCACGATAGTAAGGTTTTTAGGAAATACTAAAATAGGTTTTCCCATTTCCTGCTTATGGCAGTTGAAAGGGCGGTAAGAAAATTTCCGTCCTTCATGTAATGGAATCAATATCTCTTCACAAAATCGCACATAATCCATATTTCCTCCTGCCTGTTGTAAATGTTCCATTGTATTCTGTTTCGAGCACAGGAAAAAATGATCCATATGAATGACGTTACAATCACACAGTTCGGCAAGGCGTGCTGCAAGGGTGGTCTTACCTGCAGCACATCTGCCGTCAATGGCGAGCACCAACGTGCTTCGCTGTTTTATTTCGGTTAGAAGTAATTGTGCAATATCTTGTATCAACATTTTTATTTACCGAACAGCCAAATTTTCTAACGGCTGTTTTCTCTGAAAAATTACCAAACCCGTACGATTCAATGCTACCATAATAGTAGGAATTAACGTCAACTGCACAACAATTCCAGGAACGGCGTTTAACAAGGCACCTGCTATAAACATCTGCCATGTAAAAGATTTTCCAATTAGTCCAAGCAATACAATCTGGACAATGCCCCAAACAATTCGCCCTGCGATCATAGCCGCAATCAGCGATCTATATAGAGAAATCAAACATTGCCAGTGAGAACGTCCATAGATAAATCCTATAACCAATCCGTAAGTAGCCAATTCAAATGCCATCGCAATGGCTGTAGGGAACAAAGGCGGCATCCCGAATGTAACCGAACGCAGAAACGGAAGAATAAAACCGACTAATGCTCCGTACTGCCATCCGCATATCAAGCCACACAGAATAACTGGAAGATGCATCGGAAGCAACATATTTCCAATTTGCTGAATTTGTCCTGTCAAAAAAGGCAGAACCATACCAACCGCTATAAACATGGCTGATAAAGTAAGTTTTTTTGTTGTTTTATGCATTTGGCTTTCTCCTTTCATCTATCATT
Organism: uncultured Lachnoclostridium sp.; assembly: GCA_945786935.1. Classification (GTDB taxonomy): domain Bacteria; phylum Bacillota; class Clostridia; order Lachnospirales; family Lachnospiraceae; genus HGM12587. The sequence goes on from CALZFY010000019.1 coordinate 11,217, forward strand.
TTCCATTACCATATAGTATCTTTTTAAATTGTTTAACTAAACTTACACAGGGATCTTGAATCAGAAATTATATATTAAATTCCAAGAAACCCTCTTACAAATAATGCCGCACATACAGCCCCTACAAAAGGCGCAATCCCCGGAACAAGTAATCCGTATTGCCAATCATTATCCGTCTTATTTTTAATTGGCAATAATGTATATGCCAGACGCGGACCTAAATCTCGGGCTGGATTCATGGCAAAGCCTGTAGGGCCTCCCAGGCCCATACCTACTGCCCATACCAAAATTCCCACTCCGATAGGAAGCATTTTTTCAGAATATTTTGCAATACCAAGAACTGATGACAAAAAGACAAAAGTATCAAATGCTTCCACAAAGAAATTTCTCGAAAGATTTCGGATATTTGGGTTCGTAGAAAATATATTTCGAATTGCCACCGAATCAACAACGTTTTCACTCGCTTTAAAATGATCTGCATACATTACATAAACAATGCATGCTCCGCATAATCCTCCAAGAAATTCTGCCACACAATAAGGTATAAAACAGTTCCACGGAATCATGCCAAGAATTGCCTGTGCGAAAGCCATTGCAGGATTGATGCAGACTCCTCCAAATACCATCAACACGATGGTAATCCCGAATCCCCATGTAGTAATCGCAAATAAATGTCCGCTTCCTCTATATTTTGTTTTATTCAATACTTCGTCACAATGAACTCCAACACCAAAAACAATCATCAGGGCAGTTCCTAAGAACTCTGACATTATATTATGTATCATCTCTTAAATATCCTTTTATGTATTTTCTCTTATTGTTCTTCTACTACAACACCCAACCCGTCTGGAATGACAGCGACCTTTGCATCCTTTCCCTTAAAAGCAAATGCTTTTTTCAAAGCTTCATCCACTGTTGATGTCAGTTCCATATGCAACCCAGAAACAAGCTTAGGATCTACAAGATCAGAAACAAGAATCACTTTATGATGCACCAAAATTCTGGCAAGAATCTGGCTGGTCCACTGTTCCGGAGCTGTCTCTAGTCTTGGTGTATGAATTGCTTTTTCCAGAAATTCGCCCGGTTCTTTTACATTTGCAATATTATCATAGAAATCCTGTCCTCCATGACCGTCACGGCAGCCCGCAACCATGATGATTACACCGTCTTCCGGAAGCGTTGCTTCTGCAGCAGTCATTCCCTTAACGGCTTGATAAATATTCTGATCCAAAGGATATCCGCCATTTGTGGAAATTGCAATGTCACAGTCTACTCTCTTAACGCATGCCAGAGAACGCACAAAATCGCAACCTTTCTCATGCGCTTTCTCCATATCTCCTGCAAAAGAACCGATAATCTTATGTTCCCCGTTTAAAACTACGTTAACGATAAAGGCAAGTCCAGCTTTGCGTGCTGCATAAACCATATCCTCATGAACCAGGTTAAACTTTAGATTTCCTGTACGTGAGTTCTTATCATTGATGAACTCTCCGCTGTGATTCGCCATAATTGTTTTATAAGAAGCAATTCCTGGAAGAACAGACTTTCTACCTCCAGAAAATCCTGCAAAAAAATGTGCTTCAATAAATCCTTCAGCAATAAGAAGGTCAGCATCTGCCGCAATCTTATTGATAATGCATGCACCTCCACTTGGCAAAGTTCCGATTTTTTTCATGGAATTTTCATCTTTCGCAATATGCATGACAATTTCTTCATTTTCAACGATTTCTTTTCCGTATTTATCAATTAGCTCTTCTTTGGTACTTGGACGGTGAAATCCTGTGGCAACAAGAATTCTGATTCTTGCATCTGGTGACACACTCCTAATTCTTCGAAGAAGGATTGGCGTAATAATTTTTGATGGAACCGGACGAGTATGATCAGAGCTGATAATTACAATGTCCTTCTTACCTTTTGCAAGTTCCTCTAATGTCTGTGAACCAATGACATGATCCAAAGATTCCTCCACAATCTCTTTTTCACTTTTGTCACTAACATAATCACTTTGTCTCCCTACAAGTACTCCAGCTAAATTCTTATCTTCCAGACTTATTTGCATTATTCTTTTGTCATAAGGTACTTCCATTTTAAACATAATTTATAACTCCTTTCATTTTTGAAAGAGTATGGCATATTTCAATACATACAAAAACCACATTTGATAGTAACATTTGTTGACGTTTTTTGCGTTTTGCTTTATAAGAATAAGCAGAGAAACAGAAAATAAGGAGGGGTTTGATGAATAACAGCTATCTTTTATCCTTTTTAAGTCAAAGAAATATTCCCACCATTACCCGTAAACGCCATGCTTACCTGACATATTGCGGGCTGGAGCAGCAGTATACCTATATTCTCAAAGAAGGAGTCGTTAAAACCAGTATTATTCTCAAGGACGGACGAGAATTTAACATTGCTTATCTGAAAGGACCTAACATTATTTCTCTGCTTCGAGATGAGATCAGCAGCTATACCTCAGCCCCATTCAATGTTCGTGTCGAAACAGAAGAAGCTACATTTTATTTAATCCCCAGAGTTGAATTCTGGAATTATATAAATAATGATAGGAAACTCCAAGATTACGTCAAGGAATACTATCGCTTAAATCTGGCCGAAGCCATCCAACGGCAACAGCTAATGAGCATGAATGGAAGAACCGGTGCCGTCTGCGCATTCCTCTATACTTTAGTTCATCAATTTGGGGAAGAACATAAAAATGGTTGGCTGATAGATTTTCCTGTTACAAATGAAGATATTGCGGGATTCTGTGGTATTTCTACCAGAAACAGCGTTAACCGCATCCTACACAATTTAAAAGAACAGGGGATAATTGATATTCAGAATCAGAAGATTCTTGTAATGGACATGCTGTATATGCAGCAGTATGTTCAAGAATAAATCCAACTCAAAGAAGTTTTTTCGAATTTCTGAAATGAAAAAGTATTTTCTTAATTTGATGTTGTATAAATAAAGTTGACACCCTATTCTCAAGGATTTTGATATATAATCAACAGAGAATAAGGAGTGAAACATTATGTCAACAAAACGCAAACAAAAATCTTATGACAACGAATTTAAAGCACAGGCTGTAAAACTTGCTCAGGAAATAGGAGGACATAAAGCAGCGAAAGAATTGGGTGTTCCTGATGGAACTATTTATTGCTGGATAAAAGCCTTCAAAGAAGGACGTCTCAGTGCAAATGAGGCAGTTCATAAACCTAAGACAGCATTATCCCTTTTGATCATAATATTTCATTAAATATACCTATGTTCTTCCAAAAAATATCTCAAGTACCATTTGACATATAAGTCAAGCCCGATTTTTCGGGCTTTTAGGAGGATGTCTATTTCTAATGGGGAACAGAAATGAAACATACAAACTATATGAAAAAGTTTTTTTGAATATTATCCCTAGTATAACGAATATTAAATAATTGCTATATTAAACTGATGAAGCTTCCTCTTCACTGATTTCATCCATTTTATACTTCCAGTGATAAACCACAGGCTCACGGTTTACTTCATCAAAGTAATTGTAAATTCGTTCTTCCAATTCCTGTTTGGTATTGACACGAATTCCACGAAGCATCTGCCTGGTCATCTTACTGAAGAAACTTTCAATCATGTTTAACCATGAGCCATGTTTCGGTGTAAACACAAATTTAAAACGTCCCTTTGGCATAGTATCCAGAAAGCGCCGTGTTTCTTTAGAGGTATGTGCTGAATGATTATCCAGGATGATCCGGATGGTATCCTGTGATGGATATTTTCTGTCCAGTATCTTTAAAAACTCAATAAAATCAGAACTCTTGTGAGTCTCACTTACTAACGGGATGGCTCCTCCTGTAAGTAAATCAATGCAAGCCAGTAAGGATAAGGTTCCAAGACGTTTGTATTCTGCATCACGATATACTTCTCCATGTTCTGTTGTCGGACGTAAATCCGGTGCAGTATTGGAGATTGCCTGAATGCCCGGCTTCTCATCATATGATACCGTAATAGTCAGTTTATAATCGTCTGGAACAATGAGATCACCATTTTCATCAAACTGCATTTCAATCTGCTTATAAACCAGCAGAACCTCATGCATTTTTGATTCAAAATCAGGATCCCTCTTTTCGCAGTAATACTTGATTTTAAAGGGTTTCATATTCTGTTCCTTGAGGAATTTCTGGATATATGGTTTGGTAACCGTTGAAAGCCTTGGATATCCCGCTTCCTCTGCATGTCTCTGAATGTATTTGTGGAGAGAGGTCAACGTCCACAGTTATTAAACTTTGAAACACAAAGGCGTACCGTTGCGGTGCTGATTGCAAGTTTATCGGCAATTTCCTGGAATGTCATTCCATCGGCTTTATATAAAAGGATTCTGGCACGTTCCACGACTTGCGCCTGAATGGTTCTCTTTTTGGATAATGATTTAAGGTAATTCCTGTCTTCATCTGACAGAGGAAGATATGTTTTTCTCATAGCGTTCATCCTTTCTTAGATAACACTATTTTATCACACATTATTCCAAAATATATGGCAGATATTTAATTTATTCTATACTAGTGAAAATGTAAAAAATGAGCTTCGGAGGGAATTAGGCTTTGTACAGGATGAATCCCGTTAAAGCTCCCTGTCATCCCTCCGATTTAACTTTTCCCACCGCTGCCGCATACACTGCGCACTCATACTCCGGTTCTGCCGATGGTCCCGGCATGAAGCCAAGCAGTTCATCCAGAAGATCCTGGTCATATGCGCCCACAGCACATACACCAAGTCCGATATTTTCTGTCGCCAGATACAGATTTTCACAGACATGGCCGGCATCCAGAAGAATGTACTTTGCGGCCTTCAGGCCATACCGCCACTCGCAGCGATAGGGTATGGCACTCCACACAAAAAGTACCGGTGCTGTAGCCGCAAAGGTCTGGTCACAAAGAGCGCTTTTCAATTCCTCTGTATAATTTTCGTCACAGTCAAGCTTTTCTAACAGATGAAGATCCGCCCGGTAATGGTATAGTCCCCGCTGCAGTCCTTCCACCTGATTCAAAAACAGGTAGGTTTCCAACGGGTGGCGGGAACCCGCAGAAGGAACATGGCGAAATGTAATCTTCACTTCTGTCTGTACAGTATTTCTGATTCCCTGTGTTGCCCATAACAGGTACGCCAGTTCTGTTAACGTAACAGGATCTTCTTCAAATACGCGTCTGCTTTTTCTTCCGGCTATACAGCTGTTCAAATCGCCCGTCATTTTCAAAGAGGAAAAATCTACCGTAAGGTGTATCTGTATTGCTGCTTTGTATGTCTTTACAGGAAACGATCTGGGAATCTTCTGCTGCTGATCTGTCTTTTCGGCACCTATATCTGCGGCGGAGTATCCCTTCAGGAGTTCTCTGTTTCCCATGATCTGATACTTTGTTTTATCGTTCATTACTTTCGTACCTCTATCAAATATACTGCTTTTTCCTTTTCAAAGATTATAGCACAACTAACTAACAAAAACATATTTAGTTCACATCATTGAGATGATTCCCGTAATTGAAATAAGACCCCGAAGGGTCTATTTTTTAGACTTTTATTTCAGCGTCTCACTGTGATTTAAAACTGCCGTACTGTACAAAAACAATACATCCTTACCCTGAAAGTCCACATAGTTTCCCAAAACGCTGCTTTGGATATAGCGGATATCAATGAGTGTCACACTTTTATATCCCTGTGCCAAAAGTGGCACCAGACTGCTTCCGAAGGAATCACGAAAGACGATCAATTCTTTTTCCGTAGCTGCATTGGGGTTCTCTATTTTTAAAAGAGACACGGAACCTGACAGGAAGATTTCATAAGGGTCACTTCCCGTCACTTTATCTAAATCGTAAATTCCCGTCGTCCGATCATTTTCATAATTATAGACCGTACACTGCTCCAGGGTTTCATTGGTCAGATAGCTTAGTTTTTCTCCCGGAAGATTTAATGCTGACTGTCCAAAATAGACACCATAAAAATCTTTCTCCAAATTTTTCTCTTCATACGCATCCGGAATGGTTATCCCCATGGCACCTGCCATTTCATCCGCAATATCCACAAGACATTCCTGTCTCCAGTGAATATCTGTCCGGTAATAATCTTCGATACCCAGCAAATCTATGATCTCAATAGGCTGTGCATAAGGCATGCCCTCTTCCATCGTTTCATAAAAATATACATAATCCATGAAAAGATGACCGCTTTCCTTTGCCATAAAATAATTCTTATCCGGCACCACACATAAATAAATCTGGTCACTGTGATCCTTCAAATACTTATCATAGATTCTACCAAATTTAGATACGGCATTAGTAAGAGATTTCTCATTCAGCGGATATTCCATCTTTACTGCATATCCATCTGCTACATAGATCTCATGATTGTCTTTTTTGTGAAATATATTTCCCATCACCCAGGCCTTTAAACTGCGAAAGTTATCCCTGAATGGAAACTGATCCAGAGCATATTTTTCAAAATCTCTCATAAAGCTGCCGTCAGTAATGGTTTCTATCGAAACCTCCGGCATCTGCGCCAGCTTTCTGCGCTCGGCATAGGAATATTCCTTTACAGGATTTATCCAACAATATAACGAAAATAGCAAAAAAACAATTGCCAGAACTATAACTGTCCATTTAGAAGTTTTTCCCATGTTTTAATCTCCTATAAACTAAATTTCCCTTTAGGTTACTAATTTTTCTCTTGGCTTTTAACTGACGCTCCGAAAGACAGGTGTTACCCCACTTCGCAGGCTCCATCCTCCTCGACTAATTCAAGAAACACTAACCGCTCACAGGAGAGCCTTTAGAAATTCTTATGGCTAGTTGGAGCCGACGACGCCTGCGAAGTGGGGTAACTGTAGTTTCTAGGGGCGTAAGTTGAAAAAAGTAAAAATAATAGTGGGGTAAAGTGCCCTTTAAAACCTGAAATACAAAAACGGATTAAAGGAACTGTCAATCAGATAAGCTGTACATACTGCCAAAAGGGCAACCAGCATCACCGGTCTGAGCACCGGCATAATCTTCCTGCCAAGGCCAGTGCCAGAAAATCGAACACCCAAATTTCTGACCAGAGGTGTTGCCCCCAAAATTGCAGCAGCAAAGAGTACGAGGTAACTTCTCAAATAATAGGCACATTCTGCACTCATGAAAGGAAGCCCTCTAAGTCCAAACATTCCCTGAAGATCAGAAAATGCCTGTCCCAAATCTTTGGCATTAAAGATCACAAAGCTGATGATTACCAGAAGCATGACATAGATATGGTTCCAGATTTTTGCTTTGGATAACTTCTCTAACAGCCATTGTTTCTCAATCACCAAAAGTACGCCAAACATGAGCCCCCAAAGGATAAACTGAAGCGCTGCTCCATGCCAGAGGCCGGTTAAAAACCACACGACAAAAATATTAAAATACCATCTCGGTCTGGATACTCTGTTTCCGCCCAATGGGATATAGACATAGTCCCTAAACCAGGTCCCCAAAGACATATGCCAGCGGCGCCAGAACTCCGTAATGCTGGCAGAAATGTAAGGGTAGTTGAAGTTTTCCAGAAAGTCAAAACCAAATATTTTCCCAAGTCCGATCGCCATGTCGCTGTAACCGGAAAAGTCAAAGTAGATCTGCAGTGTAAAGCTGATAGCATATACCCAGAAAAATACCACAGACTTTTCCCCGGAGCCACGGAAAATTTCACAAAGCTCACCCAAGGCATTGGAGATCAGAATCTTTTTTCCTAAACCTATGAGAAATCTCTGGATGCCGTCCAAAATCTTTTCATAGCTTTGCACCCGATGACGTAACTGTTTTTCAATATCCGAATACCTTACAATAGGTCCTGCGATCAGCTGGGGAAACATGGAGACATAGGTCCCCAGAGACACGATATTTTTCTGTGCCGAAACGTTTCCCTGATATACATCCACCGTATAGCTTAACAGCTGAAAAGTATAAAAACTGATGCCGATTGGCAGGGCAATATTAGCCGGCGGAATCTTCAGACCAGTCACTGTACCAAAGGTTTCTAAAAAGAAATCCGTGTATTTAAAGATCCCAAGGGTCCCCAGACTGATGGTAACTGACAGGAGCAGATATCGTTTTCCCCACGGATCCTGTCTGTGTTTTTCAATGAGAAGGCCAAAAAGATAACCAAACAGAATCAAAAGCAGCATCAAAAACACGTACCTTGGTTCTCCCCAGGCATAAAAAACAAGGCTCGCCAAAAGGAGAGCCCCGTTTTGAAATCTTTTCGGAACAATATGGTACAAGATCAGCACACATGGTAAGAAATAATACAAAAATGAAATGCTTGAAAATAACATAACGTCCTCTGTTCAATTTACTAAAAGTTTAAATCTTCGTCATAAAGAAGAACTGCACTGCCAAAGACTTCCTGGAGACGATCCTCGAACTCATCGATATTGTCTTCCTTTCCGAAAGCAGCTGCCAGAAAATTTTCTCCCACTCGATAAACGACCAGATCATCAGGGAATCCGCACATCCACTGACGATTCAGAATATTTTCTTTAACTGCATCTGCTACTGCCTGTACATCGTCTGCAGCTGTTACATGATATACCGCTGCGGTAAAGGTATTCTGATTCATCATGTGCATCAGACATGCACCCTCATCGATCATTCCTGCACTGTCAGCCGGAAATCCCAAAAATCCATCCAGGACTTCTACATTTGTCACATCCACGGCACCGGCAGCACCGTCCACCATATGATCGTAATCTCCGCCTGAGACAGCAAACTGCTTATTCTTCGGAAAAGCGGCCCATACATCATTTAAAATGTCAACACAGGTCTTGCCTTCCGTGCCATCCTTTGTTGTTTCCGTGTTTGCCTTTCCCCCGCAGGCTGTTACACTCAGCAGCATTGCGGCTACAAGCATGAAAGCAACGATTTTTTTCATAGATTGAAGTCTCCTTTATTATAAAACTAATTTTGCACTTCCGTAAATTCCTGCATCATTTCCAAGAGTTGCAAGTGCAAATTTTACGTTCCTGCATGATTTAAAGCAGTATTTCTGATAGTATTTTTCAACATATTCCAGAAGAATTGGACCGGCTTTGGATACACCGCCACCGATAACAATGGCCTGTGGATCTACCACTGCACAGATGTTCGCAAGTGCGGTTCCCAGATATTTACCAAAACGTTCTGCAATTTCTTTTGCAAGCTCGTCATCTGCTTTCACTGCATCAAATACAGTCTTTGCAGTCACTTCTCCATCACGAAGTACGGATGGCTTATCACTTGCGGAAAGAGCCTGGTATGCAAGATATACAATACCGGTTGCAGATGCTACCTGCTCTAAGCAGCCCTGATTGCCACAGCCGCAGTGTCCTGTAATGTAATCATCTACATGAAGATGTCCGATCTCACCGCCGGCACCGTTAGAGCCTGCAAGAATTTTTCCATCAAGGATGATTCCGCCGCCAACACCTGTTCCCAGTGTAACCATAACGACGTTTTTATATCCGGCCGCGCCGCCTTTCCACATTTCTCCAAGTGCTGCTACGTTTGCATCGTTACCGCCTTTGCAGTTCCAGCCTGTCAGCTCTGATAATTCTCTGGATACTTCCTTTCGTCCCCAGCCAAGGTTTGCAGTATGTGGCACTACACCTTCATCATCGATCGGACCCGGAATACCGATACCGATACCTTCTACTTCGTCTGTGGAAATTCCTCTTTCTTCTAATTTTGCTTTTGCAGATTCTGCAATATCAGGAAGAATAGCTTCTCCGCCATTTTCAATACGGGTCTTGATCTCCCATTTGTCTAAAACTTCTCCATCAACATTAAACAGACCCATTTTTACAGTTGTTCCGCCTACATCTACTCCAAATACGTACTTTTTCATGATAATGTTCCCTTTCCTTTTCCTGCAATACTTTCCTGTACTCTTCTGTATAATTCCTTTGCCGCATTGTAACCCAGCTTCTTTTGACGATTGTTAGCCGCTGCTGTTTCCACGATCACTGCCAGATTACGTCCCGGTCTGATGGGCAGGGAATGACATACAACTTTTGTACCTAAAAATTCCGTATACTCTTCTGTGAGACCAAGACGGTCGTATTCCTTATCCTTGTCCCACTCTTCCAAACGGATCACCATATCGATCTGCTTGGATTCTCTGATACTGGACACACCGAACAGCTCCTTCACATCTACAATACCGATACCGCGAAGCTCAATAAAATGACGGGTAATGGCCGGAGAACGTCCAATGAGTGTTTCCTCATCAACCTTACGGATCTCCACCACATCGTCGGTAACCAGTCGGTGACCACGTTTTACAAGCTCCAGCGCTGCTTCACTTTTACCGATACCGCTTTCACCCATCAGAAGCACACCTTCGCCGTATACGTCCACCAAAACTCCGTGAATGGACACGCACGGAGCCAGCATACCGGTCAATACTCGGATGATTTCTGCCATAAATGGTGATGTTTCCTGTTCTGAAGCAAGCAACGGCTTTTTATATTTGAGCGCCAGCTCCAGAAAATCTTCATCCGGTTCTGTTCTGGACGAGAAGATAACACAAGGGATCTCGCTGGATAAGAATTTTTCATAAACAGGAAGTTTCTGTTCCCTTGTCAGATGTTTTAAATAAGTATACTCAACATACCCGATGATCTGCACCCTGTCAGAAGCAAAATGATCAAAATAGCCTGCCATCTGTAATGCCGGTCTGTTAATATTGGATGTGGTTATCTTAATATCCGTCATATCAACTTCCGGTGTCAGGTTCTTGAGACCGATTCTTTCTACCAGTGCTGTTAATTCAATTGACTGCATAATCGTCTCCTTTTCCAATAGATATATCTAAGTATAACATACCTTCAAAAATTATGCATCCGGTTTATGGTCCCACTGCCAGTTCAAACGTCCATAAATTCTCGTAGTTTTTCTGATTCTTTCCTTTAATTCCTCTGAGAACTGAGATCTGGCTGCTCTCCATTTCCAGTTCTTTCCTACCGTGGATGGCTGATTCATTCGTGCTTCATTTCCAAGGCCCAGATAATCCTGCATCGGAATCACGCACAGATTGGCACGGCTTCTCATGATCATGGAGATCATTGGCCAATGAAGATCTTTCAATGCACTCTTATCATCGCACAAATACTCTCTTGCCATATCCTGTTCTTCTTTTGTAATGGATTTAAACCAACCGATAATGGTCTCATTGTCATGAGTTCCTGTATATGCCACACAATTTTCTGTATAGTTATGGGGCAGATAATCACTGGCACTTCCCGTATCTCTGGAATCGAAAGCAAATTCCAGCACCTTCATATTAGGGAAGCCGCTGTCCTTTACAAGTCGGCGCACACTGTCTGTCATATAGCCAAGATCCTCTGCTACCACTTCTCTTTCTCCAAGCACCTGACGCATTCTTCCAAAAAGAGCCATACCGGGACCCTTTTCCCAATGGCCATCAACGGCAGTTTCTGCTCCGTATGGAATGGAGTAATATTCATCAAAGCCACGGAAATGGTCGATTCTTACCACGTCATACATTTTAAAGCAGTAAGAAAGACGCTTCATCCACCAGTCAAATCCTGTTCTTTCATGATAATCCCAGCGGTATAATGGATTCCCCCAAAGCTGTCCTGTTGCGGAAAATCCATCCGGCGGGCAGCCTGCCACTGCCAGGGGCACATTGTTGCGGTCTAACTGGAACATTTCCGGATTTGCCCAGGTATCTGCACTGTCCATAGCCACATAGATCGGAATATCTCCAATGATAAGAACACCCTTGCTGTTTGCATAGGCCTTTAATTTCATCCACTGTTTGTAGAACGTAAACTGCAGGTACTGATGAAACTCAATGTCAAAATACAGTTCCCTGCGATAGTATTCCATTGCATAACCATAGCGCAGCTTAATATCCTCTGCCCATTCGGTCCAGGCTACTCCGTCAAAGCGGCCCTTCACTGCCATAAACAGGGCATAATCCTTAAGCCACCATCCGTTTTCCTCCATAAAACGGCAGTAGTCCGGATTTTTACTGATGTCACTGCGTTCATAGGCTTTCCGAAGCAGCGGATAACGATTTTTATACAATTTCTCGTAATCGATATCGTCTTCCTTGTTTCCGAAATCTGCACTGTCTACTTCCTCCTGAGTCAGAACTCCCTCCTCGATCAATGCATCCAGATCGATAAAATAAGGGTTTCCCGCAAAGGTAGAAAAGGACTGATACGGAGAGTCTCCATAGCTGGTAGGTACTAAAGGCAGAATCTGCCAGTAGCTCTGTCCTGCTTCCTTAAGCCAGTCTACAAATTCATAGGCACTCTTTGAGAAGCTTCCGATCCCGTATTTGGATGGTAAGCTTGAGATTGGTAATAAAATACCTGCTGATCGATTCATTGTTTTCCTCCCTCGTCTGTGTTGTTCTTTTTATGAAAAAAATAATATACTTTTTCTGCGGCAGCCCTGTTCATGGCAGGTACCCCGGCTAATGCTTCCACATCTGCCGACTTTATCTCCTCCAGGGATGGAAAAGCTTTCATTAATGCTTTTCTCCTCGCAGGTCCGATTCCTTCAATGTCATCCAAAATGGAATGCACCTGCTCTTTTGTACGCAGGCTTCTATGATATTCAATGGCAAAGCGATGAGCTTCATCCTGGATTCTTGTAATCAGGCGGAAGCCTTCGCTTCCTCTGTCTATGGGAATTTCCCGGTTTTGGAAATAAAGACCTCTGGTCCTGTGCTTGTCATCCTTGACCATACCACAGACAGGAATCGAAAGACCCAGTTCCTCCAGTACCTTCAAGGCTACATTGACCTGTCCTTTTCCACCATCCATCAAAATGAGGTCCGGAAATTTTGCGAAACCGCCCAGATCCTCATTTTCCTGCTCTTTCATGCCGTGGGTAAATCTTCTCTTTAAGACTTCCTCCATGCAGGCATAATCATCCGGTCCCTGCACCCCTTTGATCTTAAACTTCCGGTAGTCGCTTCGCTTCGGTTTTCCACGCTCATAAACCACCATAGACCCTACATTTTCAAATCCGCTGATATTGGAAATGTCAAAGGCCTCCATCCGGTAAATGTGAGGAATATCGAGAAGCGCTGCGATCTCTTTGGCAGCACCAATGGTTCTGCCTTCCTCCCGCTTGATCTTTTCCTTATCCTGGCTAAGTACCAGCTGTGCATTTTTTGCTGCCAACTCCACCAGCTTTTCCTTGGTTCCGATCTTAGGAACCCGAAGATAGACTTTCTGCCCCTTCTTGCCACTGAGCCACTGACCAATGACCTCCATATCCTCAATCTCGGTCTGCAGCATCAGCTCTCTGGGAATAAAAGGTGTGCCGGCATAAAACTGTTTTACAAAGCTTCCCAAAACCTCCGAAGTCTTTTCCTGGGGTGCGATCCTCAGATAAAAATGATCACGCCCGATGAGCCTTCCTTCCCTTACAAAGAACACCTGAACAACGGCATCCTCTCCATCGGCAGCCATGGCGATAATATCTTTGTCTTCACCGTCACTGTTGGAAATTTTTTGTTTCTGGGCAATCTGCTTCACACTTCCAATGAGTTCCCGGTATTCGATGGCCTGCTCAAATTCCATATTTTCCGAAGCTTCCATCATCTTTTCTTCCAGTTCTTTCAGTACAGGATCAAAATTTCCATTTAAAAACTCCGTAACCTTCCGGATCTTTTCCCCGTAGGCTTCCTCACTGATATAACCCTGGCAGGGTGCATCACACTGTTTGATATGATAATTAAGACACGGACGTTCCTTCCCTATGTCCTTTGGAAGATTCCGGTTACAGGTACGGATCTTATAGATCTTACGAATCAGCTCAATGGTATCTTTGACCGCTCCTGCACTGGTATAGGGACCGTAATATTTGGACTTATCCTTTTTCATCTGTCTGGAAAACAAGACTCTGGGATAGGCCTCCCGGACAGTCACCTTAATATAAGGATAAGTCTTATCATCCATCAGCATGGTATTGTATTTGGGCCGGTGTTCTTTGATGAGATTACACTCTAAAACAAGCGCTTCCAGCTCCGAATCTGTCACAATGTATTCAAATCGTGCAATTTTCGTCACCATCTGCTCGATCTTCGGTCCCTTACTGCGACTGCTCTGAAAATACTGGCGCACACGGTTTTTCAGGGAAATAGCCTTTCCCACATAGATGATCTCATCCTTTTCGTCATGCATCAGATAAACTCCCGGCTTTCCAGGCAGTTTTTTTAATTCTTCCTGAATGTCAAACATCTGCACTCTCCAATAATTTTCTCACGCTACGCTTTTATGTCAGTATACTCCCACAGCAACCGTTTGTAAATGAAAGATGTGCAAATTTGCATAACTTTTGCACAATATTGCACAGAAATTTCTTTATATAATATCATTTTTCTACAAACAGAGGCTCCTGAACCTCTACAACAAAAAAAGCACAACACCATGTACTAAGAACGCCTCGAGGCTTCACAACCTTAAGCTTATCTTAGTACATGGCAGCTGTGCTTATTACTCTAAATCTTCACCAGCTTCTTCTGAGGAAATATTCCCTACAAAGTTTTCTGTTGCTTCTTCTGAATCTTTCTCTGTCGGTTCCGGTATTCCCTTCACCTCACGGAAGATTCTCATAAATTCCTTACCGGTAATTGTCTCTTTCTCAATGAGATATTCAGCGATCTTATCCAAAGCTTCTCTGTTTTCCATAAGAAGACGCTTTGCTTCTTCATAGGACTCCCTTAAGATTCGCATGATTTCCTGATCTACCTCGGCTGCCATCTGTTCACTGCAGTTTAATCTGGTTCCATTATCAAGATACATGCTTTCCTGGGACTCTAATCCCATCATACCAAATTTATCAGACATACCATACTGGGTGATCATGGCTCTTGTAATTCTGGTAGCCTGCTGGATATCGTTGGCTGCACCGGTGGTCACTGTATCAAATACAATTTCCTCTGCAGCACGTCCGCCCAGGAAACCGACGATCATTGCTTCGATCTCTTTCTTTGTATTTAAATACTTTTCTTCCTCCGGAACCTGCAGTACATAACCCAAGGCTCCCATAGTTCTTGGTACAATGGTGATCTTCTGTACCGGCTCTGCATCCTTTTGCAGTGCATTTACCAGGGCATGACCAACTTCATGGTAGGATACGATCCTTCTTTCCTCCGGTTTCATTACCCGGTCTTTCTTTTCCTTACCTACAAGAACAACTTCCACAGCCTCAAAAAGATCCTTCTGGGATACCGCTTTTCTTCCATGCTTAACTGCAAGAATTGCTGCTTCATTGATCATATTGGCAAGGTCAGAACCTACGGCTCCGCTGGTAGCAAGTGCAATGGCTTCCAAATCTACCGTTTCATCCAGATGCACATTTTTTGCATGGACCTTTAATACATCCACACGGCCTTTCAGGTCCGGACGGTCTACAATGACACGGCGGTCAAAACGTCCCGGACGAAGCAATGCCTGATCCAATACTTCCGGACGGTTGGTTGCTCCAAGCACCAGGCAGGCTTTGTTGGATTCAAAACCATCCATCTCTGCCAACAGCTGGTTTAAGGTCTGTTCTCTTTCGTCATTACCGCCGAAATGGGTATCACGGCGTTTACCGATGGCATCAATTTCATCAATAAAGATAATACACGGTGCATTTTTCTTTGCTTCTTCAAACAGGTCGCGGACACGGGATGCACCAACACCCACAAACATTTCCACAAAGTCCGAACCGGACAATGAGAAAAACGGAACCTTTGCTTCTCCGGCTACGGCCTTTGCAAGAAGTGTCTTACCGGTTCCCGGCGGTCCCACCAGCAGAGCCCCCTTCGGAAGCTTTGCTCCGATGGCTGTATACTTTTCAGGATTGTGCAGGAAATCCACCATTTCCTGTAAAGACTCTTTGGCTTCGTCCTGTCCTGCCACGTCCTTAAACAGAATTCCTGTCTGTTTCTGAATATATACCTTGGCTTTGCTCTTTCCGACGCCCATGACGCCGCCACCGCCCATACGCCTCATGAGGAATCCCATAGCGATCCAGATGAGTGCAAGCGGCAGGATAATGCTTAACAGCTCCACAATGACTGACATGGTAGTATCGGGCGCAACTCCATTAACATTTTTAATATTGGCCTCTTCCAGCCTTTCCAAAACGCGGTCATTGCTTTCCAGCTTATAGGTGTGATAAGACACCTGAAGCTTTTCCGACGGCTGTTTTTTCGGGGTGATATTCAGCTGATTGCCTTCAATCTCCACACTGGCAATGGTGCCGTCCTCCACCATATCAAGGAATTCCGTATAGGTAATTTCCTTGCTGGAGGCATCTTTGCCTCCCTGCCCAAAATAGGTCCATGCAAGCATCACGATGCTGCACATCATCAGGAACATAAGCAGTGACTGTTTCGGGCTTTTATTATTTCTTCCCCCGTTATTTTGTTCCTGCTTCGGGGTTCTGTTTTCGTCCATTCATTTCCTCCTTATTTACTGTACAGTCTGGAGCCCTCTCTTTTTGGTTCTGAGGTCAGATTGATCTGGAGTTTTTTCAATACTTTTTCATCAGATTCCGAAAGGATCACACTGGTGTGCATTTCACATCCTTTTAATTTTCCAAGCTGCTCCATTGCTTTTTTCGCATTTTCATCATGCACTGCACAAACAGACAGTGCAAGCAGCATTTCATCTGTATGGATTCTGGGGTTTCGATTGCCTAGGTGGGTTACTTTTAGTTCCTGGATCGGAAGAATTACTTCCGGAGCCAGCAGATGGATATCCGGTAAATCTGCCAAAGCTTTTAAAGCATTCATCATCACTGCTGCACAGGCACCCAAAAGCGGAGTTGTCTTTCCTGTCACGATTCTTCCGTCCGGAAGCTCAATGGCTGCAGCCGGAGCATCTGTGGCCTGTTCCACAGCCAGAGCTTTCTCAACCACGGCTCTGTCAGTTTCCTTCACACCGGCCTGATTCATCAGCATTTTTAATTTGTATAAAGCCTCATCTACTTCTTTTCCCTTGGCTTTCTGTACAAGGGTCGTATAGTAACGGCGAATGATCTCTTCTCTGGAAGCTTCTGAAACTGCTTCATCATCATAAATGCAGTTTCCTGCCATATTCACACCCATATCTGTAGGAGACTGATAACGGCATTCTCCATAGATTCTTGTAAAAATAGCATTGAGTACCGGGAATACTTCCACGTCTCTGTTATAATTCACAGCTACCTTATCGTATGCTGACAGATGGAACGGGTCAATCATATTGACATCATTTAAATCTGCAGTTGCAGCTTCGTAAGCAAGGTTTACCGGGTGCTTTAACGGAATGTTCCAGATTGGGAATGTCTCAAACTTGGCATAGCCTGCCACATTTCCCCTCTGGTATTCATTGTATACCTGGGACAGACAGGTCGCCATTTTACCGCTTCCCGGTCCCGGTGCTGTAACTACAATCAGTGATCTTGTTGTTTCCACATATTCATTCTTTCCAAATCCGTCTTCACTTAAGATCAGATCGATATTGGAAGGGTAACCTTCGATAGAATAATGACGGTAGGTTTTTACTCCTAAAGTTGCCAGATATTTTTCAAAGGAAGCCACCGCCGGTTTGCTTTCGTAACGGTTTAATACCACACTTCCCACATAAAGACCATAGCTTCTGAAAATATCAATGAGACGAAGCACATCCTGATCATAGGTAATCCCTAAATCTCCCCGCACCTTTGCATTTTCAATATCATTGGCATTGATGGCAATGATGATCTCTGCCTGTTCCTTTAACTGAAGAAGCATTTTCAGCTTACTGTCCGGCTCAAAACCCGGAAGTACTCTGGATGCATGGTAATCATCAAACAGCTTCCCTCCAAATTCCAGATAAAGTTTTCCTCCAAACTGAGCAATTCTTTGTTTGATTTCCCTGGATTGTGTGTCCAGATATTTTGCATTATCAAATCCTTGTTTTAACATAACACTTATCCTCTTTTCATAACCATACCAGTATAGCCGATTTCTCCTGTTTTGTATATCCCCAAACCGAAAAATCAGTGAAGCAATTCGTCCACTGATTTTGGAAATCTTTTTAGCAGATACACCATCCTCCTCCGCAACAGCAGTTGCAGATCATATTTGCGATACAAAGCTTCATACAGAAGTCTGAACCATCGGAGGAATATTCATAATAAGGTCTTTGCATATCACGATACCAGGTGCCGCCGCCTTCCAACTGCTGTACCAGCTGACGGTACTGGAAATTTCCAGGTTCCAGTTCGGCCGCTTTTTTTGCGTGCTCCACGGCCATCACATTATTTCCTGCCCCGTGATTTGCAATGGCACTGTAATAATACCACAATGCATTTCTCTCTGACATAGAGTTTAAAACATTCAAAGCCTCCGTATAATGTCTGCTCTGAATATAATTGGCAGCTGCACGGATATAATTTTCATATTCGCTGCTGCCGTTTCCTTGTCTGCTCTGATAACCTCCAAAGCCAAAGTCCCCGTAAGATGCACCGGAAGCTCCACGCTCCCGTTCCTTCATCACCTGATCATAGGCCTGCTGAACCTGCTTGAATTTTTCTTCCGCCTGTGCTTTATTGGGGTTATTTACATTGGCATCGGGATGATATTTTCTACTCAGATTCCTATATGCCTTTTTTATTTCTTCATCAGAAGCCCCCCGGGGAACCCCAAGGGTCTGATAGGGATCAAACACCATTATTTTTCTTTTTGTTCCTTTCTTGCTTCACCTTTTCATACCGGCACCAGACACCGGAATACAGGATATTACGCAAAATCTGTGTGTTTTCCACGATGGGAAGTCTTTCATAGGCTCTGGAACATTCTGCCATCATCATCAACAAAATCTGTCCGGCCTGTTCCTCAAAATCATCCTGACCATACAATTCCCTGAAAGGATTATAGGTTCCCGCTTTTAAGTCTTCCTCGATATCCTCATAGGCATCCATCAGATAGATAAACTTTCCGAAAAAAAATCCCATGCACTGAAGGGTCTCCTGCCACTCATCCTGACGATACATAAAAATCTCCGCCATGATCTGGCCAAATGCACCTGCAATCTCATCAATATTTTTACTGTTTTGCTGCTCCAGCTCATGAATCCGGTCCATGGCTTTTGCAATTCTGTCGATCTTCTCCGGATACCGCTCATAAACCTTTTGATTTCCACTTTTTAAAAGTGCTGCCATGAGACGTTTTTTTGCCTTATGCTCATCATTCCAGTCATCCAGACATTTTTCATAGGAAAGCAAAAGATTCATATCTGCCGCATAATCAGTAAACTGATTCTGCCGGTACAAATGCTTTCCCACCGGATGGGCAACACATCTTCGATAGTCTGTCACAGTTTCCGGCTCATAGAGACTGCTCAGCAAAAGTGCCAGAAATGTCATGTCATAGCTTAAGGTCATCTGTCCTCTTGCGCCGTACCGCTCCTTTAAGCTTTTACAAAGTCCGCAGTAATAGGACTGATATACATCAAATTCCCGAAACTTCATTTCCGGTTTGTTGATGGTAATATATCCAAACATGGACTAGCTCCTCTTTCCGAATTCCTGCTTGCATTTGGGACAGGTTACAATGATGGTTCCCTTTCCCTTTGGAATGCGGATCTTCTGCTTGCAATAAGGACAGCTGTAAATGTGATAGATCTTTTTCTGTTCACGCAGTCTTTTATGATTTTCCCATTTGTAACTCCATTTATTCTTAATCTCAAGGAATTTCTGGTTTTCTGCATATCTGGCCGAATGGTTTTTGGAAAACATTCTGTAATAAAGATATACCAAACATGCCACAGTCAGCAAGAAGAAAATTTTGCTTCTTGTAATCAGATATAAAATAATAAAGACAAAATTGGCTCCTGTAAGAAATTTTGACAGTTCATCATTTCCGTATGCACCATACCGTCCCTGCATAAAACGATAAAATTTTTCCTTCATGATCTAATAGCTCCTGTTGATTTACAATTCTTATATCTGTTCAGATTCCACCTCCAAAATTCCTGAACCTAAACAGTTACAGTTTACGCAGTTTTTTCCACAATTTCAATGAATTATCGATAAAAAAATATAAATAAACCATAAATTTCGGGGATTTGTCAGTTTCTTTTCCATATCAATCACATCTTCTTTGACATTTTGCTGCAAATTGCTTATACTCATTCTTACATTACTGTTCACTCCGTTCCAGTAACGTGCAAAAATCCATGCAGAATTTGCTTCGCAAATGGATTTTTGCTTGCAGAACTCGGGATTTTCTTACGAAAACCCTCGCGG
>CALZFY010000020.1:0-30336 GCA_945786935.1 uncultured Lachnoclostridium sp.
CTCATGGGTGTAGTAAAGCTCATTGCCGGGATAGACTGTGATATTTATCCCCTCTGCTTTTGCTGCAGCGTTTAGTTCCTGTACTTTCCTACGAATCTCTTCCGGTGTGGCATGGCCTCTTCGATAGTGAAAGTGGGGTGTGGCGATGATGTCGGTGATGCCATCTTTTGCAGCGATTCTAAGCATTTCCAGGGACTGCTCTATATTTTTTGCTCCATCGTCCACTTCCGGGAGGATGTGGCAGTGGATGTCTATTTTTTTCATTTCTGCTTTTTTCAAGCAAATTACCTCTTTTTTAACCCTTATTTATCACTCCAAATGCTACCACCTATTTTGACTTATTTCAACAACAATTTGTTTAATTCGACTCTTTTTTACCACTATTTATCATTTTGTACAGATTGTGCCGGAAAAAATGTATCTTTTTGACAAAAGTGTAAAAGCACAAAAAAACAGGACGAATCAGTTTCGTTTCACTGATTCGTCCTGTTTTCTTCCTATTCTTATTCGGTTATCGTAATCTTTTTTATTTCATTAATTTTTCTACTTCTTGTTCACTAATCCGAAGCCTCTTGGCTGCTTCTTCTGGTGTAAGCAATCCATCACGAAGCAGTTCTTGAATTACTTCATTGCGACCTTCCTTACGATCTATTTTTCTCTGTTCTTCCCATACTTTACACATATTTGTCACACTTCCATGGTCGCTCTGATGGCCTTGATAAAGTCAAGGGAGCTTAATACTTCCACATGCTCCAAAGATGTGATCATCGCCAGATCCTTGGTCATCTTACCATCCTCGATGGTCTTAATGGATGCCTTTTCCAGCTTATCCGCAAATGCCACCAGCTCCGGCAAGTTATCAAGTTCTCCACGTTTTCTTAAGGCACCGCTCCATGCAAAGATCGTTGCCATGGAGTTTGTGGAGGTTTCTTCTCCTTTTAAATGCTTATAGTAGTGTCTCTGTACCGTTCCGTGGGCTGCTTCATATTCCCAGTATCCGTGAGGAGATACCAGCACGGAAGTCATCATAGCCAGAGAACCAAAGGCTGTAGCTACCAAATCACTCATGACGTCTCCATCGTAGTTTTTGCAGGCCCAGATAAAGCCGCCTTCTGATTTTATCACGCGGGCTACCGCATCATCGATGAGGGTATAGAAATAGGTAATGCCTGCTTCTTCAAATTTTTCTTTATATTCTTTCTCATAAAGGTCCGCAAACACATCCTTGAAATGATGGTCATATTTTTTGGAGATGGTATCCTTCGTTGCAAACCAAAGATCCTGCTTTGTATCCAATGCAAACTGGAAACAGCTCTTTGCAAAGCTTTCGATGGAATCATCCAGATTATGCTGCCCCTGTACG
Organism: uncultured Lachnoclostridium sp.; assembly: GCA_945786935.1. Classification (GTDB taxonomy): domain Bacteria; phylum Bacillota; class Clostridia; order Lachnospirales; family Lachnospiraceae; genus HGM12587. Next base: position 1,364 of record CALZFY010000020.1, read on the forward strand.
ACTCCGGCTCCTTTGAAGTTATGGATCAATGCTCTTTCTTCGGTTCCATCCTCTGCGGTGTATACAAGTTCGCATTTTCCAGCGCCCGGGATACGCATTTCTGTTGCCTTATACACATCCCCATAGGCATGACGGGCAAGGGTGATAGGCTTTTTCCATGTTTTTACATAAGGATCGATACCTTTTACAATGATCGGTGCACGAAATACCGTTCCGTCTAAAAGTGCACGGATGGTTCCGTTAGGGCTCTTCCACATTTCCTTTAAATTGTATTCCTTAACCCGGGCTGCATTTGGAGTGATGGTAGCACATTTAACAGCAACGCCGTATTTTTTTGTGGCATTGGATGCGTCAATGGTCACCTGATCGTCAGTTTCATTTCTATGCTCCAGACCAAGGTCATAGTATTCCGTCTTTAAATCCACGAATGGCGTAATAAGCTCCTCTTTGATCATTTTCCAGAGGATTCTGGTCATTTCGTCTCCATCCATCTCAACCAGTGGGGTGGTCATTCTAATTTTTTCCATGGTACTTATCTCCTGTATTAAAATCCGTTTTTGTGATTATTTTCCACAGTGCTCATCACATGGGCGTGGGCACATTCTTCTGCCCTCTTTGCGTCATGGGCTTTGATAGCGTCCAAAATCGCCCGGTGCTCTTCTGTGGAATATTTTGACCGGCTTCCGTCTGCCAGAGAAGTCTTTCTGATCCTGGTCACATACATATGGAAGTCAGACAGAATGTGATTCAAGAGTTTACTTCCCGATGCCTCATACATCAGCTCGTGAAACTGGCTGTCCAGCTCATAGACCTGTGCATAGTTTTCCTTCTTTGCATGAAACTCGGTCAGGTAGAGAATTTCCTCCATCTTATCCAACTGTTCCTTCGTCACATGCTCCGTGGCCCATCTGGCACTTAAACCTTCTAAAAGATAGCGGATCTGATAAATGTCATCCATATCCTTCTTGGTAATGCCGGTCACTCTGGCGCCCTTATTGGGAATGATCTCCACCAGTCCTTCCAGCTCTAGTTGACGTAAGGCTTCTCTTACCGGGGTACGGGATACTCCCATCTTTTCTCCCAAAGTAGCTTCCTTTAATTCTTCATGCTCCTTGTATACACCGTTTAAGATGTCTTCCCGGATCCGGTCATAAACCTTCCCCCGTAAGGAATATTTATCACCGGACTCCTTTGCTTCATGATTCTTCATTTTTTACTGCTCCATATCCATGAAATTCAATTCCCAGACGTTTGCATGCCACATCGATGGCGTTTAAGATTTCCTCATCGGTCAGCACTGTGATACGTCCGTTTTCATATTCTCTGTCTACCCACTTCTTGATATCTGCAATCATCGGATGGGTCTTTTCGATTCTTTCCTCATCCTTTAATTTGAAATAAGTATTGATCCAGTGAGCGATTCCGGCCAGTCCGGAGGTATTGGAAATGGCAACCAGTACCGGTCTGTTTAAGAATTTCTCTGTATCGAAAATGTTATAAATCTCTTCATTTTTCAAAAGTCCGTCTGCATGGATTCCTGCTCTTGTCACATTGAAGTTCTTTCCTACAAATGGTGTACGCGGCGGAATCTGATAGCCGATTTCCTTTTCATAATATTCTGCAAGCTCAGTGATTACGGTGGTATCCATACCATCTAAGGTTCCTCGAAGCTGTGCATATTCAAAGATCATTGCTTCCAGTGGTGTATTTCCCGTACGCTCTCCGATACCAAATAAGGAACAGTTGACACCGCTGGCACCATAGAGCCATGCTGTGGTGGAATTGCTGACTGCTTTATAGAAATCATTATGTCCATGCCATTCGATGAGCTCGGACGGGATTCCCGCATGGGTCATAATACCGTAAATGATTCCCGGTACGGAACGTGGAATCACCGCACCCGGATAGTTAACTCCGTAACCCATGGTATCGCAGCAGCGAACCTTGATCGGAATCTGATATTCTTCCATCAATTTTGCAAGTTCCAGACAGAATGGAATGACATAGCCATAAATATCTGCCCTGGTAATATCCTCCAGATGACATCTTGGGCTGACACCGATTTCCAGACAGTCACGGACAATGCTTAAATAGTGATCCATAACCTCCCGTCTGGTCATTTTCATCTTATAGAAAATATGATAGTCAGAACAGCTGACTAAAATACCTGTTTCCTTTAAACCGATATCCTTTACCAGCTGGAAATCCTTCTTGCTGGCACGGATCCAGGAGGTTACCTCCGGAAACTCATAACCTCTTTCCAGACATTTATATACCGCATCACGGTCTTTTTTACTGTATAAGAAAAACTCACTCTGACGGATTTTCCCCTTCGGGCCACCAAGTCGATGTAAATAATCATAGATTGTTACGATCTGCTCTGTAGAATAAGGTGCTCTGGACTGCTGTCCGTCACGGAATGTAGTATCTGTGATCCAGATCTCTTCCGGCATACAATGCGGTACCACGCGGTCATTGAATGCGATTCGCGGTACTTCCGTATACGGGAACAGGTTTCGAAATACATTGGCAGTAGGGTTCTCCACCAAATGGTACATATGCTCCTCTAACTGAAGCAAATTTGTCTTTGTATTAAACTTCACTTGTCTGTTTTCCATAATCTTCCTCCTGTGCACACGCGTGCAACTTGTATTATTGTATACAATCTGCATGTAAATGTCAAGAATTTAACATATTTTCTCTGCTAAAGGGGGGCTTTATCATCATTTTCTCCCATGGGACGCCCGGGACAGCCTCTATCCGTGCCCCGCAGGCGTCGGGGGCTCCAACTAATCTAAGAACATCTAATCACTCGCAGGAGAGCCTGCTTCGCGAAGATGTTCTAAGATGGATTTTCCGCCCCCTTTGGCCCAAATGCGGCGCACAGACAGAGGTTGCCCCAGGCTGTTCCTTGAAAGAATATAAGATAATTGTCAAATCAAATATTCAGCTCATCCACTATTAAAGATTGGCTTGACCTATTTCCACCGAGTTATATTATTTGTCATTCCGATGGATTACCTTATTGGCTTGTTTTCCGTTTTCGAAATTTCGTTTAACTCTTATATTTTGCCACTAACAGCCCGAGGGGCAGGTGTTGCACCACGGTGCGTTAAGCCAAAGGAGTCTGAAAATCCAGTCTTAGTATCACTCCACGAAGCGTGCTCTCGCGCGAGTGGCTAGTGATACTTAGACTTAGTTGAAGACGACGACGCCTGCACTGTGGGGTAACACCTGTCCCTCGGAGCGTCAGTTGAGAGTGAAAGAGTTAAAATTAGTAACCTAAAGGGGAATTTAGTAACACAATTCAGTGACCCACATATGATAAGGTGTAAAGAAAATATGGAGGTATCCTATGGGAAACTTATCTAACGGATGCGGATGTGGCAGTGGCCATATGTCCCGCGATAACGATTGCTGCTGCACAATTATCTGGATCATTCTTCTGTTAAGCATTTGCGGAAATGGATGTGGTGGCGGATTATTCGGTGGCGGCGGATGCGGCTGCAACGATGGATGCGGCGACAACAGCTGTATCTGGATCATCTTACTGCTTCTCTTCTGCGGCAATGGCTTCGGATTCGGCAGCGGTAGATGTGACTGCGGCTGTGGTCCTTGGCGTGACAACAGCTGCGGATGCGGTGACAACTGTGGCTGCTAATTCCTTCGGGAATGGTCTGGGGGGCATCTTTGGATGCCCTTCTTGTCATGGCAGCAATCCTGCATTCGTAGAAACCCTGAAATTATTTCTTCCCTATTTTCCTTTACATATCCAAAGACTCATCTCCATGTATTTAGATCTGATAGAATTTATGCATACTTTTGAGATGATTCAGAATATGATGAACCACATGGACGAATATCAGGCACTCTTCAAAATGTTTGATTCTTTTGGACAGAAAGAGAATCATCCCCCCGGAAAATCACCTTTCCCGACTACCGGCGGCTTCTCCATGCCTGATCTTGGCTCCATAAAAAAAATGATGGAAGGAAGCGATCTAGTCGATGAGTTTACCTACGTGGAAGAATCACCCGGCTCTGGCAGGGATGGATCCTAAAAAGTTATTTCTCTTAACCAAACTGTCTGAAAAAATCGACGGGAAATCCGAGCAGGATATCCTGCCTGTCCTTATGGCCGCCATGACCAGTGCCAGAAGACAGAATATTTCTTTTACACGGGATGAATTTGAAATTTTGTTTTCTATATTAAAGGAAGGGAAAAGCCCCGAGGAAATCCAAAGGATCAACCAGACCATAGATTTCGCCAGAAATGTGCTGTCGAGAAATTAAGATAGCCCCATTGTTCTACCCTTGAACGAAAAAAGAGGATACCTTGTCGGATATCCTCTTTTTTCATGTAAATTCACTCAAATTATCAAAATGCACTATTTCAATAACAACAGACTATCTGCATACTTCATCAAATACGCTAAGTCCGTATCTGGCAATGTCGTCATCCTCTTCACCGGTTCCGCCGCTGACACCAAGTCCGCCGACCAGTTTGTCACCTGCAAACAACGGTACACCGCCGCCGAAGAATACAAGCTTATCTTTTTCAATCTGCTCTAATCCAGCAAAGGTCTCTCCCGGCTGTACAAGCTTTCCAAGCTCCATGGTAGACATTTTCACTGATACTGCAGTATAAGCCTTCTTGACTGCTACATCGAAGCTTACCAAAAATGCATCATCCATCACATGCACAGCAATCGGGTTTCCATCCGGTCCGCAAACTGCAATGACGGCTTTCTTACCTACGCTTCTTGCATAGCCTTCAATCTTTTCAATGAGTTTTTTTGCAATATCAAGCGTTACTCTGTCCATCGTCTGAATTCTCTTCAATACTTCCTGTACTACGATTTCTTTCGTCAGCTCCATCACCGGAACTTTTGGATTCACCGGTTTTGCTGCCTCCGGTGCCTGAACTACCGGTTTTGCTGCCGGTTTCACACCAACGTAATCGGTATATCTGGCAAGACAATATAAATAATCACCTAAAAGGTTTAAATACTGCTTTCTTGTGGGCTGTCCGCCGTACTTTTTATCAGAAGAAGTCAGCCATCTCTCTGCACGTCTTGCTACACTTCTTGCCATATCAATGCGAAGGGACGCCTCACTGCCTCCCGGAAGTGGCTCATAGGCTGTCATAGGATAAGATTCCTTTAATTTGGTCATCTTCTCTCCTAAGATCTTCACTTCTTCTTCGCTGATCTTATAATCTTTGTGATAAGGATCGGAAATTCCATCAATACAAATCAGAAGGTTTCTCTGAATCTTCTCTAAATCTGCCTTAAGAGATGCATCGTCCGCATGGAACTTGATCATACCGATGTGTGTGATCAGATCTTCAATCTCACCGATTGCCTGGATACGGTCATCTGATTTTGACACATTCCTATCACGTTTTAAGCTGGTCATCCCGCGATCGCCGCTGCCTGTGAACATTTCCATGACGGACTCCTTTCCGAAGTGCTCTTAATTACCTATATTATAGTAAAATCGCCTTCGAAAGTCAACCTGTTTCAAATATTTTCCCACATAAATCCACACAAATCAACAGCTGAAATTGAATGATAAATATTACACAGATTTTATTTGAAAATATTTTTTATTTTTTCAAGTAACAGCCAGGACAGCTTCTGTTTGTGTACCGCATTAGCCAAACACGATGGAAGTTTTTCAAAACTTCCATCAAGACCGGAAAATCCACCTTAGAATTTCTAGGCGAAACAGGCTCTCCTGTGAGCCTTTAGAAATTCTTATGGTTAGTTGGAGGTGACGACGCCTGCGGTACACGGACAGAAGCTGTTCTGGCGTCAATTGAAATGTAGAATTAATACTTGTAAATTGATGCCGATAGGAATATAATTCGGATGACAAATCTTACATATTATAATAGGAGAATGAAATGCTATGACAATTTTATTATCTGTTTCCATTGCAGTCCTTGCAGGATTGCTTATGACCAGAGCCTTTAAGCCTTTCAAGCTGCCGTCGGTAACGGCTTACCTCATTGCCGGAGTTTTGATCGGACCGTATTTTTTAGGCGCTTTGCATATTAACGGAGTGGGCTTTATTTCCGAGGACGCTGTATCCAGACTTTCTCTGATCTCCGAGGTCTCCCTGGCCTTCATTGCATTTTCTATCGGCAATGAATTCCGTCTGGAGGAATTAAAAAAGACCGGCCGTCAGGCACTGGTCATCGGTATCTTCCAGGCTTTGGCTGCTACCGTGCTTGTAGATCTTGCCCTGTTTGCAGTGCATCTCATCATGCCGGATAAGTTATCTTTAGCACAGGTGTTGACCTTAGGTGCCATTGCCACTGCAACTGCTCCTGCAGCTACCCTGATGGTTGTTCGTCAGTACAAAGCAAACGGACCGCTCACAAAACTGTTACTTCCAATCGTTGCTTTGGATGATGCGGTGGGTCTGATCATTTTTGCGGTATCCTTTGGTATTGCAAAGTCTTTGGTTAGCGGTTCTGTGGATCTGATTTCCATTATCGTGAATCCACTGATTGAGATCGTTGCCTCCCTTGTATTAGGTGCCCTCATGGGTTACCTGCTGACACAGTTAGAAAGAATGTTCAACTCCAATACCAATCGTCTGAACATGACCATTGCACTGGTATTTTTAGCAGCATCTATTTCCATGATCAAATTCCAGGCAGGACCTGTCCACATTGGATTTTCTTCCTTACTTGTATGTATGATGCTTGGTACCGTATTTTGTAATACCTGTCCACTGTCTCAGGATGTCATGACTGCCTCTGACAAATGGACTTCTCCGCTGTTTGCATTATTCTTTGTTGTCAGCGGTGCAGAATTACAGCTCTCCGTATTTAAGGACAGCGCCATCATTATGATCGGCATTATTTACATTATATTCCGTTGTCTTGGAAAATATCTGGGTGCTCATTACAGTGCCAAAGCGACCCACTGCTCACCTGAAATCTGTAAATACCTTGGTATTACCCTTTTCCCACAGGCCGGTGTTGCCCTCGGTATGTGTGCAACCGCTATGCAGCTTGGCGAACAGGGAAGCCTGATCCGCAACATCACACTGTTTGCAGTGCTGATCTACGAGCTGGTAGGACCACTCATGACCAAGGATGCCCTGATGAAATCAGGCGAAATCAAGCCTATGTCCGATGAAGTTAAGAACCGTCGTCAGACCAAATTGGAAGCTGTTGGCAAGCAGGGTAAATAATACCAATTGCACTCTTCAAACTTCTTATTTGCACAAAAAATCCTTCCATTCTACACAGATGGAAGGATTTTTTATCTATATATATTTTTAACTTATTCTTTAATGTATCACATTTTTATTCAAAAACTTGATTTTCGAACAAATGTTTGCTATTATGGTTTTGAGGATTACTCCTCAGGGTGCTATCACAATGACGATGGCGGTTCGCTTTTTGCGGAGAGTTTTAGCTCCGATTACATAGAAATCCATTTGGAAATCTACTGGAAAGGAGATTTGTCTATGCTTACAGTTACTGACCTTATTGCAGTGCTTGCACTGTGTGCAACATTCTATGGTCTTGGTTACGTGCATGGACAGCACGATTCCAAGGCAAAAAAATAACCGCCCTTCCGTCTGACAAACAATGGGCGGTTATTCTTAACCAAACATAATCAGGCGAACCGTCATCGGTAGCACCTTTTGTTATTATTATAATAGCATCTATGATCTTTTATGTCAAAACTTTTATTTTATATCATTAATCTAATAATGTCTGTTCGATGCGCTCATTATTCTTTTCCAAGTATTCCAAGGCCTTTTCATAATTTCCGCTCTTGATTGTTCCAATCACCAAATCATTAAAAAACTTATCTTTTCTAAGAAGATCTTTATACTGTAAATCTGTCAACCCACACATTTCATTCATATTCGCGCACCTTTCCTTTCTTCAAAATCAAACAGAAATAGCGAGTGCTATTCGGATAACCCGATTATAACACCCGCTATTAGTTAAAACAAGCAAATTATTTTACTACAATATTTACAATACGTTTTGGCACATAGATTTCTTTTACGATAGTGCCTTCAATCTTGGAAGCGATGAGTTCCTTGCCTGCTGCGATTGCGTCTTCTTTTGACATATCAGCCGGGATAGAAAGCACTGCTTTTGTCTTACCGTTGATCTGAACGGCGATTTCCACTTCATCGTCTTTCATCTTTTCTGCATCGTATTCCGGCCATGCATGGGCAAATACGCTTGTGTCGTGGCCTAATGCTTCCCAAAGCTCTTCACTGATGTGCGGAGCAAATGGAGCAAGCATAAGAACTGCTGCTTCTAAGGTAGCCTTATCAACACCGCCTTCACGTTTTGCCATATCGATCATCTTGTTGTTGTATTCCATGAATCCGGATACAACAGTATTCAGGCTGAAGTTCTGGAATCTCTGAGAGATTTCAAAAATCATCTTATGGCGAAGCTTTACAGATTCTTTTGTTTCTGCAGTGTTTTTGTCCTTATTATCCATCACAAGGTTCCAGAAACGGTTGAGGAAACGGTAAACACCGTCGATTCCACGGTCATCCCATTCTGCATCCAGTTCCGGTGGTCCTACGAAGAGCTCATAAAGTCTTAAAGCATCACAGCCGTAATCTCTTACAAGATCATCAGGAGATACCACATTTCCTTTGGATTTACTCATCTTGATACCGTTCTTACCGGTGATCATACCCTGATTGAACAGCTTCTTGAATGGTTCCTCAAAGTCTACAACACCGATATCATATAAGAATTTGGTATAGAAACGGGAATATAATAAGTGAAGAACTGCATGCTCTACACCGCCGATATACATATCTACCGGTAAATATTTCTCTGCTTTTTCTTTGGAAACAAGTTCCTCTGTGTTTTTGTTATCAACATATCTTAAGAAATACCAGGATGAGCCTGCCCACTGAGGCATGGTGTTGGTTTCTCTCTTAGCCGGTGCTCCACAGCATGGACAGGTTGTATTGACCCATTCATCAATGGCTGCCAGTGGTGATTCTCCGGTACCTGTCGGCTGATAGTTTTCTACTTCCGGTAATCTTAATGGAAGCTGGTCTTCCGGAACCGGTACATTACCACAGTTTGGACAGTGAATGATCGGAATCGGTTCACCCCAGTAACGCTGGCGGGAGAATACCCAGTCACGGAGCTTGTAGTTAACTGTTTTACGGCCAAAGCCCATCTTTTCGATCATCTCAGGAGCTTCTTTTTTCAGCACTGCCGATTCCATGCCATTCCATTCTCCGGAATTGATCATAGTTCCTACAGCCTCTGTGTAAGCTTCTTCCATGTTTTCGATTTCTTTGCCGTCTTTTGCGATAACCTGAATGATTGGAATATTGAATTTCTTAGCAAATTCAAAGTCACGGTCATCATGGGCAGGTACACACATGATAGCACCTGTACCATAGTCAGCAAGTACATAATCAGAGATCCAGATCGGTGTTTTTGCACCGTTTAACGGGTTGATTGCATAGCTTCCTGTAAATACACCTGTTTTTTCTTTGTCCTGAAGCCTGTCTACGTTGGACTTCATGGAAGCATCAAAGATATATTTTTCTACTGCTTCTCTTGTTTCATCTGTTGCAAGAGATTTTGCAAGTGCATGCTCCGGAGCAAGTACCATAAAGGTTGCACCATGAAGAGTATCCGGACGTGTTGTATAAACAGTAATCTTTTCGTCTCTTCCTTCTACCGGGAACTCTACTTCTGCACCGTAGGATTTTCCGATCCAGTCAGCCTGCATCTTTTTGACTTTTTCCGGCCAGTCCAGTTTGTCCAGGTCGTTTAAGAGTCTTTCTGCGTAAGCTGTGATCTTTAACATCCACTGACGAAGATTTTTCTTGGTAACCGGAGAACCGCATCTTTCACAGCATCCGTTCACAACTTCTTCGTTTGCAAGACCTGTCTTACAGGACGGACACCAGTTGATTGGGAATTCTTTTTCGTATGCAAGACCTTTTTTGAACATCTGCACGAAGATCCACTGAGTCCATTTGTAAAACTCAGGATCTGTTGTATTGACTTCCATATCCCAGTCATATAAAGCTGCGATCTCATTGATCTGTTTTTTAATGTTTGCCACATTCTGTGCAGTTGTGATTGCCGGATGTACGCCCATTTTGATGGCATAGTTTTCTGCCGGAAGACCAAATGCATCCCATCCCATTGGATGAATGATATAATGACCCTGCATTAATTTATAACGGCTCCATACGTCAGAGATTACATATCCTCTCCAATGACCTACGTGAAGTCCGTTTCCTGATGGATATGGGAACATATCCAGACAATAATATTTTGGCTTTTTGCCGTCATCGACGTTTACCGGGTGTTCTTCCCATTTTTTACGCCATTTTGCTTCGACTGCCCTATGATTAAAAGGAACTGCCATTTTTCTCACCTCGTGTTATTCATCAAAATTTCATTGATCCGCATTCTTCTGCGAAAAACTTTAATAAGTTTATCATACAAACATTGATTATTCAAGGGTTTCTTCGTGATAAAGCAAGCGGGAACCGATTGGTTCCCGCAAATCTTTAAAAATTATTCAGCTTCTTTTGCTCTTTCAGCAACTTCTTTTTCCTGTACATCAGATGGAGCCTGCTCATATCTTGCAAATTCATAAGAGAATGTTCCGCTTCCCTGAGTCATGGAACGTAAATCTGTAGAGTATCCGTAGATTTCCATGGTTGGAATATCTGCTTCAACTTCTGTCTTGCCATCTCCGATCGGGTTCATACCAAGTACACGGCCGCGGCGTTTATTTAAGTCACCCATAACATCACCGGTATATTTATCCGGAACAACAACCTTCATGTTAACGATCGGCTCTAAGAGAACCGGTTTTGCTTCCATGAAGCCCTGTTTGAATGCCTGGATCGTAGCCATCTTGAATGCCATTTCAGAAGAGTCTACCGGATGGTAAGATCCATCATAAAGTGTTGCTTTTACACCAACCACCGGATATCCGGCTAAAGGTCCCTTAGCTACAGATTCCTGTAAACCTTTTTCAACTGCCGGGAAGTAGTTCTTTGGAACTGCACCACCCACAACAACCTGTTCGAAGCTGTATGCTTCTTCTAAGTTACCTGAAGGCTCAAATTTCATCTTAACGTGTCCGTACTGGCCATGTCCACCGGACTGTTTTTTATATTTTGCATCCACATCAGAATTCTTTCTGATAGTTTCTTTGAATGCAATCTTCGGTTTTCCAAGCTCTACTTCTACTTTGTATCTGTCAAGAAGTTTGGAAACTACCACATCTAAGTGCTGGTCGCCCATACCATAGATCAATGTCTGACGGTTTGCACTGTCATTGACTGTCTTTAAGGTTAAATCTTCTTCCATTAATCTGGAAAGTGCCTGGGAGATCTTATCCTCATCACCTTTATTTTTTGCTTTGTAGCTCTTATATGTATATGGTTTGGACATCTCTGTTCTTGCGTACATTACTACATTATTCTTTGTACAGAGTGTATCACCGGTTTTAGCGGATAATTTACCGATGGCTCCGATATCACCGGCATGAAGCTCTTTGACTTCTTCGGTCTTATTACCACGGATGACATATAATTTATTTAATTTTTCTTCAATATCCTGTGCCTGGTTATATAACACATCTTCCGGCTTTAATACACCGGATGCAACCTTCACCAGAGAGTATTTTCCGATGAATGGGTCAACGATTGTTTTGAATACATAAGCTGATTTAGCTTTTGCGAAATCGTAGTTTGCTTCAAAGATGCTGTTTGTCTTTGTACTGATACCTGCGCATTTTCTCTTATCCGGGCTTGGGAAGAAGTCCACAATATCATTCAGTACATTATGAATGTTTCGAAGCTCTGTGCTGGATCCCATGGATACCGGGATAATGCTTCCGTCAAATACATTAAATTTTAATGCAGCGATAATTTCACTTGCTGTAAATTCCTCGCCTGCGAAATATCTTTCCATGAATTCTTCGCTTGTTTCTGCAACTGCGTCCATCAATGCTTCACGATAGATCTCAAGGTTTGGTAAACAGTAATCCGGGATTTCACATTTTTCTCTTGTACCGATGCCTGTAAAACGACGGCCGGATTTCTTAACAACATTTACATAACCTACAAATTTTTCATTTTCACGAATCGGCTGATAGAAAGGAGCGATCTTCTTTCCATACATTTCTGTTAAGGTTTCTACTACTTCACGGAAGGAAGCGTTATCTACGTCCATTTCGGAAATGAAGAACATTCTCGGAAGGTTGTATTTTTCACAAAGCTCCCATGCCTTCTGAGTTCCAACTTCTACGCCTGCTTTTCCTGAAACAACGATGATGGCTGCATCTGCTGCTGCAACTGCTTCTTCTGTCTCACCGATAAAATCAAAATATCCCGGTGTATCTAAAAAGTTGATCTTCACTTCATTCCATACTACCGGCACTACGGATGTGCTGATAGAGAATTTTCTCTTGATTTCTTCTTTGTCATAATCGCTCAGTGTATTTCCATCTGACACTTTACCAATACGACTTGTCAGACCTGATACATGAGCCATAGCCTCTACTAAGCTTGTTTTGCCGCAACCACCGTGTCCTAACACTACCACGTTGCGAATCTGATCTGTTGTGTAAACATACATGTCGATATCCTCCAATACTTTTGCATTATGACAACCAATCATCCTATGACCGCCACATGGTTACATTGTACTAAAACCCCAACAAAATAGCAACCTTTTTTCGTTAATTTGCATAAAATATTTTTTACTGTTTACTTCGTTCCGGAAACATTTATTTTTTCTTTTCTTTTATTGTTTTTTTGCAAAATCTCAATTATAATGAAATGTACGTGCTTTAGCACATTTATGTGATAAAGGAGCTATCATTATGAAAAAACAGCCCAAAATCATTGGTTTTGTAGGTCTTGGACTCATCGGCGGTTCCATTGCCAAGGCCATCCGCTACTTTCATCCGGATATCCGGCTCATTGCCACTTCCGGCAGAAAGGAGACGGTAGATCTGGCTCTTTCAGAAAACCTCATTGATGAGGGATACTACGGGGTAGATGAAAGCTTTGGAGCTTGTGACTATATTTTTCTTTGTGCACCGGTCTCCTGCAATGCCATGCATTTGGAAGCCTTAAAGCCTCTCATCAAAGAGGACTGCATCATTACCGATGTGGGAAGTACAAAGACCGATATCCATACCCGTGTCAAAGAGCTTGATATGGAGAAAAATTTCATTGGAGGACATCCCATGGCCGGCTCTGAAAAAACCGGGCTTGACCATTCCAAGAGACACCTCATTGAAAATGCTTACTATATTGTAACCCCATCCGGGAAGGTATCCCCGGATACAGTATCCGACTATGTGGAATTTATTGCCTCCTTAAAGGCACTTCCCCTGGTTTTGGACTATAAAGAACACGACTACATTACTGCGGCCATCAGCCACCTGCCGCATCTGATCGCAGCGGGACTGGTAAATCTGGTGAAGCACAATGACAGTCAGGAACAGTATATGAAAACCATGGCTGCCGGCGGTTTTAAGGATATTACAAGGATTGCCTCCTCTTCTCCTGTGATGTGGGAGCAGATCTGTATGACAAACCGGGAAAATATTTCTGTTCTTCTGGATAAATACATTGAGAGTCTTTGCAGCATCAAGCATTCCCTGGATACCCGGGCAGGCCGGGAAATCTATGACCTTTTTGTAGAATCCGGAGAATACAGAAACTCCATTTCCGATCAGTCCCATGGTCCGCTAAAAAAAGCCTACGTATTGTATGTGGATCTTTTGGATGAAATGGGTGGAATTGCCACTGTATCTACGATTCTGGCATGTAATCAGATCAACTTAAAAAACATCGGCATCGTCCATAACCGGGAATTTGAGGATGCTGTGTTAAAAATAGAATTTTATGAGGAAGAACCGTGTAAAAAGGCTGCCGCCCTTTTGGATAAGCACCGTTACACCGTTTATGAAAGGTAACCATCAGATGAATTTGCAATACAACCATCCCTTAAAAGGGGAAGTCACCGTTCCGGGAGATAAATCCATCTCCCATAGAGCTGTCATGTTTGGGGCGATCTCAGAGGGCACTACAGAGGTCACCAACTTTTTACAGGGTGCAGACTGTCTCTCCACCATCGACTGCTTCCGAAAACTTGGTATTACCATAGAAAATACACCGTCAAAGATCCTGATTCACGGAAAAGGGCTTCATGGTCTTTCCAGATCCTCTTCCATGCTGGATGTTGGAAATTCCGGTACAACGACCCGTCTGATTTCAGGAATCCTGGCAGGACAGAGCTTTGAGACCTCCTTAAACGGGGATCAGTCCATTCAGTCCCGCCCTATGAAGCGAATCATGGAGCCGCTTTCTTTGATGGGTGCTGATATTACAAGCATCAAAAACAACGGCTGTGCGCCTTTATGTATCAAGCCTTCTTCTCTTCACGGCATTCATTATGAATCAAAGGTAGCCTCTGCCCAGGTAAAATCCTGTATTTTACTGGCAGGACTCTACGCTGATGGAATGACAAGTGTGACCGAACCTTCCGTTTCCAGAAACCATACAGAGCTTATGCTTCGGGGCTTTGGAGCCAATGTTCAGTGTGAAGGACGCACGGCTTCTATCACACCGAATCCAAGGCTTATGGGGCAATCTATTGAGGTTCCGGGAGATATTTCTTCAGCGGCTTACTTTATCGCTGCAGGGCTCCTCGTACCGGGCTCTGAAATTTTAGTGAAAAATGTAGGGATCAATCCTACCCGTGATGGAATTATCAGGGTATGTAAAGCGATGGGTGCAGATATTACCCTTCTTAACCGGAGAGAAAATGGCGGAGAACCTGTGGCAGACATTCTGGTTCGTCACAGCAGCTTAAATGCCACAGTCATTGAGGGAGAGATCATCCCAACACTCATCGATGAGCTTCCTATGATCGCAGTTATGGCATGCTTTGCCAAAGGTACTACCATCATCCGGGATGCTGCGGAATTAAAGGTAAAAGAATCCGACCGTATCGCTGTCATGGCAGATAACTTATCCCGCATGGGAGCCAAAGTCATCGCCACCGACGACGGAATGGTCATTGAGGGCGGACACCCTCTCCACGGTGCTGTCATCGACTCACACTTAGATCACCGCATTGCCATGTCCTTTGCCGTGGCTGCACTGGCTTCGGAAGGTGAAACTACGATTCAGGATGCAGATTGTGTGAAGATCAGCTATCCGAAGTTTTATGAAGATTTGTTGAACTTATAGGGTTGACATTTTTTCCTCAACCCTTTATTCTATTGTTTGTACACTTTTACTTTAAAGTGCTAAAGTATAATATAAAGAGGAATGAAAAAATGGCTAGAAAAATTGACAGAACCTTACTTTCCTACTGTCCGGACCTTCAAGTCATGGACTGTACCTTAAGAGACGGCGGATTGGTAAACAACTTTGAATTTTCCGATGAGTTTGTAAAAGACCTCTATCAGGCAAACATCAAATCCGGCGTTGATTATATGGAATTTGGATATAAAGCAAGCAAAAACATTTTCAATGTAGAGGATTTCGGAAAATGGAAATTCTGCGACGAGGAAGCGATTCGTGGAATCGTAGGAGATAATAATTCTCCTTTAAAGATTTCTGTAATGGCTGATACAGGACGTACTGATTACAAGACAGACATTATTCCAAAAAAAGACAGTGTGGTAGATATGTATCGTATCGCTACTTACATTCATCAGCTGCCAACTGCCATTGATATGATCGAAGATATTCATGAAAAGGGATATGAAACTACCGTAAATATTATGGCTGTTTCCAAAGTAAATGACCGGGATATCATGGGTGCTTTGGAACTGTTATCCAAAACAAGCGTTGATTGTATCTATGTGGTAGATTCCTTCGGCTCTTTCTATCCGGAGCAGATCAGTGATCTCACCGACCGTTACTCTGAGATTGCCGCTAAATATGGGAAATTAGTAGGTTTCCATGGTCATAACAATCAGCAGCTTGCCTTTGCAAATACCATCGAAGCTCTTCGCTATGGTGCAAGCCTTCTGGATGCTACCGTTTGCGGCATGGGACGAGGTGCCGGAAACTGCTACCTGGAATCACTGCTTGGTTTCTTAAAGAATCCGAAATACAATCTCATCCCGATGATGAAATTTATTGAAAAACATATGGGTGAGATGAAACAAAATTACACCTGGGGCTTTGACCTTCCTTACCTTATGACCGGAGTTTTAAATACCCATCCGTCTTCTGCGATTAATTTCCAGAAAGCAAAACGTACTGACTATACAAACTTCTACAATGAACTTCACGATATGGACTAACAGGACAAGGGGACGGTTCTCTGTCCGGAAAACTCCGGACAGAGAACCGTCCCCTTGTCCTGCTTTTATTTACGTTTCGCCTGAAATTTCTTCGCATCTTCTTCAATGATTCTTCGAAGTTCGTCTGAAGGTGCGGAAATTACTGCTGACATGAAAACCTCGCACAGCTGATTATCTTTGACTGCATCAACCGCTGCCTGTGCTGCGGATACCTCTCCACCCATAACCAGTGTGGTGTGTCCACCGCATTTTGTATTCCAGGAAAGAAAATGCACGTCAGAAGTTTTTAACATCTGGTCTACACAAACCACTGCATTTGAATTTCCTAATACTTCTACAATTGCAAAAGCTCCGTATCTCATATGCATTCCCTCCTATTTATTGATCGTCATTTCCATTGCAATATCAATGCCTTCACCCGGTGAAGCAATGACATTTTGTGCTGTCACTTTGCCATATGGTGCAGCTGCCAAGATCGCTGCTTCCATAGCTGCTTTCACATCGGAGATACCGCCTCTGATCTTTACACATGCACCGCTTTTTAAACGGTTTCTCTCAACGCCCTGAACGGAAATGTTCGCTGTCTTTGCTGCTGCATCCAATGCCACATAACAGGCACCAAGGCTGTCCAGCTCAAACATTCCGATGGCCTGTCCATCATATTTTCCTGCCATAGTAAAATCCCCCTGTCGGATTGATTGATTTCAACATATTCTTAGGGTCATTATACCCCTGATTCAACATAAACACAAGATATTTTTTTGGAAAACAACAAAAACAAAGACGCGGCAGGGCAAGGGGACAGGGCAGGACAGGGGACGGAGCTATGTCCGGAAAAATTCCGGACATAGCTCCGTCCCCTGTCCTGCCCTGCATTTACCTGCGTTTGATGATTTCACGTAAGCTTTCCAGAGTTTCGCGATGTTTCATGGAAGTCAAAGTCGGGTTACGGCGAAGCTGGCTGGCTGCACGCAAGAACTGCTTGTTATGTCTTGCAAAGCTTTTATGTAACTGCTGCTCGATTTGTTCAAGAATTTCTTTCTTATCCGGAAGCTCTTCAAAATCAGGAAGCTGCAAACGAAGCTTTAGCTGTTCCAGACGGCCTCTGTTTCTCTTTCTCATTCTTTCTACATTATCCAGTACATTTTCTTTGGCTGATTTATGGTTCTGTATCATTTCTTCGATATCGGGAACCGGAGTAAATGCTACCACGGCATCAAATCTGCGCTCCAGGCGCTGGATCGTCTCATTGCTCTCCGCAAGAGATTCCATAAGCTCCCGAAGATCCATTGCTTCATTGAAGGATACGGCGGTATCATAGGCTGTGACGGCCATCAGTGCAAAAGCAGCCATCTCACATAAAAATTCCGGAACTCTTAAAAGAAAGCTCTCCACAGGTACATGGATGACCTCTACCAAGATCACTGCAAAAAATCCCCAAAACAGGGATACCGGCAATGCAATGTGCCCTTTGTAATTTAAAGGCACATTGCTGTAATCCCAGTATTTTACCTTGAAGATCTGTTCCATGGCAGTTCCCGTCACCAGTTCAAACATGGTGGCAGTAAGCGCCCCCATCACGTAGACTGCTGCCACATGTTCCCTGAGTCGAATGGTTGCAAGCAGAATGGACACTGCCGCAAAGCCGTAAATGGGAATCAGGGGTCCATGTAAGAATCCCCGGTTGATAAATCGGAATTTTTTATTCTTGATTGCCTGAACCGTGGAAACGTAGAAACATTCCCAGATCCATCCAAGAAAACAATAACAGAAAAAGAATAACACCCACTGTGTTAATGTATAAGAATACATCGTTCGTTCACCTCTACTTTATCATATGCACAGTACTGCCCTTTGGGCTTCTCTTTACATAAATCTTTTGTGTAATATTTTCAGAAAGCTTTCCTACATGGGAAATGATTCCAATCTGTCTGGAATCCCCCGAAAGCTCCTTAAGCACTGCCATCGCCTGATCCAGCGACTGTTCGTCCAAAGAGCCAAAGCCTTCATCGATAAACATGGTCTCAATAGCCACGCCTCCGCTGTGGCTCCTTACCACATCAGACAACCCCAGTGCTAAAGACAATGAGACCTGAAAGGACTCTCCACCGGAAAGGGATGCCGTATCTCTCTTCTCCCCGGTATAGGCATCATAGATTACCATCCCAAGACCCGCAGACTCATTTTTTCTCTCCGCTTCCTGCCGGCGGATCAGCTCATATTTTCCACCGGTCATCCGGTCAAGATGCACATTTGCCCGGGCCAGAATCTCTTCGAAAAAGGCACCTAAGACATATCTGGAGAAGCTGTATTTTCCGCCTTCCGAAGATTGTCCGTTGGCTAAAAGAGACAATTTCCATAAATGCTCATAGGCAGTTTCTGTCTTTTGAAGCTCCCGCAAAAGTGCCTCTGCTTTTTTTAACGCCTGTTTATCATTTTCCAGGAGTACCAGCTGAGCTTCCCGCTCTTTCATCAATCCTTTACGAAGTTCTTCGTGTTCCTTCAAATTCCCGGATATCTCCAGAAGAGCAGCCCCCGGATCTTTCATTTTTGTAAGCCAGTTTTCTTCCCTGCAAAGCTTTTCAATGTAGGATTGCAGCTGGTTTTTTTGAAGCTTCATGCTCTGCTGCTGACCTTTCAGATGACTGATACTCTCTGTACAGGTCTTTACTGCATTTTCTGCTTCTGTCAGTTTCCTTTCCAATCCATCCTTTTCCTGCCTGAATTTATCAAGTGCCTGCCTTGCTTCCCCGATAGAGCCATAAATCAAACGTTCTTTCATGCTGTCAATTTCCTTAGAAACAATCGCATAAGCCTTTTCGTGGTTTGCAAGCTCCTCTTTACACTGCTCAAGCTGCCGGGTAACCTGATCCGTTTTCCCGGTACATTCCAGCTTAAGTTTCTCTAAATTCTTTCTATGCTGTTCTTTTTCTCTAAATTCCTGCAGCCTTCTTTTTTTCTCAAGGATGGTTTCTTCCAATATCGAAAGCTTTTCTCTCAAAAATTCAGCCTCAAGAATTTCTTTAGCAGAAACATTTTCCCCAAACAACATCCCGGCAAGCTTGATCATTTCCTTTTCCGCCAGTTCCAAGGCCACATTTTCTGCATGACACTTTTCTGAAATCCTTTGTAATGCTTCCAGCTCCTGATCTGAATGTTCTTTTGCTTTTTCAACTTCCTCCTGGGCAGGAACTCCTTCTTCAGTTGTTTTAAGTCCTGTCAGATTTTCATTCTTGATAAGACTTCCGCAAACCGGACAGGAGGCACTTCCTTCGGATGCGATCTGTTCCCGCAGCTTCTTCGCCAAAATACCTGCCTGTCCTGCCAGAAATCGCTGATTTTTCAACAGGTATTCCCTGGCAGCCCTGTCATATACTCCCTGCTGCTCTTCCCACTGCTTTCGAAAAATATCAAGTGATTCTCTCTTCTTTTGATAAGAATGAACCCGGCTTTCCAGATCTTTCATCTGCTTTTGGGAAGTCCTCTCTTTTTCCAGCTCATATTCTATCTGTGTAATCAATACCCCCAGATCTTTTAGCTGCTCTAACTGCTCTGAAATTTCGCTTTCCCTGATTTTTTCCTGTGTAAAGTTCTGTTCCAGCATGGTCTTCCCTTTCTCTGCCTGATCATGCCGGGTCTTGATTTCTTCTTTTTCTTTTAAAAGCTTTTCAAGCTTTATGTAATGCTCCTCATTACTTTTTATATTTTCAATTTCAATTTTCAGAGTATCAATTCGCGGAAGCTTGCAAAGGCAATCCCTGTGCTGCTCCTCCAGTTTTTCTTTTTTCTCTTCTCTGGCTTCTATTTCATTGGATATTTTTTGGCATTCTGTCTCAAGCTGCTCATATTCCTTTTGCTTTTTTACATAGTTTTCAATGATTCCGCTCCTGTTTTTCTGAGCTTCCAATGATTCTTCTTCAGCCCTGATTTTTTGCTCTAAGAAAGACTTACATTCTTCCTCTTCCCGGATACGTTTTTTTAATTCTTCTTCATCAGGATCTCCGCCCAGATAAAACTTACGCTCACGAAGCTTTTCTTCTCTCTCCCCTTTAAGCTCCTCTGCCGCAGACTTTAACCGGTTCTGGAACTCCACATAGATTCGATGGTCGAAAAGCTTGCCTAAAATCTGCTCTCTGGCATCACTTTTGGCTTCCAGGAATTTTCGAAATTCTCCCTGGGCAAGCATGACGATCTGTCGAAACTGTTTTTCATCCAGACCAATGATTTTTTCCACCCGGGAATTGACAGCCGTCTCCTTTTCGATAGGAAGCTCATCCTTTTGGTACAGCACTGCATTTTTGGTAATACTGCCCACGCCTCCCCCGCGTTTTTTCTGATAATGAATGGTTCTTACCACCCTGTATTCTTTTCCACCATTGGAAAACAAAAGCTCCACTTCTGTATCCGTAAATTTATCCACGTAATCGCTGTGAAACATATCGCTGCTGCGTCCGCTTCCACTTCCCTCTCCAAAAAGTGCAAAGACGATGGCATCAAAAATCGTTGTCTTTCCGGCTCCTGTATCTCCGGTAATGAGATAAACGCCCTGATCCAGTACCCTAAAATCTATGACAGTCTTTTCTGCATAAGGACCAAAAGCTGTCATACTAAGCTTTAACGGCTTCATAAGCACCTCTCCTTCCCACATTTGACAGCATAGTCAATAAGCTGTCTGGTGCTCCGGCTTTTTTCTTTATCAGATTCCTCCCGGGAACTGTTTCGTGTCTGCTCTGCCGTATAGGAAATCAGATCTTCCAATGCCTGCTCCGGCAATTCTCCATCATGCTGATATTGATAAAACTCTGTAAACAGTTCTTCTAAAGAACGGCTTTTTACATCCGCCAGTTCATTTACGGTTCCTTTTTTTCTGCAAGAAAAGTCTCTGGCCACCTCCATTAAGATGCAGTGTTTCGATTCGAAATAATCGCGAAGTGTCTCTACTGCCTGGGGCGGCAGAATCTCCTGTTTGATCACCACGCGAAGGTAACTGTTCTCTTTTGGTTCTGTCTTTAAAAGCTCTTCCATGGTTCCTGAAATTTCTGCCATCTTATGAAGAAATGGCATCTCCTCCACGAGGACTTCTACATTTCCTTTATCTTTTATAGAAACGATGGTCAGTCCCTTTTTCTGATTGGCTTCTCCAAAATGATACCAGAGCGGAGAGCCTGCATAGCGGATTTTGCTTTTCCCCATCTGCTGTGCATTGTGAATGTGTCCCAGTGCAACATAGTCGAATCCATCATAAACACTGCTGTCGATCTGACCAATTCCGCCTACGGTCGTCTCAGAGCCTCCCATTTCCGGTTTTTCAGCTCCTGCCATCACAAACTGATGAGTTAACACCACATTTCTGTCTTCCCAGGAAATATCCTGCAGTTTAAGGTATTCTCTCATGGCACTGTCATAATCCTTCAGGTCTTCTCTATGGAGAAGCTGATTCACCGTCGCCGGGAAAAGGTACGGAATCAGCCAGAAATGTACCGGCCCAAGGTTATCCTGCAAAGTCACGCACATGGCTTTTCTTTGTGGCTCCCCTGCAATGTAGATTCCGTTTTCTGACAGTAATCTTCCCCCAAAAGAAAGCCTTGCACCGGAGTCATGGTTTCCTGCAATCATAAGCACCGGGATCTTTAAGGCGGAAAGCCCTGTGAGCAGATCATCTAACAGGGTTACAGCCTCTTTGGCAGGAACTGCACGGTCATACACATCTCCCGAGATCAGTACTGCATCAGGATGCATCTCTTCTGCCTTTTTTAACAGCTCTCCTACCCAGAATGGCTGGTCACCCATTTCCACCATGGAATAACCATGAATACATTTTCCCAGATGTAAATCAGCCAGATGAAATAATTTCATAACCTCTTTTCTCCCTATACAATCTGTTCATTAGTACTCCATTATACTTCATTCCCATGAAGTCTGCAATGAATCCATTCTAATCTTTTTATAAACTGGCATGGTTAAAAATTTCAAAAATGGCATTTGCAAATAAGCCAGATAACCATATAATAAGCCATATAAAAAATGTATGGAGGAAATATTTATGAGAAACACAAAAGTTCAGAAAATTGTTATGATCGGCCTGATTGCAGCCCTTTCCTATGTGGTATTCACTTTCTGCCAGATCAAGATTACGTTACCCGGCGGTGATGCAACTTCTATTCATCTTGGAAATGCCGTATGCGTCCTTGGAGCTCTGCTGTTAGGCGGACTTTATGGCGGTCTTGGCGGTGCCCTTGGTATGACCATCGGTGACCTGTTTGATCCGGTCTACATTTTTTACGCACCAAAGACCTTTATCTTAAAGCTTTGCATTGGTCTTATCACCGGTTTTGTGGCACATAAGCTGGGACATATTACCACTTCTACAGATAAAAAACACATTTTCAAGTGGACACTGCTTGCAGCCATCAGCGGTCTTTTATTCAATGTGATCTTCGATCCACTGGTAGGCTACTACTACAAGCTCCTTATTTTAGGAAAACCAGCAGCTGATCTTACCCTGGCATGGAATGTAACAGCTACAAGCATCAATGCAGTGACATCCACCATCGTTTCTGTAGCCGTATACATGGCTCTTCGTCCGGCACTCAAAAAAGCTGGCCTGTTCTTCGAACTGGACAAAAAATAAAAAATCGCAAAAGAAAAGCCTGTCTTCGCGACAGGCTCTTTTGATTTACATATTTACCGTTTTGGTGGAATCTACCTCTTTCTATTTTAATTTAATCTATCTCATTTCCGTTTTTCTTAAATATTTCCATTGGACCGTACCTCCAAAAATGATTGCCTAAGTTGTTCTTCATCAATTCTGATGCTTCTTCTTTTTTTGGTTAGGCTTTATTTCTTTTGTTGAGTTTAATATAACAAACCCGCTCTCTTTTGTCAAGCTATTTTGCAAAATATTTATAATTATTTTTTCTATTTTTGATTATTTGCATTATTGTCTGACTATATTCTTTTTTCAACATGTTCAAACTCTTTTTTTAAGGCAGTTGTGTTGTATTATTCTCTAAATTTTAATTTATTCGTAAATATTTATAAAAATATTTACCAAAATTTTCATTTAGTCTTATGTTAATAATGCACAGTTTTGCATATTCATTTTTGTGCATTTTGTATTTTTACTTTATAATTTTACCCTTTGCAAATATTGTCGAAACATTTTCGTAGTAACTTTTAACAAATTTGTAATATTCATATTGACACTTTGCACAAAAGTCAGTATGATTTCAGCTGTAACAACGGACAGGAAATTTTTTCCTGCCGTATAAAAAGGGGCAATCTTGTCCAGAATAAAAAGAAAAGGAGAGTATGAATGCGTAGATGCTATCGGGGTGTCATGCTTGTTCTTGGAGGAATCCTTTTTACAGGCAGCACACTCTTAAACTCCTGCAGTCTGACCACCTTAGATGTGTATGCTGCAGACGCTGCTCATTCTGAAAACGCGGAACTTGTGGATTCGCAGCTTCAGGCAATGGGCATTCGTACCGAGGATGAAAACGTCGAAACAGAAGTACCGCAAGACAAATTCATTAGCTTAGAAAATAACGATTATAACGTGCTTCTCAAAATCGTGGAAGCCGAAGCCGGCAGCGAAGACCTGACCGGAAAAATGCTGGTAGCCAATGTAGTCCTGAATCGTGTAAACAGTCCATCATTTCCGGATTCTGTTACAGATGTGGTTTATCAGACCCATAAGGGCAGGGCTCAGTTTTCCCCAACAGAAAATGGAACCATTGATACCGTAACGGTATCTCAGGAAACCATCTATGCTGTAAACCGCGTGATGAATGGCGATGACAACTCCATGGGAGCTTTATATTTCCGTTCAGTGCACAGCAGCGGAACCTGGCATGACCGGGCACTTCAGCGAGTCCTGGAGCACGGAAATCACATTTTTTATATCGGATAACGGCAAAAAAGCGTCTGACACATTTCATGTGCCGACGCTTTTTTGTTTCTATCTTATTATTTATTTTTCTGTTCGTATTCTTTGGTAAGTTTCTTTACAATGCTTACACATGGAAGTAATGCGATCAGGTTTGGAAGTACCATCAGACCATTGAACATATCTGACATATCCCAAACAAGGCTTACCTTCAGGGTAGAACCTACTGCCACGCAAAGGACAACGATCACTGCATAGATCTTCACTGCTTTTTCACCAAACAGTGCACGAACATTTACTTCACCGAAGTAATACCAGCCTACGATGGTAGTGAATGCAAAGAACAGCATACAAACTGCGATAAACACCGGACCGAATCCGCCTAATCCCGCATTAAATGCACTCTGTGCCAATGTAGCACCTGTTTCTCCGTTTCCTAATACTCCGGTAGATAAGATGACCAGTGCTGTCATGGTTAAGATGATAAATGTATCAATGAATACACCCATCATAGCAACCAGACCCTGATCTGCCGGATGATCTACTACTGCGGTTGCATGTGCATGAGGTGTAGAACCCATACCTGCTTCATTGGAGAAAAGACCTCTGGCAACACCGTAACGCATTGCCTTCTGAACGGTTACACCAAGTGCTCCACCCATAATTGCCTGAGGAGCAAAAGCACCTACAAAAATCTGTTTTACAGCCAACACAAGCCCTGCCGGATTTAATACAAGGATCACAACACATCCGATGATATAGAGAACTGCCATGATTGGTACGACTTTTTCTGTAAAGCTTGCAATACGTTTGATACCACCGATAAAAATAAATCCTGCAATCACTGCACAAACGATACCAACAATGATCGGGCTTACACCAAATGCATTACTAAATGCACTTCCGATGGAGTTAGACTGTACCATATTTCCCATAAAACCAAGGGCAAGGATCACTGCTACAGAGAAAAATGTTGCAAGGAAGCTTCCAAATTTACCTTTAAAGATATGTTTGATGTAATAAATCGGCCCACCTACATAAACACCGTTTTTCTCTACTCTGGTATGCTGTGCCATCACTGCTTCACCGTAGATCGTTGCCATTCCGAAAAATGCTGCAACCCACATCCAGAAGATTGCTCCGGGACCACCTGCTGCAATGGCTGTTGCTGCACCGGCAATATTTCCGGTACCTACCTGAGCTGCAATGGCTGTTGTCAGGGCCTGAAAAGAACTTAAACCTTTTTCGTCCTTTCCACCCTTAAATGTTAACTCGCCAAACAGAAGCTTCATCCCTTTTGAAAATTTACGTACCTGAATGAATTTCAGGTGAATCGTATAAAACACACCTGTACCCACTAAAAGAAATAAAAGTGCATAGTCCCATAATACTTTGTTGACCAGTGCTACAATGTTAGTAATTAGTTCCATTTTTTCCCATCCTCTTATGTCCTAAATTTTATATGCATAAAAAAATCCGAAGAAAAATCTTCGGACACCGGTATAAAAATCAGCAAGAGGCGGCCACCTCTCTTACGATCAATATCCACTGTCCTTTTGCCTGAGAGATTCGCGTATCTGACGCTTTCACCTTCGGCACCCGTTTTTCAGAGCTTCTCCAGCGTGTCATCCGGTTACAGTCCTATTTCTTTAATGAAATACCTGAGAGTATTATTCCTTCGGTGGGCTTTCCCGCCACTTTCCTGCAACTTTCATCTGACCAATATTCAAATGCATGTATACAATTATACACATTGTATTTCTAAAGTCAACCTTATTTTTCTTATAATCATTTATTAGTTTGTAACTGTTCAGAGCCAGGCATGTTGGAGGCTGACTCTGAACAGTTACATTGTTTTATAACATTCTGGCAGAAATTTACACATTTTTCTCCTGTTTTCTGATACAATACAATTTGTATTTCACTGCATTTGAAAGGATAAGGTAATTTGAAACTACAGAAATTATTAAGCTACACAAGACAGGCTGTGGAAGCCTATGACATGATTGGGGAAGGCGATAAAATTGCCATAGGGATCTCCGGCGGCAAGGACTCTCTGACGCTTTTGTATGCCCTGGTACATCTGCAGAAATTTTATCCAAGGCATTTTGAGCTCGTTGCCATCACCGTAGATCTTGGTTATGAAGGCTTTGATCTTTCAGGCATTGAAAAGCTTTGTCAGGATTTAGGTGTTTCCTATCATGTAATCCCTACCGGAATCGGCGAAATCGTAAACTCTGATACCTTAGAAGGCTCTGCCTGTGCTCTTTGTGCGAGACTTCGAAAAGGAGCCTTAAATGAGGCTGCAATCAAGCTTGGATGCAACAAAGTGGCCTATGGACATCATATGGACGATGTGATCGAGACGATGCTGCTGTCTCTCATTTATGAAGGACGCTTCTGCTCTTTCTGGCCTGTGACATACCTGGACAAAACAAAGCTTACGCTCATCCGGCCTCTGATCTATGTTTCGGAGGCAGAGGTAAAGGGGTTTGAAAAGAAAATGGCTTTGCCGGTTACGAAAAATCCATGCCCCATAGACGGCTCTACCAAGCGGGAATATATCAAAGCTTTGCTAAGAAAACTGAATCAGGAAAATCCCGGGGTAAAAAAACGACTGTTTCACGCTATAACAGAGGGAAACCCGGAGGGGTGGTTTACAGGAAAAAATCCATTTGTAAAATAATTTCTGCATGAATTATTTCTCGTATCCGGAAGATACCGGACATGTATGATTTTTCAAGATAAACATAATATAATTTTATGATTTTATCTTGTGATTTTTTTACATTTGTTATATAGTATTTAAAACTACTTATTGTTTAGGAGGACTATTATGAATAACTATATCTTAAGCTGCTGCTCCACAGCAGATATGACAAAAGAGCATT
The DNA here is from genome assembly GCA_945786935.1 of uncultured Lachnoclostridium sp. Classification (GTDB taxonomy): domain Bacteria; phylum Bacillota; class Clostridia; order Lachnospirales; family Lachnospiraceae; genus HGM12587. Next base: position 28,471 of record CALZFY010000020.1, read on the forward strand.
TTCAGAAAAGAAATATTTCCTACATATGTTTCCACTTTGAATTGGACGGCAAATCCTACCTGGATGATTTAGGAGAATCCATTGCCTTTGACAAATTTTATCAGGCTATGGTAGATGGTGCTGATACCAAAACCTCTCAGATCAATGCTGAAGAATTTATGGAATATTTTGAACCCTTCCTGAGAGACGGAAAGGATATCGTTCATCTGACGCTTTCTTCCGGTATTTCCGGGGTTTACAACTCTGCATGTATCGCCAGAGAGGAGCTTTTGGAAACATATCCGGACAGAGAGATCTACATCGTCGACTCATTGGCTGCATCCTCAGGCTATGGTCTTCTCATGGACCGTCTGGCAGATCTTCGGGATGAAGGAATGTCCGCGAAAGATCTGGCAGCCTGGGCTGAGGAAAATAAACTGAAGCTTCATCACTGGTTTTTCTCTTCTGATCTTACTTTCTTTGTAAAGGGCGGCCGTGTTTCCAAAACCTCCGGTTTTGTAGGAAACCTTTTAAATATCTGCCCTCTTTTAAATGTAAGCTTTGAGGGTAAACTAATCCCAAGGTACAAGATCCGTACCAAGAAAAAGGCAATTATGGCCATTGTAGATAAGATGGTGGAATTTGCAGAAAACGGAACCGATTACAACGGAAAATGCTACATTTCCAACTCCGCCTGCCTTGAGGACGCTAAGGAAGTGGCAAGACTTGTAGAAGAACGTTTTCCGCATTTAAACGGATCTGTGGAGATCAATTCCATCGGCACCACCATCGGAAGCCATACTGGTCCCGGAACCGTGGCACTCTTCTTCTGGGGTAGCAAACGTGTTGATTAAGAGCATCAAAAAAGCACTGTGTCGAAGACTTTTTTGAAAAGTTCTTTCATACAGTGCTTTTTTATAATGAAAATTTTTATCTATTCAGAGATTACTGAACATTTTGACTTATTTTCCTAAAAATTCTTTTACCTTCTGACAGATTCCTGCTCCGTCCAGACCGTATTTTGCAATCAGTGCTTTGGCAGGACCAGATTCACCGTAAACATCCTGAATACCGATGCGAAGTACCGGCGTAGGTACCGTTTCGCAAAGTGCTTCACAAACTGCACTTCCAAGGCCACCGATAATAGAATGCTCTTCTACCGTCACAACCTTGCCTGTCTTCTTTGCAGAAGCAGCCAGAAGTTCCTTATCAATTGGTTTGATGGTATGAATGTTGATGACTTCCGCATGAATACCGTCTTCTTCCAAAAGCTTTGCAGCCTGCAGGGCTTCATTGACTTCCAGACCTGTTGCAACGATGGTCACATCCGTTCCTTCCTTCATGACAACACCTTTGCCCATTTCAAATTTGTAGGTTTCCGGATCGTTAAATACCGGAACAGCCAGACGGCCAAGTCTTAAATAAACCGGTCCATCATATTCTGCTGCTGCACGGACAGCTGCTTTCGCTTCCACGTCATCTGACGGACAGATCACTACCATCCCCGGAATAGAACGCATCAATGCAAAATCTTCATTACACTGATGAGTCGCACCGTCTTCACCTACGGAGATACCTGCATGGCTTGCACCGATCTTTACATTGAGATGGGGATAGCCGATGGAGTTACGAATCTGCTCATAAGCACGTCCTGATGCAAACATGGCAAAGGAAGAGGCAAATACAGTCTTTCCTGATGCTGCAAGACCTGCTGCAACAGACATCATATTGCCTTCTGCGATACCGCAGTTAATATGTCTTTCCGGGAATGCTTTCCCGAAAATTCCTGTTTTTGTGGATCCTGCAAGGTCCGCATCCAATACCACGATATTTGGGTTTTCAGCTCCAAGCTCTGCTAAGGTTTTTCCATAGCTTTCTCTTGTAGCA
>CALZFY010000021.1:0-29186 GCA_945786935.1 uncultured Lachnoclostridium sp.
TGTTTCCAATTTCCGGATGTTTGATAATCTTGATGGTATCGATTACAACTGAAACATTTACTATCATCCATAATATAAACGGAAGAAGACCTGACACATTTGCAACCTGGAGCCAGTAGTTATGTACCCAATAGTTTCCTGCTGCCCACATGGTTGCTCCACCTTTCCAATGAGAGGGTAACTTCAGGATTGCTTCATAAATCATCTGAAAACGAACATTTTTGAAGATACCTCCATCGCGGGTCAGAATACTTTGAAAATCATCATTTGACTGTACGTCAGGTAACTTAATAACTATGAATAAAATAATCACTGCAAAAACAAGCAACAGGGCAATGATTGCCTGTCTGATTTTCGTTCCATCTTTTCTATTCAGGAAAAGAAACATTAAGAAACTGACAGCAAATGAAACAAGTGTAATGCAAAGAACCATCCGGTTAAGTACTGCAATCTGAATATAATTCTCCACAGCAATCATTCCCAGTACCAGAATCCCCTTAATCCATTTTCTCTCAGAAAGAAGATAGAATCCATATCCGCCCAGTCCAACAATAAAACAGCCCCAATAACTGTATTGGGTAGAAGCCCATCCATATCTGGTCCAAAAGTCGCACCAACTTCTTCTTTCTCCATTTATGAAAACACTTCCTCCTTCCCAAAATGAATAATAGTTGAGCATAGAATACACGAAGGTACCCAATGCAATTGCCAATATGATTTTTTCCAAATATTCATCTTTTCTATTCCATGCCAATTGCTTCATATAGGGATATACTAAAATTGTAGGAACAACCATTTTGATAATATTACCCCATGTATATCCTAAGCTATCTCTAAGATAATAATAGGTTCCAAGACCATTCAAAATAATCGCCAGTGCCAAAATCCAGAAAATTCTGTCCAGACATAATTTTTTATACTGCATTACAAATACCAACATGAAAAATCCACACCATAAAATTATAAATTTATCCGGGAAATTGTACAAATGGAGCGAAAACAAAAACAGAAATAGTAGATTCGCCCATTTCATGATTTCATCTATATTTTCTTTCATAAACTTTAGCATCTTTTTCTCCTTCTACTTCGATTCAAATAACCTTATGGTACAGATCAATATCGCATAAATACTGATTGCCAAAATACGATAAGTAAACCAGTAATGAATATAAGAATGGTTTGAAACTGCTACATACCACGCAAACGGCAGCATCGCACATAATAAAACACCAAAATCAAGTTTTCCAAAATCTATGGATCGTCTTTTCAAAATGCAATACAGAATAATTCCGATGAATACCAGTACAACAGTTAACAGGCACAGTTTATTTGCTCCAATATTCTTCATAATAACCTGTACAAAAGATGCCTTCACTTCATTATCTGATGCACCTACCCGGATTAGAACATTTCCAAGGGCATCTTTGATAATATTTTCCTCTGTCAGTAATGTAGCAAGTATCCATTTACTTCCCCACATCATTCCATAGCCTGCTCCCCATGCCATACAGCTTTGGAGAAAACGCACAATGCTATCTTTCATGGACTTTCTGTTTTCAACCAACAAAAAGGTTAATGGCATTCCTAAAGTCAGCAACGGATAAGTCAAAAGATCAAAATAGGAAATGAGACATCCTACAATAAAGAAATGATAAATCCATCTCTTATGATTTTCTCTATATTTTTCTTCCTGTAAAAGCAACACAAGAAACTGAAGCATTGTCAGTACCGATGCCGGAAAATACTGTAATGACAATGATAATAACGCAGGGTTCAGGAAAAAATATGCTGCTGTAAATGGTATGATATGACTTGCTTTATTTTTCTTTACAAATAAATATACAACCGATACAAATAAGCCCAACTGAATCATTCCAATAAAATAACGAATCTGTCCATAATTGAATACCATCAAAAACGGCTTCAAATATAATAAGTAACCATGCCAATATCGACCATAACTAACGGCTTCATCCCCTGCAATTTTTCCTGCAGCTTCTTCGGCTAACAATTCTGAATCCATGAGTCCATGAGCCATAACACGTTTATTCAACAATGCTTCCTGAAAAACATTCTCTTCTTTTTCGAAACGGGCAATGTTCATCATAATAGAATCTGTTAAATTATCAAGCATTGTATCCTGATGACCATAAATCAACTCCGGATGCGAGTCTTCCATCTGTAAAATATTGGAAGCTTCCATGACATTTGTTTGTATTGGCTTTGTTGGAAGAGCATAGACGCAGACCAACGCCAAGTAACCTACCGCAACGAGAGTAATAAAAATCAATAGCAGATTTTTTATTTCTTTAAGCATACTATTTCCTCTTTACTTTGTGTTTTTTATGATATTTAACAGGGATAATCGAAATTCAAACTCCCTGCGTTCTTTCATTCGAATGGCATCCAAAATCATGCCGTTAAAAATTGCAAGCACCGCAGATAAGGCAATAAAGCCACATACGATCAATGTTGGAAATTTTTCTACCAAGCCTGTTTCATAAAAAGGAATCATCACATTTGGAATAAATACAGCTGCATCTATCACCAACAAAATTGCAGCAAATACTGAAAAAAACTGCAATGGCTTATAATTTCTAAAGAGATTGAAAATCGTCAAAAGGACTTTGAGTCCATCATTGACTGTATTTAACTTTGACTCACTTCCCTCCGGTCTGTCGCGATAATCGACGATCACATTTTCAATAGCCATATTCATGGAGATCGCATGAATAGTCATTTCTGTCTCAATTTCGAAACCTTTTGACAGCACCGGAAATGTTTTTACAAACCGATGACTGAATGCCCGATATCCTGTCATAATATCCTGTATATTGCTTTTAAAAATACAGTTGATAGAAGACCTCACTATAGAGTTTCCAAAGTTATGAAATGGCCTTTTATTTTCTTCGAAATACGTAGATGAAAGTCGGTCACCAACTACCATATCAGCCTGCCTAGTCAAAACTCTATAAACCATTTCTTTAGCACATTCCGCCGGATAAGTATCATCACCATCTATTAAAATGTAGCAGTCTGCCTCTATTTCCTGAAACATGCGTCTGACAACATTTCCTTTACCCTGCTGGTATTCATATCGCACAATAGCACCTGCTTCTTTTGCCAAATCAACAGTGCCATCAGTAGAATTATTATCATACACATAGATTTCTGCTTCCGGTATTTCCGTTTTCCAGTCTAACACAACCTTCTGTATTGTTTTGCTCTCATTATAACACGGGATTAAAACTGCTATTTTACTCATCTCTTTTGTGAGTCCTTTCTTGTTACTTTGCCGGCACATACACACTGTACCACTCATCCTGATAAAGTGTTTCATACAGATCAGTCTGCACCAGTTCTTCCAAAATATCTATCTTCTCAGGCACCCAGTAGGCCCCGTTGATTTCTTCCGTTGCAATCACAATGACCGGTACATTTCCATCAGAGATTTTAGTATCCAGCACTGTGTTATATTCCGTCATAGACAGATAATCAAGATCTGACCATGCACTGTCAAAAAATGTTTTCATGTCGGTCACGTTATGACCCACATTAAAGGCTCCAATGGTCAGAAGTTCCTTGTTCCCATAGGGTTTCAAAAGCTCTATGAGACGGTTCACATACTCAGCCCGGGATGCTGTCGTGTACATTCCTTCAAACACTTCTGCATCAATAGTACTGTTCAATACCTCGCCGTTTTCTCCGTCATGGTAAATATAATTCTGATTGCAGTTCTGCCCGGTAGCCAGTGTTAAAACTACGATAAAAACTGCCAGAATCCGAAATTCTCTGATTTCTAATTTCCACAATACTGCTGCCATTACAGCTGCAGGTAATGCCATATAAACTCTAAAGAAAATACTTCCTGTGTCTGTTCCGATGGTCAGGGAAAGTACTGATAATGCTTCGAGCAGGCAAAGAATGGCAAAAGGCTTATCTTTACGATAAAACCAAAAGGTTGCAAAAAAACCAAAGGCAACGCCACCGTAAGCAATAAAATTCTGCACACTGATCAGTGTAGGACAGCTGCTGTAGGTAACCTCTCTGGTAAAGCCAATGGCTAAAGCAAATACAGCTGCCAGAATACATCCGACAAGTGTCATATCCTTTTTCCAAAGCTTTTTCACTGCAAGGCACAGTAAGATCACCACGCCGATGATGACACCATATTTCACCCACTGCTGTGCCCCATCCATGACACCGATTGTGATCTGTGCCACCATATCAAAAATATTATGTTTGGATCCTGAATCCCCGGTAGAGCCCATTAACCAGCCAAGATCTGCAAGAAACTTATCAAAACCAAGGAAGAGGATTGAAAATGCAACACCGGTAATTCCTGCAATCACACCACCGGATACCATTCTTAAAAACTTGCCCAAAGCTGTTTTCAGGCTGTTTTTCCAGTCTTTACTGCTCATGTAATACACCGGAATAGACAATGACAAAGCCACCAAAAACATGATATTAGGGATGCGCACAAAGACATTCCAGCCAAGGATCAATCCGGCAGCGTAAAACCAGTTTCCTTTTCCGGTCTCAAATCCGTTGATCAGGAATAAAATCCCCATAGTCAGGAATAGAACACTCCATGCATTCCAGTTCACACAGCGAACCCAGGAGACACCAAAAGCAACTCCCCCAAGAACCGCTGCCATTAAAGGTATGGTACTAAGGTAAGGTCTCATGATTCGGTAGATCAGTACCCCGGTCAATATCCAGACAATAAGCCCTGTCACATTCATGGCATAAAGGGTCGGAAACAGATGAAATACCAGACTACCTAAGAATTCTCCCAGAAGGTAATACAATGCATTTCCACCGGTACCCTTCTCGAAAAAGTAACGGAACTTTGTTAAGTAGGAAGAAGTATCCTGCACATCAATACCAAAACGCAGCTGGTAAACACAGGTACCAAGAACGATCAGGGTCAGTACCGCTGCCACGGAATATTCAATTTTCCTTATTATTTCTTTATTCATCTGGGATTCCTTTATTTTTCATTAAATTCCTTCAAGTGACAGCCGCATGAGGGTGCAGGTGCCTCACGAAGCGTTAAGCCCAAGGAGGCGGAAAATCCGCCTTAGAACATCTTCGCGAAGCAGGCTCTCCTGCGAGTGATTAGATGTTCTTAGGCTAGTTGGAGCCGACGACGCCTGCGAAGTGAGGTACCTGCACCCTCACATGGCGTCCCTTAGAAGAAAAATTTCCTCAAAATCTCAATAGCTAACAGGTGCCAACATAAAATCGCCAGCGTATGTCTGCCCACAAAAGCGATCGGTTTCGCAAGCACTTTCAAGTATTTTTCTGTCAGCTCTGCTGCCTTCATACAGAGAACGCTTCCCAATGCACCCGTAAAGAAATACAGGATCATGGAACGTCCATACTCACTGATCGATACATTCACACTTCCCTGCAGATAGGACAGTGCCACAAATGCAATGAGGAAATTTGCATAGATCCACTCATTTTTCCGAAGCCAGAAAAGTCCTGTTTCTTTTAAGAAACGACCAACCTCCAGAAACCCTAAGAAAAACAATGCATTTTCCAGACTCCACGGAAGAAGCACCGGTGACAGAGTCCGAAGAACAACTCCCACCAGCATTGCAAGTACAATTACTTTCCTTCGCTTATTTTTCTCTGTAAACTTTCGATCAATAAGAAAATAAAGACAGAGACACAAAAACAGACATGCTAAAAACCATGTCGGTGCATTTAAAGCCGGCATCAGAGCCATATTCCAGCTGCTTTTAGCCGACATGAGCATACTTCTGGAATATAAGATGCCCAAAAGTGCCGGTTTTGAAAAACCGCCGGCTCTTACCATATAAAATGCAACTAACAAAATGTTGCATACCAGATACGGAAGCAGTAAACGCTTTGCCTTATTGGCTGCAAATGCCTGGAAACTTTCTCCTTTGTTCCGGTAAGTATATCCTGCAGCCACAAAGAACACCGGCATATAGAACATTCCACCAAAGAACGTCACCAGCGGAATATGAATCTCCAGATGGTTGATGACCACCAGAAAGATTCCGTAAGCCTTAGCGATGTCCAGCCATAACTCTCTATTTTGTTTTTTCACAGATGTCATGTTTTTCATAGCATCTCCTATCATAGTATTACCAACAATTTACATGGATTTTTTTATTTCTTGAAGCACAGCCTGACGGGTTGTGGTTGCACCGCGGAGCGTCAAGCCCAAGGAGGCGGAAAATCCGTCTTAGAACATCTTCGCGAAGCAGGCTCTCCTGCGAGTGATTAGATGTTCTTAGACTAGTTGGAGCCGACGACGCCTGCGACGTGGTGTAACCACAATCCGTCAGGCGTTACTTAAGAGAAAAAATCCCCCAAAGGTTCGATAAACTTCTTAGACACCATGGAAATCCCCACAGTCAATACCGTAGTAACTGCAAATACAATCAAAGTTGCCAACAGATAAGACATTTTTCCATACAGGATCTCAAACAATCCGCAGCCCACAGTTGCAATCACCGGAAAATGTACCAGATAAAAGCTATAGGAAATCTCCCCCAGCCACACAAAGGGTCTGGCTCCAAAAAACTTCTGTAATGGTTCTAAAAGGACTACCGCTGCCACCATCATCAGGGCGCCTGCCAGATGAAATGGAATGACCATGACGATTGGCATGATTCCATAAATGGTTCCTTCCAGATGAGTTCCTGCCGATGGGTAAGAGCTCAAATAAAATCCAATGATAAAAACTGCCCACAAAAGTACTTTTTGTTTTTTGAGCCACTCTACCAGCTTCTCCTGGGTATGCACGATGTCACAGAGTACAAATCCAAGGAACACCCCTGCGTAATCTGTTAAAAACAAGGCTGCACCTAAAACGGCATAGGGAATATATCGCCATCTTTTATCTCCAAGGAGCCATGCGGTGCCATAAACAAACAAGGCGCCCAGGAACAGATAAGGAATGGTCCATAGAACACCGTTAAACTGATTGCTTCCCAGAAAAAAACATCCAAATACCGCTTCCCAAACAGCCTTTAAAAGGCTTGGCTCACAGCGGTTAAAGCCTGCAAGCCAGGCAGATCCGGTCAGTTCTGCCACCGGTACATTACGATAGGCACCTGCCAGCATTAAATGACAGATCAACACATTGGTAATCAGAATGGGCGGAAGCAGACGAAAGTACCGCTTTTTTGCACTCTTTACCAAACGGTCTTTATCCCTTGTCTTAAAATATCCAAGGCAGAGCACATAGCCGCTCATGACAAGGAAAAGTCTGACCGCAAAGTTCCCGCTAAACAAAATATTTAAGGGAGACTGTCCCATGGCAATGTCCAGATTTCCTGGAAGATGACAATCAGCAGCTTCCAGACTGTACATTCCGTAGTAAAATGCAAACACGAAATGGCACAGATATACCATACCTGCACCAATTCCCTTTAAACCATTTATATAATCTAACTGTTCATTTTTCATACATTTTTTCCTGCATGAAGCTCTTTAAAAAGAGCAGTTCCCGCATCCATGGTCAGTGCCAGTACACCCAGTGCATAGATCCAGTAATAAATGCCGATTTCTCCATTGTGGAACAATGAGAAAGACACATAGGAAATGATACACAGGAATATGGGTACATAACACTTTTTCTTATCCATCATAAACAGAAGCAGCGCAAACACATTTGCTAAAAATCCACTGCGATAGTTCATAAACGGATAGAATAAAGTTACAAACAGACTGAAAAACAGACCTGACAGCACCAAAAGCTTTGGTGTTACCTGAAACTCCAGCTTGGAAATATAATAAAGTCCCATGAGAAGTACGCCAATCACGAAAATCTTTCCCGCATAACCATATTCTGCTAAAAATCCAGTCTCGCTAAACAGAGTGTACACATTTGGCCAGCAATTGGTCAGCTTTTCTCCCATACCGTCACTCTGCAGAATCTGAAATCCGCAGGTAAGAGCCGTCAATGCCCAGAATGCCGGGTATGTATAGGATCCTCTGATGGCTGTGACAGCAAGAAGTGCCAGTAAGATCACTGCACCCACGACTTCATAGCCGCCGTTTAATGCACTGTTTCCGGCAAATACCGGCCAGATGACTGCAAGTGCATAGATTCCTGTGGCTTTTACCTTACTTTTTGTTACATTCCAGGTAAAAACTGCCATCAAAACTGCCAGGACAAAGTCAAGGCATAGGCACAGCAGCTGAAAGCTTCCTGTGGCAGGACCGGTGATTTTTGCAGCTCCAAAAACCGGCATGCGAATCTGTACTGCTACAAAAGTGATGCATACTGCCAGAAGCACATCCAAAAATGCAAAGGTAAACTTTCCAATCTGGAATTCGCAGTGAACCAGATCACGTAACATTTTATCCAACATGCGCCACCTCCACTGCTTCCAGATCCTGATTGTCAGGATCATTCAAATATTTGTAAACCTCGTAGCCTGTCATAAATAATACAAACAGGGTCACAAAAGGCATATATTCCAATGGTAAAGTCCAGTCTTTGGCAAGGAACATGGAATATCCCATGAAGGATGTCAGAGACTGCAGCACGAAAAGATAATATTTCGATGGTCTGACCATCATATAAAGCAGCAGGAATACTTCTGCAAAGAAGGAATATCTCTCATGCATATGAGGAAGGAAAAATGGTGCCAGAAGACCGAAAAATGCTCCCAATAATAGCACAAATTCCTTTGTGATCTTCACTTTTTTACGTCCCATATAATATAAGACGATCATAAACACCCCAAGGGTCAGCCAGATACCTGCAGTGTGGTATTCTTCAATAAATTTATCCGGACCAATCAGGTAGTAAATGTTGGTGTATTTTAACACCAGCGCCCACATTTCCTCGGTTGTCTGGGAAAAATATACATCCAGACATTCCCACAGCGGCTTTCCCGCCATCCATGCCGGAATGATTCCGATAAAATAATTAACCGGAAGCCACAGAAAATGCTGTAATTTCACTTTTTTATTCAGCCACAAAATAACAAACATGGGCAGCAGCCATAAGGGCTGAAGCTTAAATGCGAAGGCCACACCGAAAAAGAACATCCCAAGGCAGGGTCTGTCCTTGATGATAAAGTAGACACAAAGCAAAACCCAGAACATGGGCAGCATATCACACTGTGCCCATAGCACGCTGTTTACGATAAACACCGGACTGAGCATAAAAATCCCGTAGGTCAGCACAGACTTTGTTTTGCTCCTTGTCAGCTCATAAATAATCAATGCACCCACAATAGCTGCCATAAAATCAAAGCCGCTCATCATCGCCTTAAAGCCTGTCATACAGTTGACCGGCAAAATAGTGATAAACCAGAGTAAATATACAAATGGCGGTGCATAGTCATACCAGTCTCCTGCCAAAGCTCCAAAGCCACCTTTGTATAACTCTGCAAACCATAACTCCCACCAGGCAGTCCAGTCACCGGAAATGACATGCTTGACACTCAGTCTGATTAAGACACTCAAAATGGTCACACCTGCAATCAGTAAAAGATCTGATATTTCCCATTTCTTTGTTTTCATCAAATATCTCCTAATCTAATTCTTTCTCAATAATAAATTTCGGCCGTTCCTTTGTCTCCATGTAAATCTTGCCGATATATTCTCCAATGACTCCAATGGATAGAATCTGTAACCCGCCAATGGCCCAGATGGATACGAACATGGAAGACCAGCCAATGCTGGTATGTCCTGTAAAATGTCTGATCAGCGAATAAATCAGCATACAGATACTCACCAGGAAAATGAAAAATCCAAGGGTTGTGATCATACGGATCGGTTTGATGCTGAAGGATGTGATTCCGTCAATGGCAAATGCCAGCATCTTCTTTAACGGATACTTGGATTCTCCTGCAAAACGCTCGGCTCTTTCATAGTACACACTGTCGGATTTGAAGCCTACCAATGGTACAATGCCTCGAAGGAAGAGATTGACTTCCTTAAATTTCAGCATTTCTTCTACGGCACGTTTGCTCATAAGCCGATAGTCTGCATGATTATAGACAATGTCCACGCCCATGGCCATCATCATTTTATAAAAGCCCTGTGCGGTAAATTTTTTAAAGAAAGTATCTGTCTTTCTGGCACTGCGGACACCGTAGACCACCTCGCAGCCTTCATAATATTTCTGTACGAAGCCATCAATGGCGTTAATATCATCCTGAAGATCAGCGTCCATAGATACAATCATGTCTGCATATTTTACTGCAGTGGAAAGTCCTGCTACCAGAGCATTTTGATGTCCCTTGTTTCTGGATAGCTTCACCCCTGCATACATAGGATTTTCTGCATGAAGTGCTTCGATCATAGGCCAGGTCATATCCTTGGACCCGTCATCTACAAAAAGCACCTTACTTTTTTCTGAGATCAGTTCCTGCTCATAGAGCTGCTGCATTTTGATAGCAACCTGTTTTGCAGTTTCCCGGATGACAGCTTCCTCGTTATAGCAGGGAATGACAATATATAAAATGTTTTTCTTTTCCATAGCTTTTAACCTAACAATTCTTTCATATAAACGTCCAGTGCATCCTCCCAATGTGCAAACATAAAGTCAGAAGTCAGTTTGAACATTCTGTTCTCTAATACAGAATATGCAGGACGTTTGGTTGGTGTCGGATACTCTTCAGTGGTGAGGCGTTTAACTTTTGTGTCCTTGCCTGCTTTTTCAAAAATCTTCTCTGCAAAATCAGCCCAGCTGCAATATCCTTCACAGGTTCCGTGGAAGATTCCGTAATTATCAGTAGGCACCAGACTTACAATAGATTTTGCAAGCTCCAGGGCACTGGTAGGACTTCCCAGCTGATCTGCTACAACACCCACTTCATCTCTTGTCTCAGCAAGACGAAGCATAGTCTTTACAAAGTTATGTCCGTCACCATAAAGCCATGCAGTACGTACGATAAAGTATTTCTTTGCAAACATTTTTACAAATTCTTCTCCTGCAAGCTTGGTTCGTCCATAAGCACTCTGTGGACATGGGATATCAGTTTCCAGATAAGGTGTGTCCGCATCTCCGGCAAATACATAGTCTGTAGATACATGAATGAGTTTTGCATCTGCTTCTGCTGCAGCGATTGCCAGATTTCTTGGTCCAATGGCATTGATCTTAAATGCCAGTTCTTCCTCTGTCTCACATTTATCTACTGCTGTATATGCAGCACAGTTAATGATGGCATAGGGCTTTACTTCTCTGACATGTTTAAGCACTGCATCCACATCGGTGATATCAAGATCTGCCACATCGGTGTTGATCAGTTCGTATTCTATACTTCCTTCATACTGGGCATTGATGGCACGACCCAGCTGGCCGTTACATCCTGTCACAATAATTTTTTTCATCTTTATTTTTCCTCCGAAATCTTTTTTTCTAATTCTTCGATTCTTTTTTTCATTGCTTTTAATTCTTCCTGACGGTCCTTCTCTTCAATGGCAAGGCGCTGGGTAAGATTTCTCACCTTATTTTCCAGAACCGAAGTCTCAATGGTCTGGAAAAATGCCTTTAAGATCAGGATGAAAATAAAGAACAGGAAGATAAAGTTTACGGGCAGTTCCATTCCAATGGCTCTTGTAAACATGGCTACGAGGAATGGGAACACACTAAACACAACAAGAATCAGGGAAAATATGATCCAAAAGATGGCATATTCAATCTGCAGTTTGGACTGCCTGATTCTTTTTAAAATGTAAAATGTCATGAAAAATGCTCCGCAGATCAGGAGCAGCTGAAATACTGGTGACATCTTAGACCTCCTCCATGACAATTTTTTCCACCTTCCGGCGTTTTCTGAAATTCTGGATCAGCAAAATGGATATGAGCATCCGCATCATGTACATCATGGAACGTCCCATGGTCAGATAGCTTGCTCCGGCAATACGCTCATCCATCTCCACCTGCACCTCTGCAATGGTTGCACCCTGTTTTAGCAGATAAGATACCGTATCCGGTTCCGGCCCGTAATTCATGTTCAGAGCAAATTCTGCGATCATCTTCTGGTTAAACATTCGCATACCTGAAGTTGGATCCTTGATCTTATGCCCTGTGGTCAGCTTCATAGCCAAAGAAATCAGGTTGCTTCCCAGCATACGCATGGATTTTGGCTTTTTCTTCACAACAAAACGGGAGCCTATGACAATATCATAGCCTTCCTCCATTTTCTTTAACATATCCCCGATGTATTCCGGGCGGTGCTGACCGTCCGCATCAAACTGGATGGCATAATCGTATTTTTTTTCGTAGGCATATTTTAAGCCCGTCTGAAAAGCTCCTGCCAATCCCAGATTTACCGGAAGATCGATAAGCTCATAGCCTCTGGCCCTGCAGATTTCCGGTGTGGAATCTGAGGAACCATCGTTAATGATCACATAATCATACTGAGGATAGTTATTCTTTAAATTTTCAATAACTCTTACAATATTGTCCTGCTCATTATAGGCAGGAATGATTACTAAACATTTCATACCCTTCATTGTACCATATCTTTCCGTAGTTTTCTACAGAAACTGTAACAAAGTTCTAAAAATTCGTAATATATCTGTAACAAATGCAAATTTGATATCATTTTCCTTCAATGCACGGTGGCCTTCCCGCAGACCCTCAAGGTAGGCTCCAAGGCCGTTGGTACTGGTACCTCCATGGGACATCTTTATGAGAACCTCCGGAATGTAGGACAATTTCACCTTTCCATCCTTTAAGATTCTGATCATATATTCATAGTCCGCTGCAATGCGGTAATCTGTCTTATAAAGACCGTAGGTTTCATAAACCTCTCTTTTTAAATACAAGGTGGGATGTCCCGGCATCCATCCGGTGCGAATATTTCCCTGACCCTGTCTCCATTTACGGATGATCTTTTCCCCATCCACATAATTTAAGTCTGCATGAACCCCGTCGGTTCCTTCCGCTTCCATGACAGCTACCATCTTAGACACTGCATCCACGCAGGCAAACCGGTCAAAACAAAGACCGATGTAGTCTCCGGTAGCCATTTTAAGGCCTTTATTGATGGCATCGTAAATGCCGCTGTCTTTTTCAGAGATCCACAAAAGCCGGTCTCCGAACCGTTTCTTTGCCTCCCGGATGACGTCCAACGTATCATCTCCGGATGCGCCGTCCACAATAATGTATTCTATATTTTCATAATCCTGAGCCTCCACCTGGGCAATGGTCTTTTTTAGATTCTCACTGTCATTATAGGTGGTGGTGATGATCGATACTTTCTTCATATAGAGTTAAATATTCTCCAAATCTGTCATATTTATTAAAAGCAAGGGCACGCTTTCTGCATGCCTCTCTCATTTCTTCTCTCTTTTCGCAAAGCTCCAGCACTGCTTCTTTAAGCTTTGCCGTGTCCCTTTGAGGTACGATTTTTCCGCAGGATTCGTCCACGGCTTCCACACTTCCCCCGGTTGCAAAAGTGACCACCGGTGTTCCACAGGCCAAAGCCTCCAGATTTGTGGTAGGGAAATTGTCCTCCAGGGTAGGATTTACATAAACACTGGCTCTCGAATAAAGCTCCGTGAGTTCTTCCACATTTTTCGTATGTTCGATTCCGATCATTCCCTTTGGAAGGTCTTTTATCTGTTTTTTGCTCACGCCTACCACAGCAACCTCATATTTATCCGGATCCAGCATTCCATGAAGCTCCTTCATATATTCCAGGCCTTTCCTGCGATCCCACACATTAGCGACGCCCAGAATGAGGTGCTTTCCATCCGACTTTGCTTCCTGTGGTACAAATTTTTCCAGATCAATGCCATTGGGAATGACTCTTACCGGATATTCCTTTAAAAAGGATTCTTTTACCAGCGCTGCCAGCCACTTAGAAGGTGTAACAATGGTAAGATTTTCCACTCCCAGGAAGGTCTCTTTTTTTCGGGCATAATTTACATCACTGGCGTCCCTAAACAGTGCATAGGGGTAGGAATTTCGGTACTGCGGACAGTGATGGCACCCTGTTTTCCATTTATCACACTGCACATAATCAAAATAAGCACAATGTCCCGTAAAGCTCCAACAGTCATGGAGTGTCCAGATCACCGGTTTTCCACTTGCCTTTAAATAGGCAAAAAGCTTTTCCACATTGAGATAAAATCCATGGATGTTATGAAGGTGGATGAGATCCGGATCATAGCTTTGAAGCTTCTCAATCAACTTTTCTGTCTGCTTTGTGGAGTTAAATCCGTGGGTTCCGGTAAAGAAGGTAGACAGCACATGGATTCCCATATCCGGATTGGTTCCTATACGCTCTGCATCAATGCCTTCCGGTGCTGTTCTTCGTCCGTAAAAAATCTTCCCCTCATGCCCGGCCTTTTTTAAGGCATGATAAATATCCACGGTAATGCGGCCTACACTTCCGTTGCCGCATACCGTATTAATCTGTGCTATTTTCAAAACAGTATCCTCATTTTATATCAGTTCGCAATCCCAGACAGCTACACCGCTATCCTGGAATACGCTTTGGATTCTCTTACTTAAGTCATCCTTTGTATAGCCTTTTTTCAGGATGACCTGCAAAAATCCACCGCCGCCGGCACCGCAGATCATTTTCGCATCCAGCATATCTTCTACGCTTAGGAATATCTGGTCAATACAGGTATTGGTGCAGCCCCCATCCAATCGTTTGGAAAGCTCCCAGTGTTCATCCAAAAGTCTGGCAAAGGCATCAATGTTTCCTTTTTCCAACTCAAACTTCATCAAAATGGCACTCTTCTGGATCTCATATAACACATCGATGGAATTTTTGCGGGAGCCGATGTAACCGCCGACTACTTCTCTTAAGAGATTTCTGGCCAGTCGTCTCTGTCCTGTGTAGATCAGGGCAAAACGTTCCTGAAGCTCTCTTTTTGCTTCCTCAGGAATTACAATATGATCCACCTGAATATTTTGCTTAATACCTGGTACGGTATGCACAAGCTTCACGCCGGGAGTAAGACCTCCCACCTGATCCTGCCAGCCACCGCCGGTACTCATGATCTGTTCCATGCAAAGCACACGGGAATACAGCTCATTTTCACTGATGTCTTTCCCAATAAATTCAAAAATGCCTTTCACACAGGCTGCTGCCAGCATAGAACTTGTGCCAAGTCCGGAGCCTTTCGGAATTCCGCGCACAGCTGTAGACAGGTAAAGTCCTCCGCCCACTTTTTTCAAAAGCTGCTCTAAGCTATATTCTCCCTCTCTCGGGATAATACCGCAGGCAATGAGTGCTGCTTTATGAAGTGCAAAGGTATCAAATGGATCATGGCAGTTTTGAAGCTCCTTCATATCTGTAAAATCTGCCTCTGCCCCAAGGTCCGTGCTTGCAAGCACCACTGCCGGTTTATTGATTCTTTTTACCTCTGCTACGATAGGCAGCCTTCCATTTAAGCTGATGGCTGCATTTAAAACAGTTCCACCATGCTCGTTACAATATGGCGGTGTATCAGACCAGCCGCCTCCAAAGTTTACACGAACCGGAAGCTCGATGGTCACCTCATCATTTGCAATATGGTATTGTTCCTCACAGTCAATATCTGCAACGACTGCATCATATAATTCCTTACATATATACTGGAAGCAGGCAGTCTCCAGGTCTTCACTGACGTGTCCGTTTGTCATTCTGGAAAGATAATAATAGATGCGCATCTTTCTGCTAAAATCTGCATCTTTTGCAATTTCCAAAAGTTCCTGAAGATGCTTTTCTCCTACACCTTTGCTGCCAAAGGCTTTGGCTGCCTCTTCAATCTCTTTTCTCTCGTCAATGGCTTTTAAAAATCTGGATACCCGAATTTTTTTCTCCAGATTTTCCTGCCATGCCAGCATCTGCGTCGTATCTGCTTCATTAAAGCTTTCATAAAGACTCATTCGCCGGCTGTTTTTATATTCTAAAGAAACCTTTTCTCTTCCTGCTAAAACCTCTACCAGTTTTAAGCTTTCTGTCACAGCTTCCTCAACGGAATCACATACCGGATAGAGCTTCGCAAACCACAGGTATGGTTCTTCCTCGCCCCAGAGTTCTTCCATAGAAAGTCCCAAAAGCTTTGGCATTTCCTTCATGGTAGTATTTAAAAATGGTGCATTATCCTCTAAATATCCCTTGGGGTTGTCCAGGGTTCCGTAAACACGTACCACAAATTTACCATTACGCAGCTTTAATCCGTGAAGGGTCACACCCGCCGATACATTCTTATCTTTTAAGGTCACACCGGAAATGACACAGCCTTCGGAAATATGGGTATCTCCGTAAAGATAGCTGTCTTCAATATAGGATTTGGAGCTGACAACGGCTCCCTCCTGAATGTAGCTGTTACTGTAGGCACAGTTGCCGCCATTGCCTTCTACGCCAAACACCTGGCTCTTCCAGCCAAGGAACTCGTAGTCGTCTACTCCCTCTGTCACCAGATGAAGAAGTTCCCTGGTCGTTCCAAAATGAATAAACTGTGCCGGAGACAGGCATAAAAGCTTTAAGCTAAATGGGCTTAAAGTATCCCATAAAATTTTACGGCATTCCTCCAGCTCGGCACAAAAAGTACCTTCCGGTTTTTCTTTTAAATACCGATCATAAGTGGATTCCGATGCTAACGGGTATAAAAAGTCTCCGTAAAAGCTGATTCTTGCTTTTTCATTGACAAATTTTGCAAATTTTACCGGGTCTACTTCCCCGTCGGTGCTGATGAGATTAAAAAGTGCATTTAACAGATTGTGATCCAGCATAATGGCACCGGTATCAATGTCCACATTGCCATGAGCGTTAACTGCCCCTACCTCTGTAAGCTTTTCTACAGACATTTTATGCAGAAACTGTCTTACATAACCGCTCTCATCTCCCAAAAAGACACCGTGATTCTTTCCGGTCTCCACATGCTCTTTGATAGAGATAGCTGCTGCCCCATTGAACTGAAAATCGATCTGCAGCGGATTAAATAGCAAAAGTACGTCGCCGGATAAGATCAACATTCCTTCTTTAAATCGGGAAGGCATTCCGGACATGCCGATGATAAATTCATCAAACAGGGTGGAACGTCTTCCATCAGGAAGCTCTCTTGGCACCGGGGAGAATAATTTACCGCAGGCGGAATACTGTGGTACACGCTTGGAATCTCCACCGGAATGAATAACCAGGATTCTCTTATCTTTAAAGCAATCTTTGCTGTCGCTGTGCTCTCTGATATATTTCATGACATTGAAGGTGGCTCCACCGGAACCTACGCGCTTTCCATCCGGGTCAGGCAGCACCGCATAAGTAGTCTGCTTTGGAAGAAGTCCCTGCTCCAATCGGAAGCTGATCTGCTCTTCAAAGGCTTTGGCCTGATCCTCATTAGATGCTGTTAAGATCACATAATCCCAGTGGATAAAGTATCTTTTCTTTAAGGATTTCTCGTAGTCCGTCCACGCATCCTCGTAGCTTTGACTTAAGAATAAGTTTTTCATTTTTTCAGGTTTCATAGGAACTCCTTTTGTGTTATAACTATAGTATGTTACTGTTCACTGCGTTCCAGTAACGCAATATCCCCACGATATATGAAAGGATACACTTATGGTAATAATACAACCTTCCGGCGGTTTGTGCAATAGAATGCGGGTGATTAATTCCTCTCTGGAGCTTGCCAGACGTAAAGGATGTAAGCTTTTGGTACTCTGGTACTGTGCAGATGAACTAAACGCCCCATATGAGAGCTTATTTCAGCCGGTAAAAGAATTTAAGGTCATTAATTTTTCTTCTTTAAAGGATCTTCGAAAGCTTTGGTATCAGCTGACAGCCCGCACACGGATTTCCAATGAGGACATTGAAAATCACACAACAGACGGAACCTTAGATCAGGACTTTTTTGATTCTATCCGACTGCCGACCTATATTTTTACCTGGGAACACTTTTACCCGGCAGATGAATATTTTAAATTATTTAAGCCAACGGATGCTTTGCAGAAACGCATTGATGAGGTGACTGCGCACTTTACGGATGACATGGTGAGTGTGCACATTCGAAGAACCGATCAGATCAATTCCATTGCTTACAGTAAGACGGAAAACTTTGTGGATCTGATGAATCGTGAGATTGAAGCGAACCCTTCTGTAAAGTTTTTCCTTGCCACCGACGACAAGGAAGAAGAAGCTTTTCTTCGAAAAACTTTTCCGGGACGCATTGTTTCCAATGAAAACCGTACCCTTCGAAGAGATTCCCTGGATGGCATGTACGATGCACTCTTAGATCTCTACTGCCTGTCCAGATGCAAAAAGATTATCGGCAGCTACTGCAGCTCCTTTACGGATACGGCTGCTGCCCTTGGAAATATCCCCAAAATTATCGCGGGGGTGGACAATTAATGTTGAATCAATTTCTCACCCGACACGGTAGCCACAGGGCACTTTCCCCTCTTCGCAGGCGTCGTCGGCTCCAACTAATTCCAAGAAACACTAGCCGCTCACAGGAGAGCCTGTTTCGCGGAGTGTTTCTAGGAATGGATTTTTCGCCTCCTTTGGCTTGACGCTTCGAGGTGGAAGTACCCTGCGGCTACCTGTTGGTTGAAAAGTTGTTAAATAAAATAATTTATTTTTTGAAAAACAATTTACAAATCCAGTAACAGATCTGGTACTGCCGTGCTTTCATGAGCATAAGGAAAACCCGAATGGAGATCGGAAGCTGATCCATGGTATGGTTCTCCAATGCCTCGCGAACTTTCTCGTCTTCGCAGTACCTTCTGATAACCTCAAGTGCCGATTCCTTTCCTTCGGTATTTCGAACAACTCCGTTTTTTAATCCAATGACAGCTAGTCCAAGGAAATCGTTCGTAATCTGAGGTGAAAAGTCGTAAATGCCCTTTTGGTCACTGATCTCTTTTAAGCGTTTTTCCATGACCTTAATCTTGTCCAGATAATTCGGATCAAACTTTCCGGTCATGGATTTCTGATTAAACCAGTAATGATATGGATAGAAGTCTTTTACTACGGACATGCTCTTTGCATCCAGCATCACAGGTAAGGTAAGCTGCATATCTTCTCCTACCGTCACTTCCTCCCTACATAGATCCATATTCTGCTCTACAAGCTCCCTGCGGTAAAGCTTTGTCACTCTGGCAGGCTGCAGAGTACGTCCGAAAAATCGTCCATCATTAATTAAAGTTGGAAATATTTCTTCCAGTTCTTTTCGGCTGTAATACTCTTTTTTAAATGTGGATATCTCATTTCTCTTTGGGATTGAGGTGTCTTCATAGTCAAACACAAGACCACATACTACCATATCAGAATTATATTTACAGGCAGACTCCCACATCTTTTCATACATGCCAGCCTCGATCCAGTCATCACTATCTACAAATCCAAGATAACGGCCTTTGGCTGCTGACACTCCCGCTTTCCATGCACTGGTAAGTCCCCCGTTTTCCTTATGAATAACCCGAATACGCTCATCTTTCCCGGCATATTCATCACAGATTTTTCCACTTCCATCGGTCGCGCCGTCATCTACGAGGATAATTTCCAGATTCTTTTTTTTCTGATTTACAATGCTGTCGATACACCTTTCCAGCAAAGCTTCTACGTTATATACGGGTACGATTACACTAATATCTATCATTTTCTTTTTTTCCTATCGCTTGCAAGTCCAAACTTATCTGTGGAATCATATCTTATGAATATTTCTCTACCTGGGACATATCTGCCACATGAGCCAACAGTTTTCTATATAATCCCGGGAACAGGTAAAACAGCCGGTAGCCGATCATCGTCTGTAGTGGCAGCTTTCCATACTTTTTGATCAGTTTTAAACTGTTTCCAACTCCCTGACGGATTTCCTGCATCTCTTTCTTCGCTTCCGGACAGAAATCCCGGCACTTAAAGTAAAGGTCAATGCTGCCATCGTTGCAGGCTTTGATTGCAGGAACGACCAGTTCCTGATAATCTTTTTCAATGAAATACGCTACACGTTCTTGATTGGCAGTTCTCCAATCTAACTTTTTCAGGCTGAAAGAATTTCTCGTGATACTGGTGCTTCCACTGCCCACAAAGTATCCGTACAATGCATTATCTACAAACACACATTTCTTTGCCTGATCAAACAATTTGTAGGTCGTTGCCTCATCCTCATGGATCCTTCCTTCCGGGTAGCGGATATTGGCAAAAAGTTCTTTTTTATAGAGCTTGTTCCATGCCACCACATAGTAGGCGCCGGTCTGAATATAGAGGTTCGATAGCATTTCCCTTCCGGTAAAGCATTCACATTTGGCTTCGGGATCATAAGCTTCCTGCAGCTCATCCCCATGCATATATTCCCAACGACACTGGCTGATATCTGCATCATAGCTCTTTATGGCTCTGTAAAGACTCTCCAAAAACCGGGGAGACCATTTGTCATCACTGTCAAGAAATGCAAGATATTCTCCCCTTGCATGGTCAATGCCGATATTTCGTGCCCCGGATAAGCCTTTATTTTCCTGATGAAAAACACGGATTCTTTCATCCATCTTTGCATATTCATCACAAAGCTTTGGACATTCATCGGGAGACCCATCATCTATCAGCAGAATTTCCATATTGGTGTAGGTCTGGGCCAGCACGGAGTCCACGCATCTTTTCAAATAGTTTTCTACTTTATATACCGGTATAATAACACTGATTAACGGTTCCATATCCACCTCGCAACCACAACTACCCCTTTACGGATCACACAAAGGGGATAGACCAGACGACTCATGCCATGTCCAAAACACCACCGGAGTATTTTATAATCGGCGGCAGTGACATGGGCCACTTTGTTGGCCTCCTGAAACTTCTGATTTTTGGAAAGATTTTGGATCATCAAAAGCTTTTCTTTCTTTGACATACTTTGATCAAAGGGCAGCTTTTCGCAGTCATCCAAAAACTCCATAACGAATTTCCCGGCAATGACCGGATGGAGCCCTGTAGTTCCTGATATTTTTTCATAATAACTCTGCACCTTGTCACAAACACGCAATGCAATTTCCAATTTATTGGTTCTTTTCTTAGAAGAGAGGGTGTTTCCCTTTTCCTCCTGTATATAATGGATCAGTGCATCGGGAATGACTGCAATCCTTTCACACTTTTCCAGATAATCCATATTAAAAAGCAGGTCTTCCCCAAGGCTTAAGGATGTATCGAAACAACCTGCAAGTTCTTTACGAAACAGCTTGTTCCAGGGCATATTTAGGAAACCTTCCTGATAAAGCGTTAGAAATGTGTCCCGGTAGGCCTTCGTCTCATAGACTCCCGGACCTGATGGCACCTTTGGTACGTCTCTTCCAACATACCAGTGATGAAAACCACAAATGACCAGATCAGCCCCTGTATCTTCGTATGCATTCCACATCTTCTCACAGTAATCCGGTACCACGGTATCATCGCTGTCTACAAACATAAGATACTCGCCTTTTGCTTCCAAAATACCTCTGTTTCTTGCAGAAGACACGCCGCCGTTGTCCCGCTTAATGGGTCTTACACGGGAATCTTTTTTTGCATATGCATCACAGATCACACCACAGGCATCGGGAGAGCCATCCACTACACAGATGATCTCAATATCCGGATAGGTCTGACACAGTAAGCTGTCAAGGCACCCTCCCAAGGTTTTTTCACTTTTATATACCGGTACAATGATACTGATCATGATCGAATCACATTCTCCCTTTTCTGATAAAATACAGTTCCTTTGGGAACTTCTCCCTTTACGATACTTCCGGCTCCGATGACTGCTCTGTCTCCAATGGTGGTTCCCCTTAAGATCACTGCACCGGCTCCGATCCACACATCGTTGCCAATGGTCACAGGAGTTTCCACATAGCTTCCCCAGTTATCACTTCCTGCGTGGTCGTGATCAACGATCACCACGTTATTGGCTATCTGACAGCGGTCACCAATCGTGATCTTTTTCTTACAGGTAATACTCACATTCTGATTAAAAAAGCATTTATCCCCAATAGTCAGTTCTCCGCCTTCTACCCTGAATGTGGCACAGCCTCTGGTAATCTGTTCCTTACCAAAGAGAGCCTTTCCATTTTTGATATGAAGCTCGGTATGATGCCCGAAGGCCTGGATCCAGGGAAGCTTACATTTTCCAAAATATCTGATTTTCCACCAAAAGACTTTTGGCAGGGATACCAGTACTCTCCAATAGATTTCCATCATAAAATCTTCTCCTTAAGAACGATGCAGCATGGTCTTTACCTTATGAAGTACCATCTGACGCTCACTTTTTCTAAGTACGATCAGGAAATTTAATCCCAATGCCACACAGCCCATGAAAATTCCGGAAACAAAGAAACCGACCCAGCTGTCCATGGGAAGGATGAGTTTGCTAACCATCGCAACCGCAGTTATGATTCCAATGGATGCAATTCCCAGAAATATATCACTGTAAAAGGTCGTCCATTTGACTTCCAGGCATTTCGCCGCATAGATGGGGGTAAATACCATATTTCTGATAAGACCGATCACTACACTGACCCCGGCAATGGCGTAAAGTCCCAAATTCGTTGTCTCTAAAAGCACAAATACGATGGCTGTGGAAAGCACGCCGCTTGCCACGATGACAATAGAATTTAATTTGATCTTCTTTGTAATGATAAATACCTGATAGAGTACCTGAATGCTGGCACTGACAAACAGTACCCCCATGGAAAGCACTGCCAGGTAATAGATCTGCCTTCTCTCCTCCGGCAAACGATAATATAGCCAGAGATCAAAAAATTTATCTCCATAGGCTGTCACAAAAGCAATAGGAATGCTCATCATAAAAATCATGATGCGATTGGAGCTTTTTAATACATCCATCAATTCCTTTTTATCACCCTTAGCATAGGCGATTGTAATACTTGGAGCAAATACTCCTACCAAAGTTCCCATAAGCCCGGACAGAGTTGTTGGCACTGTTTTTGCCAGAACAAGAAGAGACATGGCTGCCTCATCAATAAAGATGTTGGACAAAAATGTATCCAATCCGTCCAAAAGCATCTGCCCTAATCTGGTTACAGAGTTCCATGCACCAAGAGAAATCAGTTCTATGACCTTTGGCCAACGGAAATTTTTGATGCTAAGTTTCACTCCCGGCAGGAGCTTCTTTGTAAATCCGGCGTTAGCTACAGCCAAAATCACCGTACTTACTACGGATGCAATTCCCACGTAAAACAGATACGCTGTAAAAAAACGATAACTGATATAAAGAATCGAAACGCGTACCAGTTCTGAAATAATGGTTACAATGGAAGTCAGCTCCAGACGGTTGGTACTGTAGGTGCTGACACTAAATACCGAAGTAATGATACTGATAAAAAAGTTCAAAAAAATGAAACCAAACAATATCTGTACATCGGTCAGGGATGCTGCTGGCACCTGGAACAGTCTGCCTACAAACACGATAACAAAAAGTGCCGGAATCAAGAATACCGCTGCCATGAGGATATTCGCATAGAATACCGATGCAAAGTATTCGTTTGTCTCCTGAGCTTCCCCCTTATGTAAATGGATCGTAATATAACGGCTTGCCAGTGTATTTAACGCAGATACCACGATTTGCGCCCACTGGACAAACTGATTTGCCATATTCACAAACCCGATCGTATTAGGCAGCATAGCGTCTATCACAGGTGTCAGAACAAAACTGACACCCAGATTTACCACAAAGGCCACCAGCTGGGCCGTCATATTGATCACTAAACGTTTCTTATCCAAGTTTTATCTCCTTAAGCAATAACGATCAGTGCCTTGATCAGATAGATCACGGCAAGAAGCTGCATGATCATGCCTCCACAGAAAATGGCACGATCTTTATTTTCATTTAACAGGATGATCCTGTTTCTTCCAAGCAGACTCACCAGCAGAAGCAGCGGCGTAAAATATCTTCCCTGTACCCCTTCTACCGATACATGTCCAAAAGGTGTCCAGCTCACCAGCATGCCTACAATGATCATGCCCACACTTAATAAACATACAATAGAGATCCACCATTTCTGCGGGCCTGTCACGTACTGTTTTTCTCCTCTGACCTTTAACATAGCAGCAAAGAACAGCAACACAAAGCCCAGGAATACGATTCTGGATATCTCTACCTCTACCCAGCCCATTTTCTGGCCCACAATGGATTCCAGATAAAATTCCGACTTATCTGCTACGGTATTTGCCAGGATCTGGATCATTTTCCATGGGTTTTGCAGAAAATATCCTACCGTATATCCCATATCTACTGCATTTCCCGCGGTACCGCCCACGGCACTGGTCTCTGCAGTGGTTGTGAGTACCTGAGTTACGGTACCGGAATTGCGGTTAATGAAGCTTAAGAGGCCGATTCCCATAAAGCATCCGGCTGTTGCATATTTTTTCCAAGGTGCACCAAATTTTTTCACCGGAATTAACAAAGCTGCCAAAACTACCGGAAGATACACACCGCTCTTTCCATAAACCAGTAATGCACTTAAAACAGACAATACTGCCACATCGGAAACCTTCAGCGGTTCCTCTTCATAGGTCATGGAAATAACATAGGTGCTGAATAAAAACAGCACACTGGTAATCACTGCATCATAGGAGAAGGAATTACACTGCTGAATCGTCATGGGGAATAAAGCAATGATTGCCAATGCCACCTTTCCAAAGGGCAGTTTTTTCATACACCACCAGATACAAAAGGCAAAGAATGCCAGATTGCACCATCTTGCAAACATTAACATCGGGATCGTCCCCGCTCCCACAAGCCTTGCCAAAGTCATACCGATCACTGCCGGAAGATACACAAAAACAGGGGCATGAATATTGGTACTGGAATTTGCCACTACCAGACTGTCATCCTGTACTCTTTCAAACAAATGACGATATACCGTGTAATAATTGGACAAGGTTGGATTTTCTGAAAGCTCCAATTTGGTATCGTCCATTCGTTTTGCAATGGTAATTTCACTGCCGGTATAGTCAATTCCCAGAAGATCGTTACTGTAACGATAGGTCATATCTATATGTTTTCCCTCATCCGGGGACATATAAGGTAACAGAAGGAAATTGTACAAAATCCCCAAAAACAATATGGATACCAGCACTGTGTTTTCCAGTTTGCATTTTTTTACAAATACCATCCAGTAAAACAATACCGTGAACAGCTCCACAGCCAGGAACATGAAAAAGAAATACTTTTTCAAATAAATATGGAAATATTTGTGAGCCTGGGTAAGTAATTCTCCGTCTTCTGTGGTATAAATACCAAGCTTCGTATCCTTTAACTCCTCCGATGGAGACAGTCTGATTTCAAAGCTATGAAGCTTCGTATCCGGCACCTCGTGGACAAAAAGAAAATTCATATATTCCCCGTCGATGGCTCCCGTCATATCCAACGTATTCTCGCTTAAGAGTTCCCCGGAAGTTAAGTCTCTCACCGTACCGGTCAGGGTTCCCCGGAGTTTCTCTCCCTCCGGCACATAAAGCTTCACCCCAAGGCCTGTCAGTGTCTCTTCATCACAGCTAATAATCTGGACGATTTCCCCTTCGGTCTCTGAAAAATATAAAATCTCCGGTTCCGAAGCTGAAATCACTTCTGCTCTCTCCGTCGTATTCATAACAATACGAATCTGCGTATCATAAACATAGAAAAACAAAACTGCTACCAGCCCTACGACAAAGACACCGCCCAGAAGCAGACGGTATTTTTCATAAAATGCTTTTAATTTTTCATTTGCCGGAGAAGTCACACTGCTTCTGTCTTTCTTCTGCTTTCCTGTCACAATAGTAAGAAGTACCCCAAATAAGCCTAAGATCAGGGTAGTCACCACAGCACCCTTCACATCTCTTGTCATGACAGAAAATCCTGCATTATAAACCAGCGGATATTTTAACTCTCTACCGTTATACCAGCTTACGGCATCGGTTTTGGTAGTGGAGTTTAACCAGAATCTCGGGCCCTGAGAACAGCCTTTCACTGTCATTTCTACCAGCACATCACCGCCGGTATAGTGATCAACCGTCGTCTGGACAAACTGATCCACCTCAATTTCCTTTAGCAAAATACTGCTTTCTGAAAGCAGCTGTCCGTCAGACAGACCGGTTACTTTCATATCCAGTGTTCCATCCAGCACCAACTGGTCGGTATTTAAATAAAAGCCAATAGAGGTCAGCTGCTTCGACCCTACCGGCAATGTAAATTCAATCTTATCTCCTGCGTTCAGGTAACCGGTTCTTTCCACGATCTGACGTCTTCCCAGATCCTCCAGTCCCTGTCCCACTGTTGTTTCTACCGGTATGGCCAGTTTCACCACGCCAAAAATGATACAGAGAAGGAAATATGCCCCAAGGGCATATTTCCTGTATCTTTTAAATAATTCTTTCATGCTGTTTATTCCAATCCGGATTCAAACAGTTTTACAATAGCTTCCATAGCTTCCTGTTCATCTGTTCCTTCACATGTGATCTCCAGTTCGTCACCTGCTCTCACGCCTGCTCCAAGAACACTTAACACACTCTTGGCATTAGCAGATACCTCTTTGTGTTGAAGGGCAATGTTTGACTTGTAAAGCATTGCCGTACGGCATAAAATTCCTGCCGGTCTTAAATGTAATCCTGACTGATTGGTTACTGTTACTTTCTGTTTGATCATTTCATAAACTCCTTATCTCATTTTATTTTAATGATTCCCTGTTCCCGTTTGGGTAAGGTTCTCTTTTGAAGCGTTTCCATCTGTGCTGTTATCTCCTGTGCCGGAATCTGATGGCTTCTGGGTACCATCTTCTGTTGTATCCGATGGTTTCTGCGTACCATCTCCGGCAGTATCTGATGGTTTCTGGGTACCATCCCCTGTTGTATCCGATGGTTTTTTCGTATCTTCTCCGGCGGTATCCGATGGTTCAGAAGTCTCTTCTTCCTCTTCAGGCTCCACGTATTCCACTTCCACGATCACCAGTGCCGAAGATTCATTCTCCTGTTTGATGATCACTCCGGTAGGCAGATAATCGGTAAGATCTACCACCAGCTGCAATTCCGAATCAATACCATCCACATTGATGGCTTCTTCGGGGATCTCCAATCTGGTAATACCGGAAAGAACTCCGGCACTTCCTGCAATCTCCACGATCTCCGGCTTGTAGGTGAGTTTCTTCACCACATAATTTTCTGCCGGTGTCCCTGAATAGGAAAAGCTTAAAGGCACGGACTTGGTATTTAACATGGTAATCGTAACATCAATTCCGTTGTTCTTACCAATATAATTAAGGTAAGTATTATCAATTTCACTTCCTGCACTGTCATACAGCTTTAGCTCACAGTTTCTGACTGCAGTTGCGGTAATGCCGGTCACGTCCACCTGAGCCTCCACATAGCTGATGCGCTCTACGATGGAAACCGGTCCCGTAATCTTGATGATGGTCTGTTCAGGCACCATGCTGCCCACCATCAGTCCATTGTTTTCTTTTCCCTCCTGCTTTACGTGCACCTGGAACTGCTCTGTGGCTGAGTCTTCGATACTCACCTCTACATTTCTTCTGCTTAAGGTAATATTATCATCCACCACAATATTTTTGTTCCTGCACTCCACAGTAATCTCTACCTGACTGTCATATTTTAAGTTTTTCCGCATATCGGCAGTGAGGATAACATCAGACTCATTAAATTCTCTTAAGACAGACTGTCTGGCCCGAACCGTCACCCTGACCTGATTGGTTCCTTCTTTTACCCGGAAGACCTTCCCGTTATCGGTAATGATATCTGTGTTAATCAGGTTGACTTCCTTGGTAAAGGACCTGCTACTTTCCGCATCACTGATATTGAGAACCACGACCCATAAGGCAACTGCCAGAATCACAGAAAGGATTTTCAAAAAAAGATTATCTGTCAGCTTTAACTTCATCTTTTTCCCTTCCTTTCCACAGTCTGAAACGAATTCCCTCTGTTGTCTTATTTTGCAATGTCAAAAGCTGTGCTTTTAATTCCTCCGCCGTGATATTTCTTCTGATCTCACTGTACTGTGTTATGGAGATAGCTCCGGTTTCCTCCGAAACCACCACAGTCATGGCATCACTGACTTCACTGACACCCACCGCTGCTCTGTGTCTGGTACCCAGCTCTTTGGACAAAGTCATGTTGTCCGAAAGCGGCAGATAACAGGTAGCCGCAACAATTCGATTTCCCCGTACAATGATGGCACCATCATGTAATGGTGTATTGTGCTCAAAAATATTTAACAAAAGCTGGCTTGACATCTGGGCATCCAGAGGGATCCCTGTTCTTTCAAATTCACCCAAAGGCACATTATTCTCGATGACGATAAGAGCCCCTGTTTTTACCTTGGACATTTCCACGCATGCTTTTACAATGGCCTCTGCGGTTTTATCACTGAAAAGCTCCTTCTCCTCCTTCTGGTTATCCAGATTCAGAAGGTCTGTAATGATATTTTTCTGTCCCAGCTGCTCCAAAGCCTTTCGAAGCTCCGGCTGAAATACGATTACGACCGCCAGAATTCCGATATCAAATACCTTTCCGGCAATCCAGAGAATGGTATCCATCTCCCAAATAACTGCCAGAAGAAGAAAAGCAAAGATCACGATAAAGCCTTTTACCAGAGTCCAGGCTCTCGTTGTCTTGATCCACAACAAAATATGATAGATCAGAAAGGCTAAAATGATCATTTCTGCCACATCTGACCACCCGATCGTATCCAGGCGGATAGAGGTTAATCCATCCATAAATCTTACAAATCCGTTCATCCTGCCTTCCTTTCTAAATTCTATGAATCAATTCTTTTCACTGTTTTTGTCTGCTTTTTCTGACTGAAAATCTTTTTCACTGTTTTTTTCGGCTGTGCGATTACATTTTTCGGCACTGCCTTCACATAATAATAATATTCATCATCCTCAAATTGTACCCGCTCTGTCCTTGTATAATCCACACTGAACACACAGAACTTGACTGCCAACGCAATGACTGCGGAAACAATACTGCCAATCAAAAGCTGCACAATGTTTTCCGATACTCCCGGGATCAATGCTCCCACCAGATGAAGGACCACATTGATAAATGTTCCGATTCCTATGGCCAGTTCCCAGGGATGGTCTATGGACAGTCTTCTGATAAAGTATACGATCAGTACCGTCAATACCATGGCAAGGATGCAGATAAACATTTCTTTATTTCCTGCCAGACTTTCCACCAGAGATACGATTTTTGTTGCTCCCTTGTCAATTTCACCTGTAGCAAGGCTGGTACTGTTCCTGCTCATATAAGCAA
>CALZFY010000022.1:0-29030 GCA_945786935.1 uncultured Lachnoclostridium sp.
CAGATGTGCCCCTACCCACAGTTGCAAGCTCAACACACTGCATATCTGTTCTGTCCTAAATATCCCAGCACAAAATAAATTGCAACAAATGTACTTACCCAAGTTGCTGTTGTTATTTTATAAGCTTTTTTTTCGTTATTGCTAAGCTTCTTATTCTCACTTTCAATAGGACTACAAATAACCAAGCTGATACATCCGCCAAGCATGACAATACACAACATTTCCGAATTAGAAATTACTTCTGTCAGTATAAGCAGAGCAAGCAGTATTCCAGTTGATATTACAAAGCATCTCCCTGATGATTCTGAATGTACTCCTCCACTAAAAGTTCTTATAATCATAAATGGAATTATAATCGCAATCCCTTCCATAACAAGATCCAAACAAGCACCGATCACTAATACTAAGAATAATGGTGATACTGTAATCAAAAGACAACTGACTGCATAAGCATACAACTCCTCATCTTCTGAGGGAAGAATATTTCTATCTATGAACCACCTGGTTATAAATACAGATACTTTTTCCATTACTTGAACTTTTGGAATGTTTCAAGCTTCTTAGGAGCCTTTGGCTGATGTACAACACAGCAGGAAGTAGAATTTGCACTCACACGCAATGTTGCATCCAATACAGTTTTAATAGATTTTGCTAGTGGGTTGTTATTTTTGCATTTCATGGATTTTATCCTCCTTTGTTTTTCTATACCATATATCTTTTTAAGATCTTTGAAAACCATTTAGGAACGAACAGCACAAAAGCTTTGATTATTGATTTATTCGAAACCATAACCATTATTTTTTACCTGTATTTCAGAAAAAATAATTTATATATAAAATTTTTTCTATGTTAACAAAGTAATACAGAATATTTCTGTATCACTTTGTTAACACTAAATATTTTAATTGTTATCATTCTACCAGAGGTGACAATATGAATAAGCATTCAAAAAAAGATATGGGAAAACGCATCCAACTCCGTAGAAAACATATGGGAATCAAACAATACGATCTTGCCGAGCGCCTGGGAATATCTAATAATCACTTATCTGCGATAGAAAACGGCACGCAAAATACGACCATTGAAATTCTGGTAAAAATATGTGATGAATTACAGGTAACTCCAGATTATTTACTTCTCGGTTCCATGCATTCAAATAATGTACCACAAGATATTATGGAAAATTTAAAGCTTTGTAGCCGTGAAGATATTGAACTTACTAAAATTATCGTCAATGCAATGGTTGAGAGAAATCAGAAGAAATGGAATGAGAAAAATTATATTTGACATAAAACAATCGTACCATATATTATGATTACCATACATTAATAAAATTTTTAATGAGATGGTGGTCGATATGAGAATTGTATGTTGTGACGATGATGTCAAAATAGGCGAACAGCTAAAAGAATATCTGCAATTATATTTCAAAAAAATTTCAATTCCTTTTCCGGACTATTCATTTTTCACATCTGGTGAAGAACTTTTAAAAGATAATGAAATTATTGACATTGCATTTTTAGATGTGGAAATGAAAGGATTAAGCGGCATTCACACTGGTGCTGAACTGAAAAGAAAAAATCCAAATGTAATCATTTTTATCGTAACATCTTATCCCGACTATCTAGATGAAGCTATGCGCTTTCATGTTTTCCGTTATTTATCAAAACCAATTGATAAAAACCGTTTATTCCGTAATATGAAAGATGCTCTATTCAGATATAGTTCCGTTTCAAAAAAGATACAGGTTGAAACAAAGGAACTGACAGATGTTGTTTACATGAAGGACATTATCTTTATAGAAGCCCGCGAAAGAAAAATATTTGTCTATACTCAAAAGAAGATTTACGAGTCTGTCCAGAAAATGCAGTTTTGGCTCGAAAAACTTCCTCAAAGTTGTTTTTTCCAGACACACAGAAGCTATATTGTAAATTTTCGCTATGTATCAAGTTATGATAATACACTTGTCAATCTATGCAATAATAAATATACCGCATATTTAACAAGACGAAAGTACAACTTGTTCAAAAAGTCATATATCATGTATTTGGAAAGTATGAGGTAGTATAATGGGCCAGGTACTTGTATATTTTGTTATTTACATTGCTGAAGCTTTCATTGCATGGCAATACTTCTCTGCAGTTTTTTTTTCTAAATTTAGAAAACGTGTAATTTTTTTAACCCTTTCCATCGGATATTTAATACTGTTTTTTATTTCTTTCAAAGAAATTTACTGGCTGAACACCATTTCCTTTTTTTTAATAAATCTAATCTGCATTCTGATTCTGTTTAAAGCAGATATTAAAAAAGCTCTTTTTCATTCCTTGATATTAACCGTTACAATGAATGTAACTGAGTTGCTTATGATGAATACTCTGGCATTAATTTATAAAGATTTTTCTGCATATGCCAAGGAACTATCAATTTTGGTTTTATTGGCTACTACCAGTAAAGTTCTTTATTACTTTGTTTTGCAAATAATTATGCGACTATTTGGTAACAAAAAAGATTCTTCCAGCGAATCTGGAATTATTGTAATCTTGCTGTGTGCTATCCCGATTGTCTCAATGTGGATTACGGTAACTTTGATATTTATTGGCATTGAAGGAATTATCCCTAGTCATTTAAATTGGTTTGTATCTATCGGTGCAGTTTTAATGCTATTCCTTAACATGTGCGTATTTTTTATTTATAATCTTTCGCAACAGGATAGTGAAAAATATTTACAAACACAGCTTCAGTTACAAAAAGAAAGTGCTGATGCAAGGTATTATAAAATGCTCTTGAGTCAAGATGAAAATCAGAAGATTCTTATTCATGACATAAAAAAACACCTATATACCATCTCCGATTTACTAAATAATAATCACACTACGGCTGTAAAGGAATATATTAATCACATTATCCAATCAAAAGAACTAAGCGAAAAACTATGTTTTTGTGATAACCCAACCTTGAATCTAATTCTGGTACGTTACAATAAAATCTGCCAAGAAAGTAACATTCATTTTTATGTTGATATTCGCAAGGATACCATTTCTTTCATGAATATTGAAGACATCGCATCTTTATTTAGTAATCTTTTAGAAAATGCTGTAGAATCAGCATCTGAAATCGAAAATTCATATATCGAACTTTCAGTTAATTATAGAGAATCATCGCAATTAATGATTTCTATGATTAATTCGTGTAATATGACACCTATACAGACAACTTCCGGAGATTATGTTTCCAGAAAAAAAGATAAGCACAAACATGGACTTGGGATGAAGAGTATACGAAAAATTGTAAAAAAATATAAGGGAGTCTTAAATTCTTATTACAGTGAAGAAGATCAGACATTCCACACAATGATTACATTTTTATAATTTAAGATTTAAGAAGGTTATTCGGTGTTTAGAGCCAATAACCTTCTTAATTTATGCTGTCTGTTGTTACCAAAAAAGGCCCAAAATTGTGGTTTTGCACAAAAAATATTGTATCAAAGTTTCTTAAACAATATAATTCAGTTATGGTATCATTTCACAAAAAGGAAGAAACATCATGCAAAAAAGGCAAAAAATATTTACATTGATTTTCCATTTTCAGACCTTATCGGTTATATAAAATATACCAAAATAACCATTTTAATGTCGTTTCATACTTGATTTCTTGAATATATCAACCAAAGGTATATACTAGCCTTACAATATTACATAGAGAGGTGATTCCATTGGACCATTATAATTATAAGGAAAGCGTTCTACTCGGCTCTTGAAATGAGCTCAACCTAAACTATAAAACAATCAATGTTATCGGTTATGATCAAAATTCCAACACATTTGAATGTTTTAAGGGAATTAAATGAGAAAGGAAAGTATGTTTATTGTCTTTCTAATAATCATACAAGGAATTGTCATGAAGAAATATTTCAAAAAAATTGTTAGCCTACTCTTAATTACGATTTTAAGTTTTGGAACTTGTTTAAATGTGTTTGCAACAGACACTTCTTTATTATCGGGTACTATTGATGTAAATTCAAATCACGTAACTGTAAGTGATATTATGTCTTTTGATGAGATAATGGCAGAAATTGCTAGAGATAACAATTCTTCTGTGGAAATCACCAAACGCCTTTATTATGAAACACATAGTAATGTATACGGATTAAGAAATTCTATATTACCATACGCAAATACATATAGAACAGTTACAATCAGTTTACCTGTAACCGCTGTTTATAAACCTCAATTAAAAGTATATTGCCATACTTCTGAGGGCGGAACCATGTGGGGAATATATGAAATTTTAAATGTTAACATGAATCGTGTATATAATAATTTAACTAAGCAATTTGAAGGTTCAGTTTATGTAAATTTGGAAGATGCAGGCACAATTTACTGGACCGTCGATGGGGATTTTTATAACAATGGTTCAACAACCGCTTCCTTAGGTGGCAGTGTTAATATACCAATTGGAGCCGGCGCTTCTATTACTTTTGGAGTTTCATATGCAAGCAATCACTTTGCAACCTATTGGGATGAAGATCGCTGGAGAATTTAATTTATGAGAAAGAGAATATTATTACGAGTACTAGCTATTTTACTAATATTATTAAGTTCACCTATTGCATACTGCATATTGTATATTATTTCGATTTATAGAACTTTTGCTTTGGAATACTTTATCTTATTAGCTGGAATGATTCTATCCATTATCATATGTGGAATTTTACTCTTTCTAGCTTCCTTTTTAGAAAAATAGAACAGCACCAATCTTACAAAAGGACAGTTTTGATGAACCATCGTATGTGATTGCGAGAGCTTATCAAAATGGTGAGTTTTGAAGACAAGGAACCTAATCTAACGATATTGACGACTATAATCTTAAAACTATTTATCCATTAACTGCCAATGCACAAGTATATTCATCTGCAACTGAATTCTCTACATGGTTTTCGTCTGGATATTGGACTACAAGATCAGACGGAATTTCATTAGCACTGATACCTGTAAGTGGCTGGTCAGGACCAGATGCAACTATGGGTGAAATCAGTTGGTCATGGAATACCGTAAAGAATAGATTTAGTTCCAGTTCAAATTGGTCAAATACAGATGGTATGTATGAACAATACTATTGCCACGTATTAGGAGCTGGATTAGTATCAGATGGTACTTGGAATTTAGAGCCTTGGAGACCGAAAGTAGGTGTAACCGCAACAATAAGTGCAGGATGCAATCCGGTATAATGTTATGAAAAAAATTGTAAAAAGATTATTAGCTTTAGCCATATTATATTTTATTTTCTTACTTGGATTAAAGTTGATTGGTAACCAGGGAATGATTGTAGATCGGTTTGCACTGAATCCAAATCAGCTTTATTGGACGGACAATATAGATGTTTGGTTAATTGCCATTATACCTATTGTAATCGGTATAATTGGTTTAGTACTTATTGTAGTCCCAATATATTTTCCAGAATACTCATATGGATTTTACGAAAAAATCTTTGGCTGCTTATTCATTGTTTTAATCATAATTTGCATTTTATTGGCACATAAAGTGTCTAATAGCCAAAAACCTTATATTAACGTCCTAAAATGTATTAACAATAAAATTTCAATTGATGAGTTTGAATCTATTACAGACAAATCGGGTGAACAACTCTTATATATTACACGCACTGATTGCAAAGAATGTATAAATGTAACAAATGAATTATACCATGTCCTTTTAAAAACTGGTGTTAGGTTACAACATTATGATACTATTTCTGATAGAGTTGATAATCTTGAGCGATTAAATTCAATTTTAAATAAATACGGTGTTACGCAAGTCCCTACATTATTAATATTTAAAGACGGATTAATTGTTGAACATTTTGAAGGATTAGATATCATCGATGGAATTATCAAATATTCCGACATCTAATTAAAGGTTATACAAAAACAATATACTAAAAATTCCAATTGAACCAAATCGCTGCGCGATGGCCTGCCAAGGCTGTGGCGCAGCGATTTGGTTCAATTCAAGTTTATCTAACTCTTATTATATTCCTTTCGCAATCATTTGATGACTACGAAAAGAACTATAGCACGTTCAAAACTTATTGATCAGTTGAAGCGGAAACGCGTTCAGTTTTGTCCTGAATCTTTGATCAGTTCCTAGCGGAATTCATAGTCAGGCGATCCGGAATTTGCATTTTCTCTACCAAAACCGTTGCATATTTGTCGTTTTATTCAAAAAATATTGAAATATTATTATGCCGGAGTATAATTCAATCATTCAGAGCATTTACTTGATATTCATCATTTAAACTCTGAAGAGCTAGCTTTCTATTTTGGTATACCTAATTCAATAAAATAAAAGGAATGATTCCACTGGCAAAAAATTGACCAGATAATATCTCAATTTGAAATAGCTTGACTATTTAAAGACAGACTATTTTAGTTCAGATATTATACTTTCACTAAAAAGCAAGCAATCATCGTTTCATGCACAGTTTGTTGTAATAACATCATTCCACAACTATATTCCAATTCTGCTAAAGAATTCAGCAATAATGCTCTTTTTTTGCAAAAGGAGGTAGATAATATTGTTATTTAAATCTAAAGAAGTTCTTGTCACAAATGAAATAGATTTATTTACCCAAGCGAAACACCTTTTAGACACCAAAAAAATTAAATATACTACGAAAATAAAAAATGCCAATGGATTTGATTGTAACAGAATTTATCTTCCTCAAATACAAACATATTATTTATACTATATTTATGTAGACAGAAAAGATGTTGAATTATCTAAGTACATTATTGAACAATGTAAAACGACTTACCATTTACAAGAATAAATTACAAGGAGTGTCTATATGAACAACAAAATTTCTATTATTCTATTATGCATTTTACTAATTATCCCTTCATTCAATTGTCAGGCCAACGAAGCAAAAATAAACAATGCTGCCTACATATTGAATACTCAAACGGGTGAAAAAATTGAACTTGATATTATTGAGTCATCTCTTACCACAAATTCAAATTCTAGAAGTTCAAATAGCCCAGAAATAATTACCCAGACCATAGAAATTCTCTTTCCTGACACTGGAATTCAACCTAGAGGTTCTATTACAAAGGATGAAGGAGATGTTTCAGGATCTTACAGTGCAACATTAACAATTTCATATTCGCGTTATTATGAAAGTACATCAGGCGATACAAGATATTTGCTTAATTCGCTAAACGGAAAATGGGAACAGCAAGATCAACAAGTGAGCATCTCAGATAAAACTGTATATTATGGTTGCAATGGTTTCAAACCAAATGTATCTAATCAAGCAGGTAATTTAACGGTATCTGGTATGTCATTTAGTAAAAATACTGGATTTACTAAATATATATCTGACGCATATGCTGGTAATATTTGTGGTGCCACCATGGTTGCCACATTAAAGCGTGCTGGAAGTAGTCATACTTGGGAGTTTGTATTGCAAAATACAATTGTCGATAATGATTATATATGGCCGTTTGAAAGTGGTTCCCGAAAATAACCAATAACCATTTTATCTCACTAATAGTGGTACATTTCTGGATCAGATTGGTACGGACTCTGGATTTACATCGCACATTCACCATGCCAAAATAAATATAGTATAATAATATTCACACACAAAAACGTAGGTTCAAGGGCGTGAGTTGAACCTACGTTTTTATGATCCATACTACCTCCTTCAAACATGAAATGAATCATATAACGAACTTGCCAGCCCCAACCAAACCTGTATATTCACTGCTTCTGCATATCAACAACCAAAATAATGTTCGCCTTTACCATAGATTTTAGTCAATGCTTTTATTCATGTCTCATTTACATCTTGTTTTCAATATTTCGAATTAAGCGCATTGCCAAAATATCATCAACATATAACTGATACTTCTCAGAATCATCTTTTATATTTCTGTCTCCCTCCTCATCATCTTCTGTAACATATTTAACCTTCATATAGAGTTTTCCATTTTCCATATCTTCCGGCGTTAAATATACGCTCAGAAACAGCCCTGATGGGTAACCTCTGACATCTGTTGCAAATTTTATTGTCTCATATTCATTTTTTCTACACATTTCAATCAGTTCTAAAGCAAATTCCACCTTATCCGGAATATAATTCCTGTTTGCAATTATGGCGCAATATTCATAATTCATGGAATTAATCGTTGATACCATATCTGGCTTTACTTCCTTATAGTTTTGGTGACACGCTGCCACTACACCAACAGCAATGAATACACTTACAAATAATTTACTAATTCTACTCATTGAAACCTCACATTAATTTTTTCCCTTACAGGTTGCTATCATATTTCGGACACATATACTAAAGAATTTCTTTCCTTGGTCCCTGCCTTCATGACTGTTATATAGTTACTTTGTACTATTAATCTATTGGAGGTCAGTATGGAACACGTACATATCAAAATCATGGAATTATTAAAAGAAAGGGGAATCAGCAAAAATAAGATTTGCAAGGATCTGGATCTTCCAAGAGGAAACTTTAACCGATATTGTCGGGATGAGTTCCAACGGATTGATGCTAATCTTCTTTTGAAGCTCTGTAATTATTTTGATTGCGGGATTGAAGAGCTACTGGAAATCAGAGAATAAGTGTCCTTTTATGATGCGTTCTATAGATTTTTCCTATCGAACGCATCATACCCCATATGTTTTTTGGTAATTCCATTGTACCAAACACCCGCTTATATACAACCGCAAAGTAGACACAAATCAGGGCAACCTATTCACAGCACTTTTTTTCTTTAATTTTTTGTCAAAAAATCTCGAAAAAAGTGTAAGGTTTTGTGTTCTCAATCGTTATATATATAGAAGGTTTTATAGGGGGATATTCAATCTAACATGAGAAGTCTTTTTATAGGAATATGTAATAATTCAAAGAACGATTGTGAACAAGTTCTTCAGTATTTGAGAAATATGGAAGCCTTGTTAAAGATACCTTTTGAGATACACATCTTTCATACCGGTACAGAGCTTCTTCGCAGCTACCGTCCGGCCTTTGACGCAGTCATTCTGGATATGGATCTTCCGGACATGCCCGGTGAAAGAGTTGTCCGTGCTTTGCGTGAAATGGACGAGCATGTCCATCTGATTCTCACCTCAGAAAACGAAGATGTATTTTCCATTGGATATCGCTACAGGGCAAACAGTTGCTGGACAAAGCCTCTCTGGTACAATATCATTTTGACAGAATTTAAAAAGCACCTGACTTATGAAATTCTAATCAATCGTCCATATATTTTGCTATCCGGCAATACCGGTGTTCGAAAAATTTATTGCCATAAGCTCCGTTACATAGAAACTGGAAACAGGCAGCTTATTTTCCATTATGATGGGGAACAGATATCCCATTATGGAAAATTGGCAGATTTTGAAAAGCAGCTGCCTAACGACAGCTTTTTCAGGTGTAATAACAGCTATATTGTGAATACCAACTATGTAGAGAATATTATGCAGGACGCTTTTCGGTATAAAATTCAATTGATCACCGGGGAAGAGATTCCGCTGAGCAGGGATAAAAAGGGAATGCTTGTAGATATGATGAAGGCGGGAGTTAGGCTATAAATTTGCAGATTATTAATCTCGTGTATTCTGCAAGCAAACGAGACAACAATGAAAGCAAACTATGCAAAATCCATTGAAGCATTTATATGCGTTTGATAACATATACATATAAATTATACGAGAGGAAGATTTAAGAGTGAAAAAAGATACTGTTGATGATACTTTTCTTGAAACATCTTATAATGAGAAAATTAAAATAGAATACGAGGAATTAAAATTAAGATTAGAGCAACTGAAAAAGAAGAGAAGTTGGAAGTCTCTTTGCAAATTCGGTGCAATGGTTGCACTTCCTGTTTTTTTGATGGCTTTTATGCTTATTGCTGATGAGTGGTATTATTACGATTTTAAAGATTTAATTCCCAAAATATTGATCTCAATTACTATTGGAATTGTTTTTGCTATTCTATCAATGTCCTTTTTGAGCATATTTTATGAAATGGAAGAAAATAGAATGAGTAGGCTGTTATTGCGATATGAAACAGACAGCATACAGTCGGAAGTTAAAGAAGATATTTTTGAAAATTCAATAAAAATGAGCTATAAATATTTAGATCAATATTATGATCAAACTAGGGAACAGGCACAAAGAGGATTTAAAGTGACTGTGTACGTAGCAAGTTTTGGTGCTCTTTTGATTGGATTAGGAATAACTGCAATGTTCTTTGGAATGGCAGATCCTGCAACCATTACATGTGCATCTGGGGTTGTAACAGAATTCATTGCCGCAATTTTCTTTTATTTGTACAACAAAACAATTACTAGTATGAGTAATTACCATAATAAATTAGTTTTATCGCATAATATATCAATAGCTTTAAAGGTCTCAGATACGCTACCTACAGAAGACAAAGTTAAGGCAAAGAATAAAATTATTTCTGAACTTTTAAAAGATGTTAATTCATATTTAATAAAAAATGACGAAAAGGAATCAGACATTGAAAATTAAGCTATTTAGAATCTCCAAAGTTAAGTATACAAATATTGGTCTCTATTATTATTTGAATTGTATCCGAAATTCTATCAATAACTTTATTTAGAAAGATTAGTTTAAGGAGAGAGAGAAAAATGAGTAATCCAAATTATGAATATAAAGATGGAAAGATTAAAGTGAAAATAGATGGTTCATGGGTAGAACCGTGCTTTGATCGTTATGAAAATATTATGCCAATAGGTGAACCAGGTGCAAACGGCGTTGTGGTGAAGGGAACACATAAAATTACTGGAAGAGATGATGCAATAAAAATATGGCTTCCTAGAAAAAAAAATGGGAAGGATGAAATAAGAGAAGAACAATATCTGGCTGAAGTTCAGAAAATAGCAAAATTGAAGGACTCCAGAATTGCTACCATACATGATGCGTGGACGGAAAACGGATGCTATTGTTGTTCTATGGAATTTATTAATGGAATAACTTATGAAAAATGGTTAAAAGAAAACAATGATATGAACAAAAGAGTAACTATGCTATTGAAGATATTCGAGGCAATAGTTTTTTATCAATCTCAAGGAATTATTCACGGAGATATCCATTCAAGGAACATTTTGATTGAAAAGAATGAAGAAATACACATAATTGATTTTGGTACAAGCAGCATCAGTTCTTATAAAGAACAATCAAATCATAGGGAAAACTTTCTAATGTACGAATTAGTCGAAAAAACATTAGCAAATCAATTTGATAATAAAGCATTTCTATATAAGAAATATAAACTTCGAGAAGATATTAACAATCCTGATGATATTCGGAGTGCTGTGCCCATTTTCTTTTCTAAGTCTGTATTATGCTACTTACACTTAATGATTATGCTGACTAATCTTCATGATATCATTAATCAGCCCGAAGATATATACGAATATTGCAGATACATCGCAAAAGGGTTTTACTTAAATATGGATTATTTTTATTCAAAAATATCTGATGAGGACGAGCGAAAGTTACAGCTCTTTACAGATATTATGTTTGAAGCTTTAGAAGATGAGGAATATGAGGACTCTCAAAATGATTCTGACGAGGCAGAGCGGATGACATTTGTATCTTTATTTGTCTATTTTGAAGAAGTAAAAAAATTATTGTCAGACAAGAAAATAGAGGAAAAAACAATAGAAAAATATATTAGAGATAGTAGGGTAATTAAGTCAAGTGAAATCATTAAAATAATAAATATGACTAACGATTTATTTGAATTTCACAATATTTTGATGGAGACAATAGGTGATTATAATGAGATATATTTAATTGAAATAGACTTGAGGGGATCCTTATACGAAATCATAAGTGAAACATATGGCCATTACTTATTGCACATTCTTAGACATTTGCACTTACGTATGGAAGAGTTAAAACAGCAGCATGAATTATGTGACAAAATAACCAGTTTATCAGGTACGTAAACCTCTCAGCTCATATGGCTCTCCATTTATCCAGCCGAGGCTGTAAAATTCTTGTGTCTTTGGAAAGTAAATCTTTCTGATAAGAAATAGATATGTAAGTTTTTGCTGTCGAATTTATGATTCTGTGGTTGTCGAATATGGCTTTCTACTTACAGTATTACCATGTGAGAAAATTTTATACATCATTTTAGATTTTTTGTATGACAAATAGGACTTCGTAATTATTGCCTTTTTGTGTGTTCTGCCCACACCCGACCTCTGGAATAGGAACGGAAAATTCTGGCAATAATATAAATGCCGAAGGAATAGAAAAGGAGCGGGAATGGTTAGCTTTAGAGCATATCCATTCCTGCACTACCAACAGACCAATATGTATGTACTTTACTAAAAATGTTTACATCCTGATGAGTAGTCCTCCTCCATTGTTCTCTTAGTTCATTCAGAATACCGCTAAAGTCCTTGGAAAAGATGTCCAATATCTCTGAAGAAACTGTTATCATATCTATATCTGCCTCAAACTCTATTTTGGGGGTTTCTTCATTACTTTTCCATTTTCTACTTCCGTAATCATATGAATTTCCTGCAACAATTACGTCTCCTATACAAACTTCATCTTTTCTTCTCCAGCAATTCCAACCATTACGACATAACGCAGATTAAAAATATTATATATCTTTACAATGTAATTTCATTATTCAGATGACTTTTTTAGTAAGCAAATTAAAAAACTATCATATGTTTATATTAATACTTCTTTTTCCGTAAGCGCATAGTTTCGGGGCATACCCAATAAATGAAATCTGGCACCCTGCGCTAGGATGCCAGACATGCGAGTATTTTACTCCATATATATACATCATAGCTATTGTCCTCAAACGGTAATTGACAAACATTCCCTATTAGAGCATTGATTACTTTTTGTGCCTCCTGGATTTGATCTGGAGATTTATCAATTCCAGTTACAATAAATCCATATTTTTCTAATGCCTCTCCATATTTGCCAGTTCCACATCCAATATCTAATAACGTTCCAGTTTTTCCCTGACAAGCACTAAGGATATTATCGAGTGTCATCGAAAAATCGTCTTTAGAATCTAATCTAATATCATTATACATAGAGGATACATCATGATAGTACTTATTATAATCAAAAGAATTATATTTCATAAAAAACATGCGTTGGTTTAGAGATTAAACACATTCCCATTTCGTAAAATCTAAAAATATTGTGCATGCTTTTTTTGAACATTTCCACTTTAATCATGGAATTATTAAAAGGAAGGGGGATCAGCAAAAATCAGATAGTTTTTTGGTAATTCCATTGTAATCGCAAGATAGCAAGTACCTTGACATTTTAAGGCGGCTGCATTCGCAGCCACTTTGTCTACAGTCTGAGAAATCAGCCATGCTGATTTCGTAGCTCGCACAAATAGTAATTGTACCACATGGAAGACGAAATTTCTTGAGGTCGCCAACAGATTCAATTTTTACAGTCGCTATTAATAAATTATATTTCAAATACTGATTTTTTAATATTTCACATTCCGTTTTTCTTCTTATCAAAAACCAGTTGTTTACCAAAAGACAAAATCATTTTTCTGCAATATATTTCTTATAAAATTTTACTGTCCGTCCTCCATAAGCATTTTCATTAATTCTTCTTTTGTAGATACCCCCATAATTTCCATCATAAGTTGCAAATTAT
Source organism: uncultured Lachnoclostridium sp. (assembly GCA_945786935.1). Taxonomy (GTDB): domain Bacteria; phylum Bacillota; class Clostridia; order Lachnospirales; family Lachnospiraceae; genus HGM12587. The sequence goes on from CALZFY010000022.1 coordinate 13,705, forward strand.
TCATTGGTTTACCCGAAGCTTTCACTTTTGCAACTCTACTTCTTGCATCCTGAATAGATTTAAGTGTCTGCTCATCCAGATCACTATTGTTGAGAACCATCTGCTTTCGTTCTTCTTCTGTTGGATAATGATCAAAATGTAATTTAAATCCATGACTCTTTACTTGTTCAAATTCATTGCACAAACTCTTCATTTCATCTCCATAGCCCATTACTTTAACCCAGCCTTTACTACGTGTGATTGCTGTGAATAAAGCATTTCTATCACTTCTTGGAACAAGAGAATTGATACAGCGTTGAGCATTAATGATATAAACCATAAATGTTTCATTTCCTTTTGCCCTAAAAACACTTGTATACACAATAGAATCTTTTCTAAAGAAATCTTCCGGATTCAATGAACCAGCCATATGGATTGATACGCCACTATCATAATCATGCTCCAAATTCATCATCGCCATAATGCTTGCTCTATTGGTCAGACTTCCAATTGCATCCATATCAATAATCATAATGTCGGATGGTAAAAGCTTTTCTTTTTGGATGTCATTGATCAAACTCTGTATCAAAGCTTCTTTCAAACCTTTAAAATCATCATATGCCAAAAATTCGATCAATTCATTCTTATCTACCTTTAACAACTCGGGACTTGTGTCTGGTGTTCTATATAAAGTAACTTCTTCTCCATCCACAATAGGTGTAGAACTTCTATATCCAATAGCATCCCAAACCTCCGGTAAGCCTGGCATCTGCAAAGGTAAATCATAGCCTTCTCTATACATCCCCATACCGATGGCATGAGCAGTAACAATTACAGGGCTTTGATTTCTGTAACATACCGTTAACGGCGTATCATTCTGAATGTCCTCTCCAAATATTTCCTTTGGAGTTGGCATAGTTTCCTCATTTAACTGTTGCAATTCATCATACGCATACACAAGCCTTTTATCTTTACCTAACACATTCAAACACAATGACAAGAAATTTTTATCAAAATCCTGCGCTTCATCAATTAAAATACAATCATACATCTTTTCCATATTAGGTACTTGCTTTAATAATGCTTCGCACGCTTTTGAAAACGCTCTGTTTTTACCATATTTTGTCTTAGCTTCAGTAAAATTAAGCGGAGATATGCCATGATGTTTACACACCTCATAATACACACCTACAGCAGAAGCAGATCCCCATGCCTGCATGACTCTAATTTTTTCCGGATTATACATCTCTCCATCATTTTTATCTGCATAAAATTTGCTGATATATCTAACCAGCTGCTCCTTCAAAGCTCTTGTAGAGTAGGTGATCACTATTGTCCAATCTCTGTGTGCCATAAATGTTTCAACAGCTTTTCTCGCTAATACAACTGTTTTTCCAGACCCCGCCATTCCTCTGATTCTCTGAATACCAGTCATATCACCTAAAATTGCGTCCATCTGGGCATGGTCATATTTTTCAATCAACGCATTGGCTTCATTGATTTTATACGCTTTTGTTCCCGGTACAGCACCCTTTCTTTCTTTTCTGACATTTAAACCATAGGCTTCCTGAATTGCAGATAGAATAGAAGTATAATCAAAATCAGAGAATTGCACCTGTTCTTTATTCTCTTTAATAAAATTTTTTGCCTCTTCTGCCGAAAAAACAATCGGGCTATCTGGTACTGGGCACACCGTTTTCGTTGAATAGGTAATGGAATGAAATTTAAACTTCAATTCTTTACCATTTCTCAAAATAGGTAAGCGCATAAATTTTTCTTTTACTCTGCAGTATATATCATCCTGTATTTCATTATAATTTGGCACAGGAACTGTAAGTACGTTAAATATAAAAACCCCTATTTTGGTTATTAACGCCATATCCACAGATGTTTTTTCATTTGTTACTTTATTAAAATAAATCGGGTAGCCTAAGTAAGCTTCTCCCTCAACATTTGGGTACAGTGTTTGAAAATCATGCACTATCAATTCCAATATATCTTTAATTGACTCATCTAAATCTCTACATGTCACATTCAACATTTCTTTATCCCATCCTTTTAATGGTTATAATAATTTTCTATTGCATCATCTGCTTCTGCTCTAGCCTCAGACTCTCTTTCCAAATAAACTTCCCATGCACCACGATTGGAAGTTACATCGTAGGAAAATGCTTTGAACGATATACCATCCTCATCCAAATTTCTCAAATCACGCTGCACTTGGAATGACAGTTTCAAATCCAATTCCACATCTGCAATCCATAAACCACCTTCATATTCTGTTTTACATATATGTATAGGAAATGTACTAACAGATAATTCTACATCATAGATGGCAGTTTCTCCATCATCATCATAATTGAGAATAATTTTATCAATTTTCATTTCATCAAAATCGACTTCTGGTGTTTGAATAAGAAGAAAATCCGAATCAATATCCTCCCATTCTACCTCTGATATTTTTTCCCCAAGTTCATCCTCAATCTGTTCTTTGTATTTAGAATTAACCAGACCTTGAATATATGAATTATAGTCAAGTTCCAATCTTGTCTTTATATCACATATCTCGTAATAATCAGAGAAAAGTTCATAAAACTTTGATAAAGTCATAAATTCTATTTTGTTATTTCCTGTTGTTGCAAAAAATTCTTCGAGTAATTCATCTCTCATATGAACAGGTTCTTTATTATTGGCTTCTCCTCTTAGCACCCACCAATCTTCTTTGACATCGTTGGTCAAAAATAATATCGTTGTTTCCGGATTAGATTCGCCTCCAATTTTCAGGATAGCTTTCCATACAAACAAGTCCCCATATTTTCTTATTCTTCCTGCAAAATTATCTTTCGAACTATCTTTCTTTACCTGCTTATCTTTTTCCTCTTCGTCCATATACCCCGGAGGCATCTTATACCTATATCTAAACTCTCCTTCCTTTACATATTCCATAATCTAAAGGATATCAGGTTTTTCCAAAATCTTATCATCTGTTTTCCACAATTGTATTAATTGCTCTACATTGGCAATCTGAACAGACTTTTGCTGTTTTTCTGATGACAATGAGGTTTCATAATCTGAAATTGCTTCACTTATTTTTTCAAGATATGACTTTATTCTTGTTTCCAGTTGATCACAATTCGGGAAACCGTACTTACGGCTTTCTGATATACTACCACTCATTTTGCCATTTACTTCTTTAACCTGGCTTTTTAAATCTTTGGTAAAAGAATCATATTTTTTATCTGTTTTCGCCTGTTCACCATCTTTATGAGCCATGTATTCTTCATAAACTCTGTATGGAACCACTATCTTGTCTTTTACTTTATTTAAAAGTTCCACAATGTTCTGGCTGGAATTGAACGAACACTTATATAGGTACAATAGTATATTAGTGTCAGGAATAATTATTAAATTATCTATAATATCTGATATATTGCTTTTTTCCATATATAGACTGCTTTCTACTTCAATATCTCATCATATGTTACATCCAATGCCTGCTTAATGGCTCTTAGCTGTTGCATTTGGATGTGTTGGATACCTCTTTCAATTTTTACAAGACATTCTCTTGTAATAGAAACGCCCTGCAAATCCAACAACCGTACAAGTTCTGTTTGTCCGATTCCTTTCGTTGTCCTGATCTCTCTTATATTTCTACCTATATTTCCACTATCTTGTTTTATCTTCTGATCCAAACTTCCACCTCGTTTTGGACTAAATTCAGTCCATTCTTATATCTATTTTATTTGTTAATTTAAACATCTTGGGACTAATATTAGTCCACTTTTTGTTAGTTGCTACAATATTTTGACTTCTACATATTAGCAGCTACTTGTTCTTTTAAACAGACACTTCCTTCAATAATATCTACACATTTTAATGTGTACAAACGAGTTCTTACTTCCAGCATTTTTCCTGTATAATTCTGATTGTCACGCGTCGAATTATAGTTCCTGCCTACTGTAACTTTACGGCAGATTAAATTCGGCATCTCCTTTATACTGTATATCTTAACGTGCTGTTTGTTACGGCACGTTTTTTTCTGTCCTATTGACCATTCGTTCTCTTTCCTCTATAGTCATTCCGTAACCAATAAAAAAGAGAAAGAACACCCCTACCACAGTTCGTTCTTTCTCTCAACCAACCCAAGTGCCGCACTACAGGTCCGATGCAGGGTCATGCCCTAATTAGTGGTTGCCTGTATCATAAGCAGTCCCTTGGTGTACAAAGTACAATGCTATGATAAGAAAAAACTTACTGTTATGCAAGATAATTCGTATAAAAACTTCATCAAAATCTCTTTTTGACTCCTATATGGAACAGTTTAAGCCTGAATTGGAGACATGTCCCATATGCGGAAGTACCGGAAACTGCCACATACACGATTATTACGACAGATCCATCATTGATTTCAGAACCGGCAGGCAAGATAAATCCCACCTATGTGTTCTCCGGGTATTCTGCGACAGCTGTCTGCATGCACATGCAATTCTTCCTGACATCATCATCCCTTACTCCAGTTACAGCCTGTTCTTTATCCTGCGTATCCTCGGGGAGCACTTTTCAGGCTTTTACACCATCGAACAGCTCTGCGAAAGATATGACATCTCACAGAACCAATTCGGTAAATGGCTTGCTCTCTGGAAATCCCACAAAAAGGAATGGCTAGGCTTGCTGTTGGATGCCGAGACTTCCAATCCTGTCTTTCTAAAGCACCTTGCTACTTTGGACTGCTTTTCCTCCTTCTCCATGGAGTTTATCCGTCTGACATCCCATTCCTTTCTTCAGTCACACAGAAATCCCATACCGGCATCTATTAAAAACGCACGGTATCATCAGACTGTTTTTGCTCCGGACATTTTCATCTTCTGACCACACGACTGTGGGATGGTTACCGGAAGTTTCTCCGTTTATGATACAGAAAAACATAAGAAGGAGGATTTTTCCATGAGTAAAGATACTGAAACAATCAAACGTGATGCCGAAGTGGCTCAGTTCCGCTTCGCACTTATCGCTCCTGTCATCCAGGGGCTTTATCCTGATGCCTCGGCCACTGCTTACTATAAACGGGTCACGGCATCTCCCCTGACTCTTCCGGATGGCTCCACCGTCTCCTACAGCTATAAAACACTGGAAAAATGGAAATCCCAGTACAACATCGGTGGAATCGATGCCCTGATGCCACATGTCAGATCTGACAAAGGTGTTCCACGTGCCTTGAATGAGGAGGCCATTGCTGAAATCTACCGTATCAAGAAAGAACACCCACGTATGAATGCCACACAGATTTATGAGCTTCTGATACGGGAATCCTTTATTCCGTCTACTGTCAGTGTTGATTCCGTCCAGCGTTTCATCAGGCACAACGACCTGAAGTCCGCAAGAGACCCGAATCTTCGTGACCGCAAGGCCTACGAGGAGGACGAGTTCGGCAAAATCTGGCAGGCTGATACCTGTTATCTTCCTTATATCACGGAAGATGGCAGAACCAGAAGGGTCTACTGCATCATGATCATTGATGATCATTCCAGGCTTTTGGTCGGCGGTGAGCTGTTCTATAATGACAATGCCTATAACTTTCAAAAGGTATTAAAGGATGCCATCGCCACATACGGAATTCCGGATAAACTATATGTAGATAATGGCTGCAGCTACTCAAATGAACAACTTTCCATGATCTGCGTATCCCTCGGCATCCTTCTTTTACATACAAAAATCCGTGACGGGGCCAGTAAAGGCAAGGTGGAACGCCATTTTCGCACCCTCAAGGAACGCTGGCTCTATACACTGGATATAAACTCCATTACCTCTCTTGCACAGTTTAATGTCATGCTCAAAGATTACATGCGTGACTACAACACCACCTTCCATCGGGGCATTGACGGCATCCCTTTGGAACGCTATGAAGCTTCCAAAGATCACCCCCGCAAACCGGATTCGAGGCAGTGGCTTGATGACTGTTTTTATAACCGCATCACCCGCAAGGTACGGAAGGATTCCACCATTACCATCGACAAAGTCTGCTATGATGTTCCCATGCAGTTCATCTCGGCAAAGGTCGATATCCGTTTTCTCCCGGATGATATGACTTCTGCCTTCATCCTGTTTGAAGGTAAAAAGTTCCCCATACGGCAGACCAACCGCAACGACAACTGCCACACCAAACGAAACAATCTTCCGGTAATCGATTATTCCAGGGCTGGAGGTGAAGCCTGATGTATAACTCCTACTATGGCCTTACCTTCAACCCTTTTGACAAACAACAGTTGAAGGAAAAAGACCACTTTATTTCCAGAGACTTTACTGAAATGACTAACCGTCTGAATTATCTCAAGGACATCCGTGGCATCGGTGTATTTACTGCCAGACCTGGTATGGGAAAATCCTATGCCCTGCGTTGTTTTGCTGCCAGTTTAAATCCCAGTCTGTACCATATGGAATATCTGTGCCTTTCCACTATCAGTGTTGCTGATTTTTACAAGCAGCTCTGTACCATCCTTGGTGTCTCTGATAAAGGTGGCAAAACCGGCATGTTTAAAGCAATCCAGGAACAGATCACGTACCTCTACAAGGAAAAACGTCAGCCACTCCTTCTTGCGATTGATGAGGCACAGTACTTAAATACCGGTATCCTGAACGATATCAAGATGCTCATGAACTATGGCTATGATTCCGTGAACTATTTCACTCTGATCCTATGTGGGGAATCCCATCTCAATGACACCCTCCGCAAGCCGGTACATGAAGCTCTGCGTCAGAGGATCACCGTCCATTACAACTATGCCGGGCTCTCTGATAATGAGGTTTCACAATACATCCTGCACAAGATCCAGCTGGCAGGTGCCTCTTCCACCATCATTGATACAGCAGCGCTTGCAGCTGCACACAGTTTTACGCAGGGGAATCCCCGCCTCATTGACAATCTGATGACAGATGCTCTGACCATCGGTTCCCAACAGCATAAGAAAGTCATTGATGCTGAGACCATCCGTGCTGCTGTTGACAATCAGGGACTCTACTGATGAAGTTTTCAAAGTACATTTTTAAGGCTGTGACTCCTGTCATGGCCTTATTTCAAAAGCAGCGTCAACTGCCCTTCAAATAAGACTACGACAATCTGCGGTTATTCCGCTGAGAGCCTGCGGCAAGTACCGGTACGGCACAATCGGAAAGGTGTTTTTGCCGAAATCAAAGTGCAGTTTGCACCTCCCACAATGTGCCGTCTGACATTCTGATTCCAAATCCTAAAATTATCCCTGTGAATTGAATGTTAGAGTAATCAGGAATGAGCCGTTCCCGATTATCCTTATTTCGTCCCAAATTGAATAAATCTTCCAGAGACGCATTGGTGACATCATCATCTAATGGCCAGCTAACAAAAAGATTCCTGGCCAGTGTCAGGACTTCAGAAACTGTGTTTCTGGAATTGTGTACACTGGAGGCAATGTCTTTTTTGTAGTATCCAAGGTTGTCAAGCCTCAAAATTTCTCGATAAACAACCATTGTTATCGAACTTCCTATAAATGATAGTCACACATGGGTGTGCTATTCTTATTATAGTACTCCCTACAAATAAACATTTTTATTAATTATATCATTATTTGTCTGACATTTTTTTCAAAGCAAGCACAAATAACGATAAAATATGACATTTAAAATCAATAACATATGAAAGCTTAATATAAAATAATAGGGTGCCACAAAACTTAAAAAGCAGTTTTCGGCACCCTACTCACAAAGTATCTATAGCATGAGATTGATCCTCAACATATATCAAAACGCTTAGTTTCTTCGATTATACAAAACAAAATGCAATCTGTTTTATATCTTCTTCTAACTCTATCATTGCATTATCCCAACGTCCATTATTTATGATAATCTGACGAATGTTTATGTAGTACTCATCTACCAATATATTAGACGCCTTTACTGCTGAATACGCATTTGAAACTGTACATTTGTCTAGTAATTTTTTCAACCGGTTTCTGTACTTCTCCTGATATCCATAGTCCTGCAAATCTTCATAGATTTCCTCGAGTTTTTGATGAATATCTTCCCATTGTGACAATCTTTCCACCATTACTCTATCAGGATTGTTTAAACCAATAGCTAAAATTGTCTTCTTACCAACCCCCTGGCTGTCAATCCCTTTTAAGCGAAACGGGTTCTGCCTGGACAATGCCAAAAATTCTTTTGGTTCATTTTCGCATGGATTAAGCAATATTTCATCACAATCATTCTTTTCTCTATTGCATCTTAAACATGCCGGAAAAAGATTCTCCCATTTTACGACCAATTCAGGATGCAATGACTTTGGTAAAAAATGATCAATCGTTACATCTTTTGACTCGATATCAATTTTGCACTCGCAATAGGAACATTTAGAATGACTCATTGCAAGCAATGCTTCTTTGAGTGGCTTTTTTATCTTAGGAGAATTCCATACATCTTTATCTTTATTATCAGAATACAGCTTTGTCAACTCCTGACAGACTTCTTCTGTCAATTCTTTCGGACATTCTCCTCTACTGAGTTTTATCATCTGAATCAACCATCTCCATGTCTAAATCTAATAATTTTCTCTCATGACTATCTGGATGAACCATTCTTATCAGTTTTTCATAGAATTGCTTTACCCTTGGATATTCTTCGTTATCTACGGCATCTGAAAACTCACGCATCAACTGATTATAAATTGGAGTTTTCCTTTCAACCCCCATAATCTCTTCCTGTATCATATCAATACTCCAGCCACTGTACATCCCCTTTTCATCGGCAAACTGCATTTCATTAATATCAAATAATTCCTCAGCATTCACTGACTGGATAATAAATGGGGAATGTGTTGAAATAATAAACTGACATTTAGGAAATGTACGCTTCAGGTCTTCTACAATGCATTTCTGCCACTTTGGATGAAGATGTAAATCCAGTTCATCAATAAGAATTACCGCTTCTTCTTCCAACGGATTATCAGACTCCGGATTTGCAATAGATAAACGCTTTGCAATATCTGCAACAACTGACAACACAGCCTTGTATCCACCACTTAACTGTTCGATCTGCAAATCGACACCTTCACTATTTGTCATAATCATTCGTGATGGCTGCAACTCAATACGCAGGTTACTGTATCCTTTAATCATCCTCTCTATCGCATGACGTACACAATCTAATCTTTGATTTTTGTAATCTCTATTTTCTCTGAGGCCACGCAGTTCCAAATCTTCTTCTGTTTTGAACCAGTCATAAAAATCTCTGAAATAATTCACATTATCAAAACAATTATTTAATGCATCCGTTATTTCAAAAGTTTTGATATGACCACGTCTTGGAACTTCACGAATAATTCGATCAGTTCCATAATATAAGACTAACGGAAGTTTTTTCTCTTCTACTTTTTTTGCATATATTTTCTTTAGTTGTTTTAAATCATCTGGTTCTTTATCATCAATTCCTGCTTCGAATGGTGTCTGTGATGAAAGTCTTCTTTTGTTTGTCCAAGCATATTGTTTGTCATCCAATGTGATTTCCACTTTTACCGCAGTACTGGTAGTTCCATGTTTAATATCACTATTCGCCAAGTCACATTCCTTAAATGCTGGTGAATTAACAGTTCGCAAAACCGGTACAAATGCTTTCGTGATTGCTTCCAAAATTGTGGTCTTTCCGCTTCCATTATCTCCGATTAAGACAACAAAATTCTTATCTGCAAATGATATTTTCTGATTTTTCATATTTCTGAAATTAATCATTTCCAAAAGATCTATTCTCACGATTTCACCCTCTCAATACTGTATGATTCATTTAATTATACCGCATAGTCGCACTATACCGCAATAAAATTTCTAAATATTGCCGAGGATACATGAATTCATATTGAATATAGCAATTACTCACTACTCTGCGTCTGTTTCGGTACCGCTCTTACTAGGTATTGCAGGATTTTCGGTATTATTTGTCATTTCCCAGGGCGTGGTAGAGCTGACATTTGCAAGAATTTCAAGCATTCTTTCTAATCCTTCTGGTATGTCAGCGTCCTTTGCATCAACACTTACCTGATACTTTTTCGCATTATCCGTAGATCTTGTATTTTTTTCGTGCGAGGCGACGGATCCCTTGATGTTTACCTTTGCGCTAAACGGACCAAATCCAATCCTAGCGTTTTCAGCTCGTGTTTCTCCTTGATCGCTTGATTTTTCTGAGCATTCTACTGATGTTACATCCATATCGAATGTAACATTGATGTCATCAATTGCAAGTGTTGGTATTTTTACAATTGCAAGTAATGGTACCTCCATGTTAACGGTCTGGGTTCCAATATTCTCTCCATTTTCTCCAAGCAGTCCCCTTTGAAAAGAAAATGTGGTTGTTTTAATTTCGCTTTTCCCATCCTTAGCTTTCTCAAGACCGGCCTCCTGAATAAATTTTGCTGTGGATGCCGCAAGCATTGATTGTGCCTCGCAGGCCGCCATAAGCGGTTCTGCAATTAAAATATGCATATCCAGCCCCTTGAACTGATCTCCTACTGTTTCTGACATAAGCTACCCCCTTAAATAGAATTCTGCATTGCAAAATCTCCGACCAGAATTCCTTCTGCGATCATTGCCTTTCCGCCTCTGTCTGTCTGTTCTTTAATATCCATGAGTTCAAGATTCCAAACATCCATGGGTTCCTCTCTTTTCTTAATCCTGTCTATCTTTACCCACTCACCGGATTGCCAATCTTCTCTCCAAACATATTCACCTACTTTACAGCTGCCTGCCGGTCTCCAGTACTCCTTCCCGTCATCGCCTCTGACCAGAATCGGATGATCCGGTGTAAGAACAAGCTCTCTACCGATGTTTTCCCCTATAGTAAGAGCAAGCATCCCGTCTCTTTCCCTGCCTCTCCAGACATTTACCACTCTCAGAAAAGTACCATTTCTGCCCTGGAGCATATCTCCGATTCTGATATGTTTGATTTCCAGTTCATTTCCATCTGCTTTTCTGATTTTTGTCCACGGTGCCATACAATCATTCAAAATCTGCGATGACTGATTAGGATGTGTTAAATCAGGTGCTGCCAAACACACAGCCTCTTCGGGATTTGTTTGTAATGTGGCATAGTTTTTTTGATTCATAAATATCCCCCTTAAAAATTAAGATTACAAATTTGCTGCTACCGCCAGAACGCCATAAACATATATGGGGTTTTGATAATTCCTTCATGAGAAATTGACAATCCCAACCGCTTTTAGATTTTTTTATATGTTTTACTTCCTGTCTATGATATCGAGCTTGAGTTCCTGCTCCATTCTCTTGAGTATTTTCGTAAAATAATCTCTTTCTTCAATAAAATGCATGTCCCCTACAGCATCACAATCATTTAAAACTTGTAAAACACTTGTAACCTGAGCATTGCTGTTTTGGTTAGCTACTAATACTTTTACTACTCTTGTAAATTTTTCCTTATCATTCTTATATGTAGCAAGCATCATCTCCAGGTCTTCTATGGTCATAATATAACACCTGCTGTCATCAACAAATATCTTTGGGATTGAAGACATCACGATTTGCGTATTCGTCATGCTTTCGTACAGCAGGAAAACTTTAATAACCGGCTTTTTCCCTTGATACTCCTCTTCAGACATTTTTAATTGCTCATGTGCTTCTAAAATATTTCTTTTGTAAAATGTGTCGATCTGTTGAATATTGGGTGCCTGCTGTTTTGCCTCAATCCCAAGCAGTCCTGATTTCAACTCAAACAAAAATACTGCATCTTCAAATTCCACAAAGAAATCTGCACTCTTTTTTTCTTGTTCTGGAATTTTATGCCACATACCCTTTGACAGATAAATCTCAGCCAGTTCTATAAAATATTCTTCAAACATTTTTCCAAAAGCACTGATAAATCCAGTGCCCTTACCGTTCTTTTGATAATAATCCCGAATCAGCCAATATAATCCATCTGCAAAGAGCATCTGCACCAAATATATACTGACCATAATTGTTTCTCTTTTCTTTTGGGTAACAACAAATGGTTTGTTATAAAATAATTGCTTCTGTATTGGCGATTTTCTTACATCATCATAAGTAACAGAATAATAGCCAATAATTTTTTCCAGATTTTCTTTATTGAGTATACTGTTTTCCCTGAGCTCACATATATTTTCCTCTGCCCCCAACGGATCAGGACGCTCACTACATAACCACAGCAAATAGAGTACATTGGTCAGAAATTCATCTGCATTCAGACCAAATAGTTCTTTTGTAATTTCATTTATATCTACAATCCCATCCCTGTTAATTCTATTCGACCCAATCAAAATATGGTAATTCCGACTGAAGCTCTGATACGTCCATGCCAAATTCTGATACTTAAACTGTTCATATGTCATGCCCATCATAAACTTAAATATATCAGGAAATTCTGCCTCTTTAATATATTCGCTATTGGAATGTTCATTCTCATATCCTCTGTATAAATTTACCACCGTGCCAGCTTTTTCTCTTGTCATGACTTCTTTTCTGTAATCATTTGCATTAACAATCGAAATATATGCCATATCCTGAATATCCCATGCAGACAACATCACCTGTACCTGCTGATGTATAAATCCATGCAATATAGCATTTAACGGAAATGTAATGCTGCACTTCAATTCGTCTTCCGACTTGTTTTGCTGCTCCTTATATAGTTCGATTGATATTTCCGAGAAAAAATAGATAAAATCTCGTGTCGAATAATTTTTGATAAAACCCACGAAATCTTTCAACCGAAAATTCACCTTCCCTTTGTTCGTATGTTATTGAATTTTTCCCCAAACTCTCTCATTAAGATATATTTTTTCTTCTTCCATGCAGATGACATTCCACTTTAACAAGTTGTTAATATTGCTGTCTAATCTCTCCATGTCAAATTCTTCTAATTGACCACCGTCCTTCATTTTATTAATTTCTGCTTTCACTTGTTCAACAATGCATCCTATATTATAAGCATTTCTTCTATGAAGAACAGATACAATTACTGCACAATTAAAATCTAATTCTTTTTTTGTAATAGCTGCTACACAAAAAATAGATATAATTACTAACTGTACATATTGGAAAAAGGTCTCCGGTTTATTTAAAGATGCAACAAAATCTGCAAGAGCAATTAATACACTTCTGAGATCAAGTCTGATGTTTCCCATTTTATAAGAAGCTGACTCTTTTCCAAGAAAAACCATCTGTCTTTTAGAATCATCTGGAATAATTTCCAAGAAATTATCCATTATCATTTTTCCAAATTCTGGATTTAAACCTTCCTCTATCGAAAAGTTCTCTAGGCGTTCTCTTATTTCACAATCTAATTGTCTGGCTTCCGTTCTGTTCATCTCTTCTCTGCCTCCGTTCTCTTTCTTCTGTTCGAATAACCTTAGCCAATTTTCCTCTCTCTTTTTTCAGGATTAACTGTGTACGGTATTCATCATATGCATCCAGAAAACCACTGTATAAATGATTGCCGTCTACTGTGTCAAAATCATACTTATCATCATTTGCAATTGCAAACAAATGACTTATCCTATCCTTTGGAAGTGGATGTGTATCCGTTGTAATTCTTTTATTGTACAATACCCTGTCCGTATAATAAAACAAATCAAAAAACTGCATATACATAATTGGTGCAAGATATGTATAGTCTTCTATAATTCTTTTCTGCTCCTCCTGCTTACTTTGGTCAATGATAATTTTTAAAACAATATCATATGCTATGGCATCTGCCTCAAATTCTTCTTTCGGCCTGCCTAAGAATTTCCTTCCTACACTGGCAAAATATGAATGTGCAACTTCATGTGCCAAACAAAATATAACCACCGTCCAGTAACATGATGATGCCAAATTCATAATCTGGGCATCCCCCTGCATAATCTGCAACAATGCTTCATTGGATTTTTCATCCGGAATGTCGCCCAATATACTCACGTCGTTCATTATAAATAAAAGATATAAAAAGCAATTTCCATATATCTCCGGGTCATCAAATTCTTTCGACCATTTAAAAATTACCAGAAAAAAAGACATCATGGAGGATTCAAATAATTCGTCAATATGTACAAACTCCTCTCGCACTTCATCCAAGATAATATAACTGTTCACAGAGTGCTGATAGCGGTTATTGAGTTCTATTCCTTTACAATGATAACCGTATTCCTTTTCAAAATAGTCTTTTACCACCTGAAACATCTGATGAAGATTATACTTCTGGCTATTCTCTCGCAGTTGTTCTTCTGTCAATCCGGACTCCTGATAATATCTCATCATCCGTTCTATTCCTTTTTCCTCATCTTTAACAGACTCTCCTCCAAAGCGTAATATTTCATAATCATCTGGCGGCAAGAAGAATTTTGCACTAATGTTTTCTGACATATAATTTCCCCTCCGTTGTAAAAATCGGACTCTGCGTAGATAGTCAAGTCGTCACGTTCTAAACTGGTGTAGTCGATGACATGTTCTCTTGAGTAAATCTTTCTTAGATTCACAAACTGTCAAAGATAATCCCTATCATAGAGATCTTGTAATTCATCAAGAAGATATTTCATTTTGGTTTCGTCTGATTGAAACAACAATTTCCATTCCCTGCTAAACTCATTGATAATAAACCTGATGTATAAAACAACAAAGAGCAAAATAATAATATTTTGAACTAATCCAAAAGAATTATCCTTCTCTACTAATCTTCCTAAAATGTAAGTACCTATTGGAATAATAATACCTGTGTAGAAATCTTTGTTATTCTTTTGTCGCTTTTCTTCCTGTTTCTCTACAGTATTCAAATACGTTTTCATTTTGTTAATCAGTGCCGATAACTTCTTTTCGGAATTGATTGCAAACTCCTCTTTTCGTAACAATTTATCCAACTGACTAAGACGTTCATTATATTTTCTTGCATCTTTAATATAATTTTTTCTTTTGTCCGAATCCAAGTAACTGTTTATCCACAAAGTAGCAACAAAACAAATTAACATACATATTGATATCACTTTGCCACTATGCGTTATCCATGCAACACCAATAGAACCTAATACGCTCACAATCCATATAGCAAATACTATCTTTGTTTTCTTATTCATCTTTTCAATCGCTTGGAAAAATGAATTTTGGTTTCGTAACTCTTCCTCATATGCATTTAATATTTTAAAAATCATTATATCCATCCTCGTTGGCTTGTATAGTAAGTTTCTGAGTGTATTCTAACATACGAACTGTGCTCTGATGAAGCAAAGAAAACGTATAAATCGACAATCTACAACAAAGTCTGTCGGAAATTGAAGGATAATATATAGTTATCCGTTTTATTAATTAAGCAGACAAAAAGATGAGGTTTTG
>CALZFY010000023.1:0-28703 GCA_945786935.1 uncultured Lachnoclostridium sp.
GAAGGATCTGTCAGATGAACTCATTGAGGTCATGGCAAACTCCAAAAAGATCTGTAAGCATCTGCATCTGCCGCTGCAGTCCGGAAGCTCCCGGATCTTAAAGGTGATGAATCGACGTTATGATAAGGAACAGTATCTTGCTCTGGTAGAAAGAATCAAAAAAGCGATTCCGGATATAGGCCTTACTACAGATATCATCGTAGGTTTCCCGGGGGAGACGGAAGAAGATTTCCAGGAGACCCTGGATGTGGTAAGAAAGGTCCGTTACGACAGCGCATTTACCTTTATTTATTCCAAACGTACCGGCACACCGGCAGCAGCCATGGAAAATCAGGTACCGGAGGATGTGGTGAAGGATCGTTTTGACAGACTGTTAAAAGAGGTGCAGACCATTTCCCAGGAAATGACTGCCCGTTTTGAAGGAATGGTAGAAGAGGTTCTGGTGGAAGAAGTCAATGAGCATAATCAGGAACTTGTAACCGGACGTATGAGCAATAATCATCTGGTACATTTTCCGGGAGATGCTTCTATGATCGGTAAGATCGTGAAGGTACATTTGGATGAATGCAAGGGCTTTTATTATCTTGGAAGTATTGCAGAATAGCTTAAGAGACGAAAGAGGTAGAATTGAATGGCACAGCAAAATCAGCTAAGCCCAATGATGCAAAAATATATGGAAACGAAGGAAGAATACCCGGATTGTATATTATTTTACAGACTGGGTGACTTCTATGAAATGTTTTTTGAGGATGCAGTGACTGCCTCAAAAGAGCTGGAACTGACTCTCACAGGAAAAAACTGCGGGTTGGAGGAGCGTGCGCCCATGTGCGGGGTTCCCCATCATGCTGTAGATACTTACCTGAACCGACTGGTGTCTAAAGGATACAAGGTTGCCATCTGTGAGCAGATGGAGGATCCAAAGACTGTAAAGGGTCTGGTAAAGAGAGAAGTAACCCGTGTGGTAACGCCTGGCACCAATCTCAATGTCAGTGCTTTGGATGAAGGAAAAAATAATTACATTATGTGTATTGTTTACCTGTCAGACCGTTATGGAATTGCCATTGCAGATGTGACTACCGGAGATTTCTATGTGACTGAGGTGGATACGGATCGTAAGCTGATCGATGAGATCAGTAAATTTGCTCCGTCAGAAATCGTCTGTAATGAAGCATTTTTTGTCAGCGGTATTGACTTTGAAGAGCTTCGCCATCGGTTGAATATTGTGATCAGTTCTCTGGAGAACTGGTATTTTGATGATGAGCTTTGTAAACGTACGCTTTCAGAGCATTTTCACGCTGCTACCATGGAAGGTCTTGGCCTTAAGGATTTCCCGTGTGGTGTGGTAAGCTCCGGTGCATTGCTGAAATATTTACTGGAGACCCAGAAAACAGACCTGACTCATATTTCCCATATCCAGTCTTATACAACCGGGAAATTTATGATCATCGACAGCTCCACCAGAAGAAATCTGGAACTGGTAGAGACCTTACGTGAAAAAAACAAACGAGGTTCTCTTCTGTGGGTGCTGGATAAAACAAAGACTGCCATGGGTGCCAGAACACTTCGCAGCTATCTGGAACAGCCTCTGATCGAAAAAGATGAGATTACCGCCCGTCAGGCAGCTATTCGTGAATTAAATCAAAATGCCATTTCCCGTGAGGAAATCAGAGAATATTTAAATCCTGTCTATGATCTGGAGAGACTGATCGGCAGAATCATATATAAAACAGCAAATCCGAGAGATTTTATTGCTTTTAAATCCTCTCTGTCCATGCTGCCCTATATCAAAAATCTCCTGGAGGATTTTTCGAGCCCGCTTTTAGGTGAAATCTTTGAAGAATTAGATCCTCTGGAAGATCTGTACTCACTCATTGATGCGTCTATTGTGGACGAACCGCCACTGAACATTCGTGAGGGAGGCATTATTAAGGACGGATACCGGGAGGAAGTAGATAAATTCCGCCATGCAAAGACAGAAGGAAAAAACTGGCTGGCAGATTTAGAGGTAAGAGAAAAGGAAGCTACCGGTATTAAAAATTTAAAGGTTCGCTACAATAAGGTTTTTGGTTATTATCTGGAGGTTACCAATTCCTTTAAGGATATGGTGCCGGATTACTATATGAGGAAACAGACCCTTACCAATGCGGAGCGTTTTATCACTCCGGAGTTAAAGGAGCTGGAGGATATGATCCTGGGGGCCGAGGATAAACTGACCTCTCTGGAATATGACCTGTTCTGTGAGATCAGGGAACATCTGGCGGGGGAAGTTATCCGCATCCAGAAAACAGCGAAAGCTATTGCAAAGCTGGATGTATTTGCATCCCTTGCACTGGTGGCTGAGCGTAATAATTATGTATGTCCCAAGATCAATGAGAAGGGTGTCATTGACATTAAGGGAGGACGTCATCCTGTGGTAGAAAAAATGATCGATCACGATCTGTTTATTGCCAACGACACCTATCTTGATTGTCATAAGAACAGGGTATCTATTATCACAGGACCCAATATGGCAGGTAAATCTACCTATATGCGCCAGACGGCACTCATCGTACTGATGGCACAGATTGGAAGCTTTGTACCGGCATCCAGTGCCAACATTGGCATTGTGGACCGTATATTTACCCGTGTGGGAGCATCTGATGACCTTGCCAGCGGACAGAGTACCTTCATGGTAGAAATGACCGAGGTTGCGAATATTTTAAGAAATGCAACTGCAGACAGTCTGATCATTTTAGATGAGATCGGCCGTGGCACCAGTACCTTCGATGGCTTAAGTATTGCATGGTCCGTGGTAGAGCATGTATGCAATCCAAAGATTCTTGGTGCAAAGACACTGTTTGCGACGCATTATCATGAACTGACAGAGCTGGAAGGAACCCTGGACGGAGTCAACAACTACTGTATCGCAGTCAATGAAAAAGGAGACGATATCGTTTTCCTGCGCAAGATCATTAAGGGCGGTGCCGATAAAAGCTACGGTATTCAGGTGGCGAAGCTTGCAGGCGTGCCGGACCCTGTCATTGAAAGGGCCAAGGAAATCCTTCAGGAACTCATTGATAATGATATTTCTGTGAAGGCTAAAGAGATTGCAGAAGAAATCAGGGCGAAATCCAAACAGAAGGTTCGTCAGAAAAAATACGATGAGGTGGATTTGGAACAGATGTCCCTGTTTGATACTGTTAAAAATGAGGATATTATTGACGAGCTTCGGGAGATTGATATTACCAACCTGACTCCGATGGATGCCTTAAATACGATTTACAGATTACAAAATAAGATTAAGAACCGGTGGTAAATATGGGAAATATTGCACTGTTAGACCAGGCCACCATCGATAAGATCGCGGCCGGTGAAGTTGTAGAACGTCCAAGCTCTGTAGTAAAGGAGCTGGTGGAAAATGCCATAGATGCAGGAAGTACTGCAGTGACTGTTGAAATTAAGGACGGAGGGATTTCCATGATCCGCATCTCGGATAATGGAAGTGGGATCGATCCGTCAGATATTCGGACAGCTTTTTTGCGCCATTCGACAAGTAAGATCCGCTCCGTGGATGATCTTCTTACTATTCATTCTCTGGGATTTCGTGGTGAGGCATTATCCAGTATTTCCGCAGTTTCCATGGTGGAGCTTCTGACAAAAACAAAGGAAGCTGTCTGCGCAGTCCGCTATGTGATCGAGGGTGGTGCAGAAAAAACACTGGAAGAGACAGCTTCTCCCGATGGAACGACATTTTTCGTGCGAAATCTGTTTTATAATACCCCTGCAAGGAAGAAATTTCTGAGGTCTTCCATGACAGAAGCGGGATATATTCATGAGCTGATGATTCGTCTGGCCCTGTCCCATCCGGAGATTTCCTTTAAATTTATAAACAATGGACAGACAAAGCTGCATTCTTCCGGAAACCATAACTTAAAAGACGTGATCTATCAGGTTTACGGACGGGATATTTCAAATAATTTAGTAGAAATAGATACCAAAGAAAACGGCATGCATGTGAAGGGCTATCTTGGAAAGCCGGGAGTGTTCCGTGGAAACCGTAATTTTGAGACCTATTTTGTCAATGGCCGTTACATTAAGAGTAATGTGATCGCCAAGGGAATTGAGGATGCTTATAAGGGGTACCTTATGCAGCATCAGTATCCGTTCTGTGTTCTGCAGTTTGAGATGGATGGCAGTGAACTTGATGTGAATGTTCATCCTACCAAGATGGAGCTTCGCTTTTCCAATCAGCAGGGCGTCTATGATTTTGTGTTCCGTGCCGTGAGAGCGGGACTTGATAAAAAGGAATATATTCCGCAGGTGACCTTTGATGAGGAGAAAAAGCCTGCTGCACAGATGACTTCTGTGAAGAAAGAGACGCCGGCATCGCCTGTTGTAAAGAAAACTGGAAATCCGGTAGCAGTATCTGAAAAGAAGGTTCAGACTAAGCCTCCTCAGGAGAGAAATCTTGACTATTTTCTGGCACAGATGCGGGAGCGTGTGAAGGCAGATTACGCCAGCAGGGAAAACAATAGTCCTTATCAGAAAAAATTTAATAAGAAAGTTATAAATCCAGAGGAGCAATCTGCCGCAGATGTTAAAGAAACCGTTAGGGACTATGAAAAAAAAGCTTTGGCAGAAGAACAGAAATCAGCTTTAAACTTCCAAAATGTGATTGATAATGCCACAAAACCAGAGATGGTTAAAGAAGCTCCTGCTCCATATACAAATGAGCAGTTAGAACTCTTCGATAAAAAGCTTCTCTCTGAGGAAAACTTAAAAAACCACAGGATCATCGGGCAGCTCTTTGAAACCTACTGGCTGGTGGAATTTGATGAAAAGCTGTTTATCATTGACCAGCATGCAGCTCATGAGAAGGTGCTTTACGAGCGTACCCTGAATGCATTGAAAAATAAGGAGCATACATCACAGCTTCTTTGTCCGCCCATGGTACTTACTCTTTCCATGCAGGAAGAAGAGCTTCTGAAAAAATATGAGAAGCAGTTTACCGAGCTTGGTTATGAGATTGAGCATTTCGGCGGCATGGAATATCAGATCTGTGCGGTACCGGGAAATCTGTACCATATTAATAAAAAAGAACTGTTTATTGAAATTTTGGATAATTTAAATGAAGTGTCAGGACATAACAGTCCGGAGCTGATTCTGGAAAAAATTGCGTCCATGTCCTGCAAGGCAGCAGTCAAAGGTAACAGCAGACTGTCTGCCATGGAGATGGAAAGTTTAATTAAGGAGCTTCTGACGCTTGAAAATCCCTATCAGTGTCCTCATGGAAGGCCTACCATCATTTCCATGAGTAAATATGAGATAGAAAAAAAATTTAAGAGAATTGTATAAAATGATGAAAAGACCATTGATCGTGCTGACCGGTCCTACGGCAGTTGGAAAAACAAAGCTTTCCATCGCACTTGCCAAGGCAGTGGGAGGAGAGATTATTTCTGCAGATTCCATGCAGGTGTATAAATCTATGGATATAGGTTCTGCAAAGATCCGTCCGGAAGAAATGGATGGAGTTCCTCACTATCTGGTGGATGTACTGGAGCCTGACGAGGAATTTCATATTGTAAAATTTCAGGAAATGGCAAAAAAAGCTATGGAGCGGATTTATGAAAGAGGGCACATTCCCATTCTGGTGGGTGGCACCGGTTTTTACATCCAGGCTATTGTGAAGGATATTGATTTTACGGAAAATGAGGAAAAGCCCGAAGTGCGTTCCAAATGGGAGCAGTTTGCCAGGGAACATGGCGCGGAGGCTCTCCATAAGGAACTTCAGGCAGTAGATCTAAAGTCCGCAAAAGCAATTCCGGCAGGGAATGTAAAGAGAGTTATCCGTGCACTGGAGTTTTACGAGCTTTCAGGAAAGCCGATCTCTGAACATAATGAGGAGCAAAAAGCTAAGGGTTCTCCATATAATTTTGCATACTTTGTGCTTAATGACCATCGGGAGCTTTTATATGAGCGAATCGAGAAAAGAATCGATGAAATGCTTGAGGAAGGCCTGGTAGCAGAAGTAGAATCTTTACGAAATCGCGGTTTTACCAGAAATATGGTCTCTATGCAGGGGCTGGGATATAAGGAAATCCTGGATTATCTGGATGGAAAATGTACGCTGGAGGAGGCGGTCTATATCCTGAAACGGGATACAAGACATTTTGCCAAGAGACAGCTTACCTGGTTTCGCAGAGAACCGGAGGTTACCTGGGTCAATAAATATGAATATGACTATGATGATGAAAGGATACTTGCCGCAATGATGGCAGTACTGAAAAGTAAAGGAATAAAGGAATAGATTACATGGAAATAGAGAAAATGTATCAGTCTTTTGGAATCTCAGAAAAGGTATATCAATTTGGGAATGAGATATTAAAAGACTTAAAAGAACGATTTGAAGAAATTGACAGAGTGTCAGAGTATAATCAGATGAAGGTGTTAAAGGCCATGCAGGACTGCAAGGTCAGTGACATTCATTTTGCGGCAACCACAGGATACGGGTATAACGATTTAGGACGTGATACCCTGGAAGAGGTTTATGCCAATGTATTCCATACGGAAGATGCACTGGTAAGACCTCAGCTGGTCAGCGGTACCCATGCACTGGCCATTGCATTATCTTCCCAGCTTCGTCCGGGAGATGAGCTTTTATCCCCGGTTGGAAAGCCATACGATACGCTGGAAGAGGTGATCGGCATCAGAGAATCTGTAGGTTCTCTGGCAGAATATGGAGTTACCTACCGTCAGGTGGACCTTTTGGAAGACGGATCCTTCGACTGGGAGAATATTAGAAAAGCAGTTAATGAAAAGACAAAACTGGTAACCATTCAGCGCTCCAAAGGCTATCAGACAAGACCGACTCTGTCTGTGGCACGGATCGGTGAGCTGATTCGTTTCATTAAAGAGATCAAGCCGGATGTGATCTGCATGGTGGATAACTGCTACGGGGAATTTGTAGAAACTATAGAGCCTACAGATGTGGGCGCAGACCTTTGCGTGGGATCTCTCATCAAGAATCCGGGCGGCGGACTTGCTCCTATTGGTGGTTATATTGTTGGAAAGAAGGACTGCATTGAACGTGCCGCTGTGAGACTGACCTCCCCGGGACTTGGAAAAGAGGTTGGAGCTTCTTTAGGGGTTATCAGCTCTTTCTATCAGGGATTTTTCCTGGCACCCACTGTGACAGCCGGAGCATTAAAGGGTGCCATCTTTGCAGCCAATGTGTATGAAAAGCTGGGCTTTGAGGTGGTTCCGAACGGAACAGAGAGCCGTCATGATATTATCCAGGCAGTGACCTTTGGTACGCCGGAAGGTGTGATCGAATTCTGCAAGGGAATTCAGGCAGCTGCCCCGGTGGACAGCTATGTTGTGCCGGAACCATGGGCAATGCCGGGGTATGACAGTGATGTCATTATGGCAGCCGGTGCATTTGTACAGGGTTCCAGCATTGAACTTTCAGCTGATGCGCCTATCAAGCCCCCTTATGCGGTCTATTTTCAGGGGGGACTTACCTGGAACCATGCTAAATTAGGAATTTTAATGTCTCTGCAGAAGCTTGCAGATGCGAAGATCGTAACATTATGAGAAATGTATTGATTATCGGTGGCGGTGCCTCCGGTCTCATGGCGGCTATTACAGCAGCCAGAGGGGGAGCAAAGGTCACTGTACTGGAACATCAAAATCAAATTGGAAAGAAGATTCTGGTCACAGGAAACGGAAGATGCAACTTCACAAATATTGACCAGAATCCTGCCCATTATCACAGTGAAAGTCCCCGGACGATGGAGGTCTGCTTAAAACAGTTCACCGTGCAGGATACCATTGCATTTTTCCGGGAGCTTGGAATTTTTTCCAAAAACAGAAACGGGTATCTTTATCCCCATTCCGATGCAGCCAGCGCCGTGCAGGAAGTGCTTCGCATGGAGTGTGAGCACCTGAAGGTCAAACTTGCCTGCCAGACAAAGATCAAAGAGATTGAAAAGAAGGGCGATAAATTTTTTGTACACACACCGGGATGGACCTATGAGGGAGATCGGCTGATTCTGGCAGCCGGTTCAAAGGCGATGTCCTCCACCGGATCTGATGGAAGCGGCTATGAGCTTGCAAGAAGCATGGGACATAAGGTCATTGACCCTTATCCGGCACTGGTACAGCTTTTATCTAAAGAGAAATGCTTAAATACATTGGCGGGACTTCGTACCGATGCAAAGGTGACTCTGTTCGTGGATGAGAACCTCATAGCATCCAATCGGGGAGAGGTACAGTTTAATGCCAATAACATTTCCGGGATACCGGTATTTCAGATCAGTGGTGAGGCGGCAAAAGCATCAGCAGCTGAGAAAAAATGTCATGCAGTCCTCGATTTTCTGCCTGATTTTACAACAAAACTGCTGATAAGCTTTATGGATAAGCGAATCAGCACCGGGGGATATAAATCTTCTGTATATTTCCTTACCGGGTTATTTCCGAAAAAACTCAGTGAAGTATTATGTGATCGCGCCGGTCTTTCCAGAAAAATCCCAGCGGAACAATGGGAAGAAGATGACGTAATAAACTTATGTAAACAAATTAAAAATTTTAAGATTCAAATAGATGGAACCAATGGATTTGAACATGCACAGTGCTGTGGCGGTGGCGTGTCTTTAGAAGAGATCGATCCCCTGACCATGGAGTCTATAAAAGTACCGGGACTTCATTTTTGCGGAGAGCTTTTAGATGTCTACGGAGACTGCGGCGGCTATAACCTGCAGTGGGCATGGACCAGCGGTTACCTTGCAGGAAAAGCAGTCAATGATTAAGATCACACAGTTAAAATTGCCGGTAGGGCATAAACAGGAGGAGCTCGAAAAAAAGGTGTCTTCCATGTTAAAGATCTCACCGGAGAAAATACGAAAAATCGAAATATTCAAGCGTTCCTTAGATGCCAGAAAGAAACCGCTGATGTATAATTATCAGGTAGGTGTTTTCACGGAAGGCGAGGAAAAGCTTGTAAAGAAGCTAAAAAATAAAGATGTGACCATGGGAAGCCTGATAGAATACAAATTCCCAAAATCAGGGGAGGAGAAGCTAAAACATCCACCGGTGATTATCGGTGCAGGACCGGCAGGACTTTTCTGTGCCTACCTTCTTGCAAAAGCAGGATATGAGCCGATCGTGCTGGAAAGAGGGCAGTCCGTAGAGGAGAGAAAAGCCATGGTGGATCATTTCTGGGAGACCGGTGAGTTAAATCCACAGTCCAATGTACAGTTTGGTGAGGGCGGTGCAGGCACTTTCTCCGATGGGAAACTCAATACTCTGGTAAAGGATCAGTTCGGACGCAGCCGTTTTGTGCTTAGAACCTTTGTGCAGTTTGGTGCCACCGATGATATTTTGTATGAGAACAAACCCCATATTGGTACCGATATTCTCATAGATGTCGTAAGAAACTTAAGAAATGAGATCATCAGGCTGGGTGGATTGATTCGATTTAACAGTCAGGTCACGGATATTCGTCTGAAAGATGGTCAGGTGAAGGCAGTGGAGGTAAACCATGGGGAATGGATCGACACTGATTGTCTGGTCGTCGCCATCGGCCACAGCGCAAGAGATACCTTTGAAATGCTTTGGAAGTGTCAGATTCCCATGAGAAGTAAATCCTTTGCAGTCGGTGTCCGTATGGAACATCCACAGAAGCTTATCAACGAAAATCAGTATGGAAAGGATTATGATGGCAGTCTTCCGGCAGCAGCCTATAAGCTTACAAGAAAGGTGGCTGAAGAACGAGGGGTATATTCTTTTTGTATGTGTCCGGGAGGATATGTGGTAAATGCTTCTTCTGAAGAAGGGATGACAGCAGTCAATGGTATGAGTTATCATGCCAGAGCAGGAGAAAATGCCAACAGTGCCATGATCATTTCCGTAAGGCCCGAGGATTTTGGAAGTGATGGACCACTTGCAGGCGTAGAATTCCAAAGACAGCTGGAGAGGGCTGCTTACCGGGAAGGTCAGGGAAAGATTCCGGTACAGCTTTTTGGGGATTTTTGTAAAAATAAAGTAAGTAAAAGCCTTGGGGACATTACACCATGTACAAAGGGACAGTGGACCTTTGGAAATGTCCGGAGCATTTTCCCGGAGAACCTTGCCAGGGGATTGGAAGAAGGGATTTTGGGATGTGAAAATCTGATTCCGGGATTTGCAAGAGAGGATGCACTGGTGCTTGGTGTAGAGAGCAGGACTTCCTCTCCGGTTCGCATGGAACGGGAGGATAAAACTCTGGAAAGTGCAGTTTCGGGCCTTTACCCCTGTGGAGAAGGGGCAGGCTATGCCGGAGGCATCATGTCTGCGGCCATGGACGGAATAAAAGTTGCCGAAGCAATTGCATTGAAATTTAAACCATGGTATCATTAATTACAAATACACTTCGGAGGAATTATGAGAGGCGTAGGAAAAAATTACTGGGCACTGACCCTGCTAATTTTAGCGGGAATTGTGCTGGGAAGCTTTATTGCTACCTTGACTGCCGGCATTCCGGGACTTAGCTGGTTAAGCTACGGACAGACCTTTGGGTTTGAAAATCCGATCGTTTTAAATCTTGGAGTACTGGTGCTGACCTTTGGACTTACCATTAAGATTACCATTGCCAGCATTATCGGCATTATCATTGCAGCATTTATTTATCATTTTATTTAAAAAAATGGGGGAGCACACGGAAAGGAATATATGGAAAAACTTACCGTGACGATGAAACATCTTCCACCGCAGATGCAGCCTTATGAAAAATGCGTTGCTTTTGGACCGGGATTTCTGACAGATGCAGAACTGATTGCCTGTATTTTACGTTCCGGGACCAGAGAATACACTTCAGTTGCTTTGGCAGAGCTGTTATTAAAGCACAGAAAAGGTAATGAAGGGCTGGAAGGTCTTTGTACACTGTCTTACGAGGAACTGACAGAGGTTCCGGGAATTGGCAGGGTAAAGGCCCTGCAGATCCAGTGCATTTTTGAGCTGGCAAAGCGTATGAGCCGCTCACGGGCTGCAAAGTGCTTAAACTTTACCGAACCGGGAAGTGTTGCGGACTATTATATGGAAGAGTACCGGCACAGGGAGCAGGAGCATCTTCTTTTACTTTTTCTGGATAATAAAAGCAATCTTCTGGGAGAAAAAGAACTGTTTACCGGAACTGTGAATGCAAGTCTGGTATCACCCCGGGAAATTTATCTGGAAGCACTAAAATTTCATGCCGTGGGAATTATTTTATTGCATAATCATCCCAGTGGTGATCCTACACCCAGTGATGCAGATCGAAGAATCACCAGGAAGGTCTGGGAGGCAGGAAGTCTTCTGGATATCCCTCTTTTGGATCACATTGTGATCGGCGACAGAAAGTACGTAAGCTTTCGTGAGGAAGGCTACATATAGAAAGGGAAGTTACAATGGGAAATTTAAGTTTCGGAATTGATCTTGGTTCCAACAATTTAAAAATTTACTGTAAAGAAGGCGACCGAATCATTCAGCAGAAGAATATGGTGGCTGTGGAGAATAAAAAGGAGATGATCGCTTACGGAGATGAAGCTTACGCCATGTACGAAAAAGCACCATCTCATATTGAGGTAAGCTATCCGATGTCCTATGGAAATATCGGAAGCATTAAAAATCTTGAGGTATTTTTAAAATCTCTTCTGGAAAAAACTACAAAGGGAGCGCTAAAGGGAGCGGACTATTATCTTGCCCTTCCTACAGATGTACAGGACCGTGTATTTACAACCCTGATCCAGGATGCAGGCATGAAAGCAAAAAGCATTCAGATGGTTGATATGCCGGTTGCAGCAGGACTGGGACTTGGAATCAATGTCAAGGAAGCACAGGGTGTCTTAGTTGTTGATGTGGGAGCAGATACAACGGAGGTTTCCATTCTTTCCCTTGGCGGAATCGTTATCAGCCGCCTTATTAAAGTGGGTGGAAATCAGATCGATGAAGCAATCATTTCCGCAGTGAGAAGAGAACATAACTATTTTATCGGAACAAAAACAGCAGAGCAGGTGAAAAAAGAGCTTGCTTATGCAGTGGTACCAAAGGATGCAAAGAATGAAAAAATGAAAATCTGTGGCAGAAACATGGTACTTGGATTACCGGCGATTCTGGAAATCGATGCAGAATTTGTATCAGAATCTATTAAAGATGTACTAAAACAGATTATGGATACGATTAAAGTGATCCTGGAGAGAACTCCGCCGGAACTTGGCGTTGATATGATCCAGAACGGTATTTATCTTACCGGTGGTGGATCACAGCTTAAAAATCTTGATCTGATGATATCCAATGCAACCGGAATCCGTGTTGTAAAGGATGAAAATCCGGAACAGTGTATTGCAAGAGGTCTTGCGAGAGTGATCAATGAAAAAGAATTCCGTTCCCTTACCTTTACGACAAAGGAACAGGAATACAAATAAACAGGGAGTCATGGAATGAGAAAGAGAAAGAAAGACTCTATTCCAAGTAAATATATTTTATCGGTGATTGCAGCTGTCTGCGTGGCATGCATGCTCTTATCCTATACCCTGGGCTTTCAGGGGGGAATCCTGGGTACTGTCAGCGGGTATGTGCTGGTTCCTATTCAGAAAGGAATCAATTATGTTGGCTGGTATTTAAGTGACCGTGCAGATAATCTGCAGGATCTTCGAAGAGTCATGGCTGAAAAAGAGGCATTACAGGAGCAGGTAGATCAGCTGACCATTGAAAACAGTAAGCTGATGCAGGAAAAATATGAGCTGGAGGATTTAAGAGCATTATATGAGCTGGATCGTTCCTATTCGGATTTTTCCAAGGTGGCTGCCAATGTCATCGGAAAAGATACCGGAAACTGGTTTAACAGCTTTTTGATCGATAAGGGATCTGATGATGGAATCGCAGTGGATATGAATGTTTTGGCAGGCAGTGGTCTGGTAGGTATCGTAACGAAAGTGGGTGCAGACTGGGCGCAGGTTCGGGCTATTATTGATGATACCAGCAATGTCAGTGCTATGATCCTGTCCACAGCAGATAACTGTATGGTCAGCGGAGACTTAAAACTGATGTCCAGAGGTGTGATCTCCATTTCCCAGTTAAAGGACTCTGACAATCAGGTAACATCCGGTTCCAAGGTAGTTACCTCCCAGGTCAGTGATAAATATCATCCGGGACTTTTGATAGGTTATGTACAGGAATTGCATATGGATTCCAATAACCTGACAAAGTCAGGCACCATCACACCGGCAGCGGATTTTGAACATTTACGTTCCGTACTGGTCATTACCGATCAGAAACGTCAGATCGATCCGGATGAAGAGGTGGAACCGGCGGAAGAAGCTGTTCCGGAGGAAACTGTAAGTCCGGATGACGCAGAAGGGGGAGAAGGATGAAAAAACGTCTTTCCATGTTCGGGGTTGTAGTTTTATGCTTTATCCTGCAAAATACCGTCTTAAAAACCATTAATTTTGGAGCGGTGTCCCCAAATCTTCTTCTGATCATCACTGCCGGATTTGGCTTTGTGGGCGGCAGAAGAGAGGGAATGTATACAGGTGTTCTCTGTGGATTGATGGTTGACCTCTTTTATGGCCATTTGTTTGGGTATTATAGTTTGTTATATACGCTGATTGGCTATGTGAATGGTTTTTTCCATGCCGTATTTTATGATCTGGATATCAAACAGCCTATGTTATTGATCGCATTAAGTGATCTGGGTTATGGACTGATCCAATATTTCTTTCAGTTTCTTTTAAGAGGGAGATTTGATTTCGGCTTTTACTTTACCAGTGTGATTCTGCCGGAATTTTTGTATGCTGTGGTTCTTACCCTGTTGTGTTATCAGGGAATACTGAAACTATATGAAAAGCTTGACAGGCTTGACAGTACAGGGAGCGTAGACGAATTTGTTTGAAGATTTCAAAGAGTGGTTTTTTAATTTCATAAAGTCAAGAAATGTTGTCCTGACAGCAATCTTTATCTGTTGCTTTGGTGCACTGTTGTACCGTGTATTCTATCTTCAGATCGTAAAAGGGGAGGAATACCAGGAAACATTTGCTTTGAAGCTGGAAAGAGAGGTCACAACTGCCAGTACCCGTGGAAAGATCTTTGACAGAAACGGGGAGCTTCTGGCATACAGTGAGCTTTCTTATTCTGTAGCCATTGAGGATAATGGTACTTATGAAACAACAAAGGAAAAGCAGCTTCGGTTGAATGATACGATTTACCGTCTCATCACTTTGATCGAAAAAAATGGAAACAATACAATTTCAGATTTTGGAATTGTATATGAAAACGGAAAGTATCGCTTTGTAAATGAGGGAACCCGTCTGCTGCGATTTAAGGCAGATGTTTACGGGCGTCTTAAAATTGAACAACTGGAAACCGAAGAGGAACTGGCTACGCCGGACGAGATCATGGATTATTTATGCGGTGAAAAGCGCTACCGCATTGATGAAGGCGGGTATGACGATGAATATCGGTTGAAGATCTTAAATATCAGGTATGCCATGAGCTCCAACAGCTATAAAAGATATGTCAAGACCACAGTTGCATCGGATGTATCTGAGAGAACTGTGGCAGCGGTACTGGAAAACAGTAATGACCTGCAGGGAGTATCCATTGAGGAAGATTCCATCCGCGTTTATCCGGATTCCAAATATTTCGCACCGCTTATCGGATGGATCGGGAAGGCCTCTGACGAGGAAATCGAAGGCTTTAACGAAGAACTGGGGAAAGAAAAATACCAGTTAAATGATATTGTAGGTAAATCCGGCATTGAACAGTATATGGAACTGGAATTACAGGGTACCAAAGGCTCCCAGATCATTGACGTAGACAGTGTGGGAAATATTTTGAATGTGGAATCTGTGATAGAACCTGTCTCCGGGAATGATGTGTATCTTTCCATAGATAAAAATCTGCAGATTGCCTGCTATGATATCTTAGAGCAGAAGCTGGCAGGTATATTATTGGAAAAAATAACCAATACTAAGACCTATACTTCTACCGGTCGGGCAAAGGATATTAAAATTCCAATCTATGATGTCTATTTTGCCTGCTTTGATAATCAGATCATTGATATCAACCGGTTTACAGATGAGGATGCATCAGATCTTGAAAAGCTGGTGTATGAGCGCTTTAAGGTGAAGATGGCTTCAGTACTGGAAACTCTCCGGGGAGAATTATATAATCCAAATGCAAAGCCTTACAAAGAACTGTCTCTGGAGCTTAAAAACTACATGAGCCATATCGTCAGCAAGGAATGTCTTATGGGAGAGAATAAGGTGTTAAATCCGGATTCTTCCGATCCGATGTACAGCGCATGGCATCAGGAGGAAAGTATCAGCTTAAAGACTTATCTTGAATATTCCATTTCCATGAACTGGATCAATGTGTCAAAGATTGCTCCGGATATTCCGTATCTTGATTCACAGGAAATCTATGATGCGCTGGTGGATTATATTACAGAGAGTCTGGCAGAAGATTCAAAATTTCAGGAAATGCTTTACCGCTTTATGCTGCAGGATGACCTGATCACAGGAAAAGATACGGCCATGCTTCTTTACGATCAGGGAGTATTGGATTCCACAGAGGATGAAGACTATGCAGGTCTTATTTCCGGCAGAATGTCAGCCTATGATTTTTTCATCACAAAGATCAGAAAGCTGGAGATTACACCGGGGATGCTGGCACTGGAGCCATGCAGTGGCGGAATGGTACTGACAGATCCATCCAATGGTGACGTACTTGCCTGTGTATCCTATCCGGGATTTGACAATAACCGTCTGACCAATACCATTGATGCAAAATATTACAGTCAGCTGTTAAATGATAATGCAAGACCAATGTACAGCCGTGCAACCCAGGAAAGAACTGCTCCGGGTTCCACATTTAAACCGTTATCAGCCATGGCAGGTCTGTGTGAAGGCGTGATCACCACTTCGCCATCCAATACCATTACCTGTACCGGTGTTTATACAAAGGTCAGCAACCATCCAAAATGTTGGGTATTTACCCAGCGGGGCGGTTCTCATGGAGCGGAGAATGTGATTGAGGCCATTAAGGACTCCTGTAATGTATACTTTTATGAAGTCGGTTATCGTCTTGGAAGTACCGGAAACGGCCTATCCAATGAAGTGGGTCTGGAAAAACTTGCAAAATATGCTACCATGTTTGGTCTGGGAGATAAGTCAGGTCTTGAGACAGAAGAGAGTGAACCACATATTTCTGATGAGACCATTGTTCCATCTGCAATCGGCCAGGGCAGCCACAACTACACGGTTTCCCAGATCGCAAGATATGTAACAACCATTGCCAATGGCGGAACCTGTTACAATTTGTCGCTTCTGGATAAAGTGACTGATTCGGCAGGAAATTTAGTTGAAGAATATGGTTCTACAGTGTATAATGTATTAGATGTACCGCAGGAATATATGACTACCATTCAACAGGGTATGAAGGCCTATGCAATGAATTCCTCAGCCATCAACAATGTTGGGATTTCCAGTGCAGGTAAGACGGGTACGGCAGAACAGTCCGTAAACCATCCAAACCACGCTCTGTTTATTGGATATGCACCTTTTGATAATCCGGAAATTTCAATCGCAGTACGAATTGCAAATGGTTATACATCAGCCAATGCAGCATCTATTGCAGCAGATGTATATAAATATTATTTTAAACTTGTGGCAGAAGACGAGCTTCTGAATGGTGAAGCCGCCGGATCTACAGGAACAGTCGCAGGAGATTGACAGGAGAATTATGGAACAGTCAGTAGTAATTAAGAGTAATAAATATGGTCTGACCGTTTGTCTGGATCAGGAGATGGAGTTTGAAGCTCTGAGAAAAGCAGTGTCACAGAAATTTGCAGAATCAAAAAAGTTCTTTAGGGGAGCCGAGTTTGCCATTGCTTTTGAAGGAAGAAGCCTGTCCCAGGAACAGCAGGTGCTTCTTGTGCAGGAAATCATTGAAAGTGCAGGAATCAAGGTTCCGTGTATTGTAGATGTGGATGTGGCAAAGGAGGCTGTGATGAAACAGGCTTTAGAGCATACAAAAGCATCTGAAGATGTAATTGCCCATAACGATGGTAAGTTTTACAAAGGAACTCTCAGATCCGGTCAGGTACTGGAATCGGAGACAAGCATTGTTGTTCTGGGTGATGTAAATCCGGGAGCAACGGTAGTTTCCAAAGGAAATGTAGTGGTACTTGGAACTTTAAAAGGCAGTATTTATGTAGGTGCAGGAGGAAATGAGAATACCTTTGTTGCAGCCTTAGCTATGGATCCTATGCAGATTCGTATTGCAGATCACATTGCACGTAATTCTGACAGTCCTGATAAGAAAGATAAGAAAAAGCTTATGAAAAAGAAGGACAGGCAGGATGAACAGCCCATGATCGCATACGTGGATGCTGGAAATATTTATATTGAACCAATTACAAAAGAAGTATTAGCAGACATTAATATATAACCATGGAGGAGTTTGAAAATGAGTGAAGTAATTGTAATTACATCCGGAAAAGGCGGGGTTGGTAAGACAACAACAACAGCCAATTTGGGAACAGGCCTTGCAAAATTAGATAAAAAAGTTGTCATGATCGATACAGATATCGGGCTTCGTAACTTAGACGTTGTTATGGGACTTGAAAACCGTATCGTTTATAACTTAGTAGATGTGGTGGAAGGTAATTGCCGTATTAAACAGGCATTGATCAAGGATAAGCGTTATCCGAATCTTTTCCTGCTTCCATCAGCACAGACAAGAGATAAGACTTCCGTGACACCGGAGCAGATGGTGAAGCTGATCACAGAATTACGGGAAGAGTTTGATTACATATTATTGGATTGCCCGGCAGGAATTGAACAGGGCTTTAAAAATGCCATCGCAGCAGCCGACCGTGCCCTGATCGTAACGACACCGGAGGTTTCACCGGTACGAGATGCAGACCGTATTATTGGTCTTTTAGAGGCAAATGACATCCACAGGATCGACCTGATCGTAAACCGTCTCCGTATGGATATGGTAAAACGAGGAGATATGATGTCCATAGATGATGTTGTGGAAATTCTTGCCATTGATCTTATTGGTGCTGTGCCGGATGATGACCAGATCGTTATTTCTACAAATCAGGGGGAACCGTTGGTAGGAGATTCTTCTCTTGCAGGACAGGCTTATATGAACATCTGCCGTCGCGTGATTGGTGAGAAAGTGGATTTATTGAATTTAGATGTGAAGGAAGGTTTCTTTAAGAAGGTTTCAAAATTATTCAAATAATATGGGGGATTTGCAGATATGGCATTATTGGATTTTTTTAAGAAAAAATCATCAGGTTCTCTTGCAAAGGACCGTTTAAAGCTTCTTTTGATCTCAGACAGAGCAAACTGTTCACCTGAAGTGATGGAAGCCATCAAAAACGATATTATCAAGGTTATTTCAAAATATATGGAAATTGACTGTGAAGGATTGGATATTCAGATTACCCAGACAGAATCCGAGACAAGCAACGGGACTGTACCTGCACTTTGTGCGAATATTCCGATTCTTGATATGAAACATCAGAAATAATTATGATGAAGGAGTCGTATGTTTAAGCAGTACCAGCTTCAAAATTATCGATTTAAATTGTTGATTTTAGTTTATATATTGACTACCATCGGTATTCTGGTGATTGGCAGTGCGGAAAAAAGTTTTCAAAGTCAGCAGCTTCTTGGATTGATCATCGGAACAGTGGCGTTAGTCGTCTGTTCCCTGACAGACTATAATATTATGACCAATAATCATTGGCT
The DNA here is from genome assembly GCA_945786935.1 of uncultured Lachnoclostridium sp. GTDB lineage: Bacteria > Bacillota > Clostridia > Lachnospirales > Lachnospiraceae > HGM12587. Next base: position 18,756 of record CALZFY010000023.1, read on the forward strand.
GGTATATGGTTTGAATCTGGTGCTGCTTTTGATCGTCATGAGTCCGTTGGGAAAAGAAGTAAACGGTGCACAGCGCTGGATTGATCTGAAGGTATTTAATATTCAGCCTTCTGAGCTTGCAAAGATTTTTCTGACCATTTTCTTTGCCAAATTTTTTACGGATAATTTTGAGCGGATCAATGAACCTTTGACAATTTTAAAATCAGTGGTATTGTTTGGACTCCCGGCTGTTCTGATCGTGAAGGAGCCGGATCTGTCTACCACCATTACCATTGCCCTGGTTTTCTGTGCATTGATCTTTGTGGCAGGATTCAGTTATAAATATATCGCTACCATCATAGCAATTGTGGCCCCGGTGGTTCTCATATTTCTGGGGTATGTGATGCGGGAAGATCAAAAGCTTCTGGAAGATTACCAGAGAGACCGTATTATGGCATGGCTGAATCCGGCAGAATATGCGGATAAGGCTTATCAGCAGCAAAACTCCATTATGGCCATTGGGTCGGGGCAGCTGACCGGAAAAGGATTAAATACAGATGCAGTTGCTTCCGTAAAGAATGCGGATTACATTGTAGAGCCGCAGACAGACTTTATTTTTGCTGTGGCAGGTGAGGAGCTGGGCTTTATCGGAACAGCTGCGATCATCATTTTATTGTTGCTTATTGTCATTGAAATCATTATGATAGGCAGAAAGGCAAAGGATATGACCGGCAATCTGATCTGCTGCGGTGTTGGTGCATGGATTGGATTTCAGAGTTTTATAAATATATGTGTTGCTACCGGACTGATGCCAAACACCGGAGTTCCGTTACCTTTTGTCAGTTATGGTCTGACTTCCCTGGTCTCACTGTACATTGCAATCGGAATTGTGCTTAATGTTGGCCTGCAGCCAAGGAAGTATTAGAGAAAGGAGTGTATTTCAAATGAATATCGGTTTAATTGCCCATGATGCAAAAAAGAAACTGATGCAGAACTTCTGTATTGCTTACAGAGGAATCCTCTGTAAGAACGAGTTATACGCAACCGGAACTACAGGAAGACTGATCGAAGAAGTAGCGAATCTAAATGTACACAAATATCTTGCAGGTCATCTTGGGGGAGAGCAGCAGCTTTGCGCCCAGATCGAACATAATCAGATCGATCTTGTGATCTTTTTGAGGGATGCCTTGCAGCCGAAGTCTCATGAACCGGATGTCAATACCGTAGTTCGCCTGTGTGACATGCACAATATCCCTTTGGCAACGAATCTTGCAACTGCTGAGTTATTGATTAAAGCACTTGACAGAGGAGATCTTGAGTGGCGTGAAATATATAAATAAGAATACAAAAAAATCTGTAGCCGTGTTACTATGCACGGCTATGGTATTTTCGACTTCGGGATGTGGTAAAGCAACTTCCATTCCGGATCCATACCGTATCGGCAGCAGTATTTTTGGCTTACTACAGGGAGAAGATGATTCTTTTCAAAGTCATCTTATGGGAACGAAGGTTTGTGTGGCCAATGAAAATACAGAAAATGAACAGATAGATATGTCATTAGCTGAATCAGCAGGTTTATTTGATATTACCAATCTGGAAACTGTCTATGCAAAGAATGTACATGAAAAATTATATCCTGCCAGTACCACAAAGATCCTGACAGCCTATATTGTATTAAAGCACGGAAATCTGGATGATGTGGTGACGGTTTCCAAAGAAAACATTGCTTTGGAAAAAGATTCCAGCCATTGCGGCCTCAAAGAGGGGGATCAGATCTCCGTAAAAGAGCTTTTGTATGGTCTGTTATTAAAATCTGCAAATGATGCAGCCAATGTGCTGGCGGATTATATCTCGGGAAGTACGGAAGAATTTGCAGAGCTTATGAATAAAGAAGCGAAAGCTTTAGGAGCAACCAATTCTCATTTTGTGAATGCCCACGGACTTCATAACGATGATCATTATACGACTGTTTATGATCTTTATCTGATCTTCCAGAAAGCATTGGAAAATGAAAATTTTCGGGAAATCTGTGGTTCTACTTCCTATCAGGCAAGCTACAGGGATGCATCGGGGAAAAACGTAACAGCCCAGTGGGATAACACGATGCAGTATTTCACCCGCAATAAAATACCGCCGGAAGGTGTTACGGTGCTTGCCGGCAAGACCGGAACTACGACAAAGGCGCTGTCTTGTCTTGTACTCCTGTCGGAAAATGAGGTTGGTGAGGAATTTATTTCCATTATCCTGAAATCTCAGGACCGTGGAGTGCTTTACGAGGAGATGAATGATTTATTGGAAGAAATCAACAAATAATCGTTGTCTTTTACAGCTCCATGTAGTATAATTTACAATCATAACAGGGAAACCTAAGGAGGACACACAAATGGTACAGTTAATTGTAGGAGATAAAGGAAAAGGAAAAACAAAATATCTGTTAGACAAAGTGAATGCTGAAGTAAAAGAAGCAGACGGAAATATCGTATATTTAGACAAGAGCTCTAAACATATGCATGAGCTTGATAATAAAGTTCGTTTAATCAACGTTTCAGAATATCCAGTAAAAAATGCAGATCAGTTCTTAGGATTCATCTGTGGTGTATGTTCACAGGATTATGATTTACAGACAATGTACATCGACAGCTTTATCAAAGTAGCCGGTTTAGAAGGTGCAGATGTGACTGATACAGTGATGGCTTTAGATACAATCGGTAAACAGTTCAATGTAAATTTCGTTTTAAGTGTATCTATGGATGAATCTGCTTTAGCAGATGCACTGAAAGAAAAAGTAATCTTTTCCTGCTAATTTGAGTTTGAATATTTTATAATATTAAATACATAATGTAACTTAAGAAAGGATACTCTTGGTGGAGAGTATCCTTTCCTTCATAAGAGGTAGTTTTGAGTAAAAATAAGAAAAAAAAGGTTGTTAAATATAGAAATCCACTGAACATTGCAAATGTGTTTTTTGGTGCCATACTGGTCTATATGGTCATTTACGTGTACATGTTTCTTACCAGTACTCATATTTCCGGCTATGAAGTTATAGCAGGAAGTCTTGCCACAAACAAGCAGTTTACAGGTCTGGTTCTTCGTACAGAAGAAATCTTTACAGCCACAACGGCAGGTTATATCGACTATTATGCAACGGAAGGATCTAAAGTTTCCGGTTCATCTATTGTATATTCGGTGGATGAAAGCGGCCGGATGTCCGAATATCTGGAGGCAAATTCCGAGGAACAGGAGTTGTCGGATGAAAACTATGCTTCCTTAAAAGGTGACATAGGTTCCTTTTGCAATAATTATAAAGAAACAGATTTCTCTTCCGTATATCGGTTTCATGACAGCATGAATGGGGGAATTCTGGAATTGACAAATCAGACACTCTTAAGCGAGATGGAGGCATTTATCGAATCCGATGGCGGAAATTTTCAACGTGTCTATGCGGCGAAAAGCGGTATTGTAGAGTATCGGCTGGATGGTTTCGAGGCGATTACACCTCAGGAGGTTACATCTGAAATGTTTGATCAGAACAACTATCAGGTGAACAATCTTAGAAGTGTGGATCTGATCAGTGCCGGGGACCCGGTGTACAAATTAGTGACAGATGAAAAATGGTCTGTCATTGTTCCCCTCACAGAAGACCAGATGCAGGAAATTGCCTATAAAGAAGTTACCGACGAAGATGGCAATGTTTCGTCTAAGCAAAGGTCTGTTGTAGAGGTGAAATTTTTAAAGGATAATACGACCAGTTGGGGGTACGTCACGATTTTAAATCAGAATGGTGAGCAGTATCTTCAGTTGGATTTTAATAATTCCATGGTTCGTTTTGCGGATGAGAGATACCTGGATATCCAATTTCTCATTGATGATACCAGCGGTCTGAAAATTCCGTCATCTTCCATTACCTCCAAGGAATTTTTCATCATTCCTGAGGAATATGTGATGAAGGGCGGAGAAAATGACAGCGATGGCTTTATGGTAGAAACCTTTGATGAAGAGGGACATTCTACACAGAAATTTGTATCGCCTACATTTTATTCCATTACAGATGGTATGGTTTATATTGATCCGAATCAGGGCAGCTTTGCCTCAAATGATTCTTATATAAAGGCAGGAGACCGTATCATTATTCCGGACAGCAATGACCTTTATCAGGTGGGAAATACGGCAGAGCTTACCGGAGCCTACTGTATTAACCAGGGGTATACCCAGTTTAAGAAGGTTAAGGTGCTGTATGGAAACGAAGAATATACCATAGTAGAGGAAGGAACACCTTTTGGGCTGACTATTTATGACAGAATCGTCTTAAATGCAGATGCAGTCAAAGAGGATCAGGTAATATATTAAATGGATTTCATTAAGGATAATTTAAAAGAAGTAGAAGAAAAGATCTGCAGGGCCTGTGAAAGAGCAGGCAGAGACAGAAGTGAAGTGACCCTGGTGGCAGTCAGCAAGACGAAACCGGTGGAAATGCTGGAAGCATGTATAGAAAATGGTATCACAGTTTTTGGAGAGAACAAGGTGCAGGAGCTGTGTGATAAATATGAAACCTTGCCAAAAAATCTTCACTGGCATATGATTGGTCATCTGCAGAGAAATAAGGTAAAATATATTACAGATAAAGTAGATCTGATTCATTCCGTAGATTCCCTGCGCCTTGCCGAGGCCATCAGCGAGGATGCGGTAAAGAAAGGTATTTCAGTCAATATTCTGGTGGAAGTGAATGTGGCAGAGGAAGCATCAAAGTTTGGATTAAAGGTGGAAGAAACAGAAAATCTGATCCGTTCCATAGCAAAACTTCAAAATATTCATATTCTGGGGCTTATGACCATTGCTCCCTATACAGAAGATCCGGAAGAAAATCGTCCGGTATTTCGCACTTTAAAGCAATTATCTGTTGACATTGACCATAAAAACATTGATAATGTATCTATGAGTGTTCTGTCCATGGGAATGACAGGAGACTATGAGGTAGCCATCGAAGAGGGGGCTACTTATGTTCGCGTTGGTACCGGTATTTTCGGAGAACGCGATTATAATAAAATAAATTGAGGTGAAAAATTTCATGGGTGTTTTTGATAAATTCTTAAATATGATGAAGCTTGATGAAGATGACGATTATGATGATTACGATGAATATGAAGATGACGATGATGAATATGAAGAGGAAACATCAAAACGACACATCTTTAAGAAGAAAGAAAAAGACTTTGACTACGATTTAGAGGATGCCATTGTAAAAGAAACAAAGGCTGCTTCAAAGTCTGCTCCATCTAAGATCACACCAATTACAAGAAGACGTTCCGGTGGAAGCGGTATGGAAGTGTGTGTAATCAAACCGACCTCCTTTGAGGATTCCAGAGAAATCACAGAGACACTTTTGATGGGACGTGCTGTTGTACTGAATTTTGAAGGTCTTGATATGGATCTTGCCCAGAGAATCATTGATTTTACCTGCGGTACCTGTGTGGCTATTGATGGAAATCTTCGTAAAATTTCCAGCTACATATTTATCGTAACACCGAAGAGTGTAGACATCAGTGGTGACTTGCAGGATCTTCTGACAGATGCTTTCGAAGTTCCCGGAATTAAAACTGATTTTTAATCGAATCATTAGGACACCGGAAAGATTTTCGGTGTCTTTTTTCATCCACGTGCGAAGCAAATTTTACCTGGAGTTTTGCTTTACATATGGAAAGTACTGAACAGAAAAGAGGAAGAAAATGGAACAGTTAGAGGTAAAAAAGGACGGCAGTTTTTGCTACGCCATCAAATTTTCAAACAGTTTTGAGAACCTTGCAGAGGAAATTGCCCGGCTTGGATTTTTGGGTCACAGACTTTGTGTGGTAACGGATTCCAATGTAGCCCCCCTGTATCTCGAAGAAGTAAAAAGTGAGCTTGGACGTAAGTTTTCAAATGTCAGCTCTTTTGTAATTCCGGCAGGGGAACAAAATAAAACATTGGATCAGGTAAAAAAACTGTATGAGCATCTCATTTTAAATCATTTTGACAGAAAAGACTGCCTGATTGCATTGGGTGGCGGAGTCATTGGAGATATGACGGGTTTTAGTGCGGCAACCTATCTTCGCGGAATTGATTTTGTGCAGGTTCCTACTACCCTTTTATCCCAGGTGGACAGCAGTATCGGTGGAAAGACGGGAGTAGATTTTGACAGCTACAAAAATATGGTAGGCGCCTTCCATATGCCGAGACTGGTATATATGAACTTGTCAGTTCTTCATACACTGACACAGGAGCAGTTTTCCTGTGGTATGGGAGAAATTTTAAAGCATGGTCTGATCAAAAATAAAGAATATTTTGCCTGGTGTATGGAACACTCTGATCAAATACAGAAGAGAGACTATGATACCCTGCTTTCTATGATCATGGAAAGCTGTAAAATTAAGAGAGACGTGGTAGAGAAGGACCCGACAGAAAAAGGAGATCGTGCGCTGTTAAATTTCGGTCATACGCTGGGACATGCAGTAGAGAAACTAAAGGATTTTCAGCTTCTGCACGGACAATGTGTTGCCATTGGCTGTGTGGCGGCCATGAAGTTATCTGCCATGAGAGGAATGATTTCGCCAAAGGAAGTGGATATGGTGAAAGAATGCTTCCGCAAATTTCATCTGCCTGTTTCTGTTGATGGGATTACCGGCACAGATATTGTGGCGGTTTCCAAGTCGGATAAGAAAATGGAGGCAGGAAAGATCAAATTTGTACTTTTACGGGAAATTGGTAATGCGTATGTAGACAAAACCGTGGCGGATGAGGAACTTTTGGAGGCCGCAGAATATATTTTAACTTCGTTATAACTGAGGAGGTTGATACATTTATGAAATTTAACTTTACATGGAAGAGGGCTATGATTGCCCTGATATCTTTTGTTATTTTGATTATTTTCGATCAGTGGACAAAAGCTTTGGCGGTGGAACATTTGATGAATCAGAAGCCGTTTGTGCTGATTCCGGGAGTATTTCAGCTGCATTATCTGGAAAACAGAGGTGCCGCTTTCGGAATGCTGCAGGGACAGAGACTCTTTTTTGTCGTGATTGCAATTCTTGTTTTAGCGGCAATCACCTATATATATTTTAAATTGCCATGGCAGAAGCATTTTCATTACCTTAGAGCTGTGGGTATTTTTGTTGCAGCCGGAGCTGTGGGAAACCTCATCGATCGTGTGAGCCTTGGTTATGTGGTAGACTTTTTTTATTTTGAATTGATCAATTTTCCGATTTTTAACGTTGCAGATATTTATGTGACCTGTGCAACCTTTGTTCTTGCGTTTTTGATCCTGTTTTATTACAAAGAGGAAGAGCTGGAATGTCTTTTTCCAAAGAAGGAGAAATAATTATGGACAGCTATTTGTTTGTAATCCAGGAAGATCAGCAGATGCGGCTTGATAAATATCTGGCAGAGCAGTTTCCGGAGCAGACCCGCTCTTATCTTCAGAAACTGATCAAAGAGGGGGGAGTGCTGGTGAATGGCAGATCTGTGAAAACAGGTTATCAGCTTTCCTGTGGTGATGAAGTCTGTGTCAATATTCCGGAACCAAAGGAACTGGATGTGGAACCTCAGAAGATGGAGCTTGACATTGTCTATGAGGATGAGGATGTCATTCTCATCAACAAGCCTAAGGGTATGGTAGTGCATCCGGCACCCGGGCATACGAAAGATACACTGGTAAATGGGCTTTTATATCATTGTCAGGGTAATTTGTCAGGAATTAATGGGGTAGCAAGACCCGGGATTGTTCATCGCATTGACCGGGATACTACCGGAATCCTGATCGTCTGTAAGAATGATATGGCTCACAACAGCATTGCAGCACAGCTAAAGGAACATTCTATTACCAGGCGTTATCGTGCATTAGTACATGGCAATATCAAAGAGGACAAAGGTACTGTAGAAGGCTCCATCGGACGTCATCCGGTGGACCGTAAAAAAATGGCTATCAACGAAAGAAACGGAAAACCTGCAGTTACCCATTATCAGGTTCTTAAGCGGTTTGGAAATTATACCTATATTGAATGTGTTCTGGAAACAGGACGTACCCACCAGATTCGTGTGCATATGGCCTCCATTGGACACCCATTGGTAGGAGATGAGGTATATGGTCCTGCAAAGTGTCCGTTTAAGCTTGAAGGACAATGTCTCCACGCTATGGTTTTAGGATTTGTCCATCCAAGGACCGGAGAATATATGGAGTTTTCCGCAGAATTACCCGGATATTTTCAGGAGCTGCTTGGGAAGCTATCTTAATTTCATAGCTTCATCTGCAAGTCCTGAAAGCATTTCAAATTTCATCCTGAAACCTTATCATCCAAGAGTCATCCTGCATCGTGCAGCAAGTCTGATCAAATTGCGTGAAACTGCTGCGGTAGCAAATCTTTTTAAGTTTGACCGGCTTACGGGATTTTTATGTCGAATATCGTATTCTCTGTAAGGACGGAGAAATAAAGAAAGTACGTGATCACGGAAGGTTTGTTCATACGGAAGATTATGGCGATGTTTATTATGTATTAATTAATGATATTACACAGTAAAATGTACTAAAAAAGGAATCATATATCTTGAGATATTGTGATTCCTTTTTTGTTAGATAGACGTACCAATCTATTCCACAAACACATGTTTTTCGAATAGATGTTTAGTTAACATAAAAATATTATGTCAACTACACATCATTTTCAATTAGTTCAATGCTTTTTCAAGTTCTTCGATGACAATCTTTAATGCCTTAATTCTTGCATATTTTTTATCTACAGATTCCAGAATATGCCATGGTGCGTATACGGTGCTTGTTTTCTGAAGCATTTCATTGACAGCACCTTCGTATAAATCCCATTTCTCACGATTACGCCAGTCTTCATCGGTAATCTTCCAACGCTTTTCCGGATTATTTTGTCGGTCTGTAAAACGCTGCAGCTGTGTATCCTTGTCGATCTGTACCCAGAATTTAATGATCACAGCTCCCCAGTCAGAAAGCTCCTTTTCAAATTCGTTGATCTCATTATAAGCACGTTTCCAGTCATTTTCAGAACAGAATCCTTCCAGACGTTCTACCATAACACGTCCATACCAGGTACGGTCAAAAATGGCAATATGTCCATCCTTCGGCAATCTTGTCCAGAAACGCCATAAATAATGTCTGGCCTTTTCGTGTGGTTCAGGACTGGCAATCGGATGTACTTCAAAGCCTCTTGGATCCAGTGCTTCTGTAATACGTTTGATATTTCCGCCCTTTCCTGCTGCATCCCAGCCTTCATAGGTGATGATTACCGGTACACGTTTTCTGTAGAGACGGTTATGAAGCTCCCTTAATTTGCCCTGCAATTCGTCTAATTCGTGCTTATAAGCTTCATCTGAAATTGTCTTACCTTCCAGTGGAAATTCCTCTAATTTTAGCATTTTTACCAGCGGAAAGATATTCTGAAGCAAAGATACGGAATGGCTGCTGTTTTGCATGGCAACCTCAATTCCGCTTACTAAAGTTTCCAGAACCTGAAGCTCTGCCCATTTGCTGTCTTTGGCATCAATAATATACCAGGGGGAAGTAGACAGATTAGTATCGTTAATATACTGGGAAAATACCTTACTGCATTTTTTATAATGGCTGTTCTGCCATTGATCGGATTTGGATACTCGCCACCTGGTGTCCTTGCTGGATAAAAGCTTTTCCATTCGAACACTTTGTTCGTCTTTGTCGATCTGCATAAAGAACTTCAGCACAAGGTAGCCATTATCTGTTAACTGACGTTCAAAACGTTTGATACTGTTGATGCGGTTACCATAGGCTTCCTCAGACAGCTTTCCGCTCAGACAGTCGTTCACTGTCTCTTCCATCCAGCCGGAGTCCAGAAAGGTAAACTTGCCACATTCCGGTATCTGCTTCATATAACGGTAAAGAAACGGCTTGCGAAGCTCTTCCTCTGAAGGAGCAGACATGGTAGCAACCTTGAAAAATCT
>CALZFY010000024.1:0-28409 GCA_945786935.1 uncultured Lachnoclostridium sp.
GACCGACTCCGATGCTTCGTGCCATTAAAGCTTATGCAGAGGAAAACGGCATTGAGTGCTACATTTCTCTGGAGGAGAGAATGGCCTGCGGTATCGGTGCATGCCTTGCCTGTGTATGCAAATCTAAGGAAAAAGATCATCATACCAATGTAAACAACAAGCGAATCTGTAAGGATGGTCCGGTATTCCTGTCTACGGAGGTGGAAATCTAATGAACATGAGTGTAAACATCGCAGGTGTGGAATGGAAAAATCCTGTAACCGTTGCTTCCGGAACCTTCGGTTCAGGCGCAGAGTTTGAAGAATTTGTAGACTTAAACAGACTGGGAGCGGTCACCACCAAGGGTGTGGCAAATGTTCCATGGGCCGGAAACCCGACACCACGTGTGGCTGAGACCTACGGTGGCATGATGAATGCAGTGGGCTTACAAAATCCGGGGATTGATCTGTTTTGTAAAAGAGACATTCCATTCCTGAAAAAATATGATACAAAGATCATTGTAAATGTCTGTGGAAAATCCACCGAAGATTACTGTGAGGTTGTGGAAAGACTGGCAGATGAAGCTATCGACATGATGGAAATCAATATTTCCTGTCCAAATGTAAAAGAAGGCGGTATTGCTTTCGGTCAGAACCCAAAAGCAGCAGAGGATATCACCAAAGCGGTGAAAAAATATGCAAAGCAGCCGGTAATCATGAAGCTTAGTCCAAATGTAACAGATATTACAGAGATGGCAAAAGCAGTGGAAGCCGGTGGTGCAGATGCAGTTTCCCTGATCAATACCCTGACAGGTATGAAGATCGATATCAACCGCAGGCAGTTTGTGATTGCCAATAAGACCGGCGGTGTATCAGGTCCAGCCATTCACCCCATCGCAGTACGCATGGTTTATCAGGTAGCGAATGCCATCAATCTGCCGATTATTGGTATGGGTGGTATTGCCAGTGCAGAGGATGCCATTGAAATGATCCTGGCAGGTGCCAGTGCAGTATCTGTAGGAACTGCAAACTTCTATAATCCTGCAGTGACCATGGAAATTGTAGACGGTATCGAAGCATATATGAAAAAATACGGCTTCGAAAGTGTAGACCAGATGGTAGGACTTGTAAAGTAAATGAAGAATCCATTTGCGAATCAGATTTTACATGTGCCTGGAAAGTATGGAATAGATACGAAAATTCAAAAAGGAGAAATAGACAATGGAACAGTATAAAAAAGAGTTTATTGAATTCATGGTTGAGAGCAAGGTTCTCAAATTCGGCGAATTCACATTAAAGAGCGGCAGAAAATCTCCATTCTTTATGAATGCAGGCGGATATGTGACAGGCTCTCAGCTAAGAAAACTGGGTGAATATTACGCAAAGGCGATCCATGACAAATATGGTGATGACTTTGATGTATTATTTGGACCGGCTTACAAGGGAATTCCACTGGCTGTTGTAACTGCGATTGCATACAGTGATCTTTATGGAAAAGAAGTTCGTTACTGCTCCGACCGTAAGGAAGAAAAAGATCACGGTGCAGATAAGGGAAGCTTTCTTGGAAGCAGCTTAAAAGACGGTGACAGAGTTATCATGATCGAGGATGTTACTACTTCCGGAAAATCCATGGAAGAGACCGTTCCGAAGGTAAAGGGAGCAGCCAATGTAGAGATCAAAGGTCTCATGGTATCCTTAAACCGTATGGAAGTAGGAAAAGGCGGAGAAAAATGTGCTTTAGATGAAGTGAAAGATTTATATGGATTTGAGACAGCAGCCATTGTTACCATGGAAGAGGTTGTGGAATGTCTGTATAACAAGGAAGTCAATGGCGAAGTTCTCATCGATGACACATTAAAGGCAGCCATTGATGCATACTATGAACAGTATGGTGCAAAATAGGAGGTTTTTCCATGAACGAGAAGCTTTATAAAACCATGGGAGTTGCCGGTGCGGGAAATCTCACCATTGGTATCATTTCAATTGTAACAGGGGTTGTCAGTGGGATCCTGCTGATCATCAGCGGAGCCAGACTTTTAAAGAAAAGATCTGAGATTATATTCTAATGAATAAGAATGCGAAACATCACAGGTACGCATTATGGGGAGGCAGAGTTTTGTTTTTTCTGTATATAGCAGGACTCTGCTATTTCCTGTTTTTTGCGGAAAACTATGGTAGAACCATGGAGTTAGAACATTATCGGTACAATCTGGTACCGCTCAAAGAAATAGAAAGATTTTGGAAATATCGAAAAGAGCTGGGAATCCATTCCTTTTATAACCTGGCAGGAAATATCCTGGCATTTGTCCCTGCGGGCTTTTTCCTTCCCGTGCTGTGGAAAAATAAAAGAGGGTTTTTGTTTACCGTATGTGTCACATTTCAAATGAGCCTTCTGGTGGAGCTTTTGCAGCTGATTTCACGGGTAGGCAGCTTTGATGTGGACGATCTTTTACTAAATACGCTGGGAGGAGCCCTGGGGTATCTCATTTTAACGGTGATTACAAAATGGAGGAAGCATGAGACGATATAGATCTTATAAATTTACAGACAAGCATCACTCCAAAGGCGGTATCCGTTCATCCGCTGCAGCAGTTCTTGCGTTGTGCTTTACAGCCGCAGCCGTGACTTTGTCCTATCTGTTTGCAGGCGAAGGAGCCAATTATCTGGCAGTGATGGGATTTTGTGCAATCATATGCTGCATCTATGGAGTGATTGTTGGAAAGAAAAGCTTTCAGGAAGAGGAATGTTACTATCTGTTTTCCTGGATTGGGACAATCGTAAATGGCATTCTGACCTGTTTTTGGGTCGCTTTATGCGGTATTGGATTATTCATGTAAGGAGCATTTTTTATGAAGTGTAGAGAAATTTACAAAGAACAAAATGAGGCAGTAGCAGAACGTTTCGATCTTTCCATGGACAGAATCCATGAGATCTGTCAGGAAGAATTAAAGGATCAGAATTTTCAGGAATATTTCAGAAGAACTGCCGCCTTTATCGGACAGATCGAGACACTTTTTGGAAAGATTGAAAATGACTGGTTAAAGGGTGCCTCTTTAGAAGAGCTGCAGGCAGTCAACAAAGAACTTTATGAGGATATCCTGCCGGAAAATTATGAGACCAGCTTTGCAAACCCGGATTACAGTGTTTCGAAACTGGGGGATGAATTTGGTAAACTTTTTAGTTTCGTTTACACGGAAATCAGAGGCATGATCGTTTATGCATTTGAGGAAAGAAAAGAAGAAATCACCATTCTATGTGAGCTTTTTATCCAACTCTATACCTGTTTTGAAGAGGAGATGCCGTCCTATGAGGAGGTAAAGGAGATCGTTTACTGGCATGTCAGTGACTACTGTGATGTGAAGCTGGAGCAGCGGGTAGCAGAACAGCTGGATCCCGAGAGAAGCTTTGCCAGAGACATTATCATGGAGGAAGATCTTACAAATTCACGATATCTTTATTTGTTTGGTGAATATGTTTCCGAAAGTGAGATCAAAACAGCAGAATTTTTAAATACACTGCCGGAGAAAGAAATTAAAAAGCTTGCCGGAACCTTTACAGAAGGCTATCGTCAGGGGTTTGTGGCAGCGGGAATTGATCTGTCTAAGAAAAAATCAGTGAATGTACGCTACAATCTGGGATTTGAGCGTATCGTCAAAGAAGCAGTGAAAATGTTTCAGGAAATGGGACTGGAATCTGTCATCTACCGTGTTGCTGTAGCTTCTGTGAACAAGAGACAGGCGATGAAGATCGGCTACTATGGATGTATTGCCAACCCCCAGTATGAATACGATCATCGGGCAGATGAAGCTTTATATCTTGATAAGGCTTTTGTGGAGAGAAAGCTTGGAGCACTTCGTCATGCCTATGACCTATGCAAAGACCTGGCAAGAGTCCATGCAGGTCCGGCAGTATTAGAAGTTTTCGGAGAGCTTCCGTTTGCTCCCCATGCAAAAGAAACTGCCTGCTCCTTAAATGAAAAGCAGCAGAAATTAGCTGTGTATTATCAGAGTAATTCCGGTCAGATGGTGAATGAATATATTCCGGGAGATGAGCGTAGCTTTACGATCATGGCACTTCCGGTGCCTGCTGTTGGAGAACAGTTTGAAGAAATTTTCGAGGAAATCGTAAAGATCAATACCCTGGATTACAAGCTGTATCAGAAGATTCAGCAGTGTATCATTGATGCATTGGATACAGGTGTGGCAGTTCACATTGTGGGAAAGGCACCAAACTGCACCGACCTTACCGTAAAACTTCATACTTTAAATAACCCGGAAAAAGAGACGATCTTTGAAAACTGTGTGGCAGATGTGAATATCCCGGTAGGAGAAGTATTTACCTCTCCGGTACTGGAAGGAACCAACGGAATCCTTCATGTCAGCGAAGTGTTCTTAAATGAATTAAAATATGTGGATCTGAGGGTTGAATTAAAGGACGGCATGGTTAGCGGCTACTCCTGTGGAAATTTTGAAAATCCGGAAGACGGAAAGAAATATTTCCTGGAAAATGTCATGTATCACCACGATACACTGCCGCTGGGCGAATTTGCCATCGGAACCAATACCACAGCCTATGTGATGGCAGAAAAATATGGTATCGCAGATAAGCTGCCAATCCTCATTGCAGAAAAAATGGGTCCCCATTTCGCACTGGGAGATACCTGCTACAGCTTTAGCGAAGAGCAAAAGATCTACAATCCTGACGGCAAAGAGATCGTAGCCAAGGACAACAGCTGCTCGATCCTTCGAAAGGAAGATATGTCCAGGGCGTATTTTAACTGCCATACAGACATTACCATTCCTTATCGGGAACTGGATCTCATTGAAGTCATCAGGGAGGACCACTCTACTGTGGACATTATTCGCCATGGAAGGTTTGTACTGCCCGGCACGGAGGAACTCAATCGTCCTTTTGAGGATTAAGTCACCCACCAATTTTTACTTTTTAGCTTTTAACTCACGCCCAAGAAACTACGATTACCCCACTTCGCAGGCTCCATCCTCCTCAACTAAGTCTAAGTATCACTAGCCACTCGCAGGAGAGCCCGCTTCGCGGAGTGATATTAAGACTGGATTTTCGGACTCTTCCGCTTGACGCTACGTGGTGCAACACCTGTCTCTCAGGCTGTGAGTGGTAAAATATAAGAGACAAAAATGATAAACCAATTAATGAACTAAAGGGTGCCATAACTTATAAGTGGTTATGAGTAAAACTTGATTGACAGTTATTAGGTGAGTTAGTAAACTTAGGTATATGAGTGATACCATGCCTTTGTATGTATCACTATAAATTTACAACAATAAATTATTTATAATATTTGAAGGACAGCGGTGACATTTTTTGCCTGCACGGAGCGTTAAGCCCAAGGAGGCGGAAAATCCGTCTTAGAACATCTTCACGAAACAGGCTCTCCTGTGAGTGATTAGATGTTCTTAGACTAGTTGGAGCCGACGACGCCTGCGGAGTGCAGGTAGAGAAGGTTGACGCGTCCCTCGAATAGAGAAAGTTTTATGGAGGAAAAGTTATGGATTACAAGAACGCAGGTGTTGATATTGAAGCCGGATACAGATCCGTGGAGTTAATGAAAAAACATGTAAAGGAAACAATGAGACCGGAAGTTTTAGGTGGTCTTGGCGGATTCTCCGGTGCATTCTCCATGAGTGCATTCAAAGACATGGAAAAACCAACCCTTGTATCAGGAACAGACGGTGTTGGAACCAAATTAAAACTTGCATTTATTTTAGATAAACATAATACCGTAGGAATCGACTGCGTGGCAATGTGCGTCAACGATATTGCATGCGCAGGCGGAGAACCATTATTCTTCTTAGACTACATTGCATGCGGAAAGAATGAGCCGGAAAAGATCGCTGATATCGTAAGCGGTGTCGCAGAAGGCTGTAAACAGGCAGGGGCTGCACTGATTGGTGGAGAAACTGCTGAAATGCCGGGCTTCTATCCGGTAGATGAATACGACCTTGCTGGTTTTGCAGTGGGTGTCGTAGATGAAAAGGATCTCATTACAGGAGCAAACATCAAACCGGGCGATGTGCTGGTCGGAATGGCATCCTCAGGTGTACACAGCAACGGTTTCTCACTGGTACGTAAAGTATTCTCCATGACAGAAGAAAGCTTAAATACATATTATGAAAGCCTTGGAAAAACATTGGGTGAAGCATTGCTTGCACCAACCAAAATTTATGTAAAGGCATTAAAGGCAGTCAAAGACGCAGGCGTTACCATCAAAGGCTG
Source organism: uncultured Lachnoclostridium sp. (assembly GCA_945786935.1). GTDB lineage: Bacteria > Bacillota > Clostridia > Lachnospirales > Lachnospiraceae > HGM12587. Next base: position 6,231 of record CALZFY010000024.1, read on the forward strand.
CAGCCATATTACAGGCGGTGGCTTCTATGAAAATATTCCGAGAATGCTTCCGGACGGAGTACGTGCAGTGGTAGAAAAGAACAGCTATCCGGTGCCGCCAATCTTTAAAATGCTTCAGGAAGAAGGACAGATTGCTGAAGAAATGATGTACAATACCTATAACATGGGTATCGGTATGATGCTTGCATTAGACCCGGCAGATGTAGATAAGGCCATGGAAGCTATGAAAGCAGCCGGAGAAGAACCATACATTGTAGGTAAGATCGAGGCAGGAGAAAAAGGAGTGACTTTATGCTAAAGGTTGCTGTATTAGTATCCGGCGGAGGAACCAATTTACAGGCCATCATTGATGCAGTGAAAGAGGGAAAGGTTACCAATACAGAGCTTTCTCTTGTCATCAGCAATAATAAAAATGCCTATGCACTGGAAAGAGCACAGGCGGCGAAAATACCTGCCATGTGTATTTCTCCAAAGGAATATGCCACAAGAGAAGAGTTTCATGTGGCTTTGACCCGTACCTTAAAAGATGCAGGTGTGGATCTGATCGTGCTGGCAGGATATCTGGTGGCTATTCCGGAAATACTTGTAAAAGAATTCCCAAATAAGATCATAAACATTCACCCATCCCTGATTCCATCCTTCTGCGGTGTGGGATATTACGGATTAAAGGTACACGAAGCAGCCCTTGCAAGAGGGGTGAAGGTGACCGGAGCTACCGTACATTTTGTAGATTGCGGTATGGACACCGGCCCGATCATTTTACAGAAGGCTGTGGAAGTGAAGGCAGGGGATACACCGGAAGTGCTCCAGAGACGTGTCATGGAAGAGGCAGAATGGGTAATTTTACCTCGTGCTATTGATATGATTGCAAACGGAAAGATATAAAGGAATTGTAATATGAAAATTTTAGTAGTTGGAAGCGGCGGAAGAGAGCATGCACTGTGCTGGAAGATCGCACAGAGCAAAAAGGTAGATAAAATTTACTGTGCACCGGGAAATGCCGGTGTGGCAGAAGTGGCAGAATGTGTAGGCATTGGTGCCATGGAATTTGATAAGCTGGCAGATTTTGCAAAAGAACATGCCATTGATCTGACTGTCATTGGTATGGATGATCCACTGGTTGGCGGTGTTGTAGATGTATTTGAAGAAAGAGGGCTGCGTATTTTCGGACCCCGTAAAAATGCGGCGATCCTTGAGGGAAGCAAGGCATTTTCCAAAGATCTGATGAAAAAATATAACATTCCTACAGCTGCCTATGAAAACTTTGATGACCCTGAAAAAGCACTGGCATATCTGGAAACTGCAAGCTTTCCTATCGTATTAAAGGCTGATGGTCTGGCACTTGGAAAAGGTGTTCTGATCTGCAATACCCTGGAAGAGGCAAAGGATGGCGTGAAGTCCATTATGCTGGATAAGGCTTTCGGCAGTGCCGGAAATCAGATGGTCATTGAAGAATTCATGACAGGACGTGAAGTTTCCGTTCTTAGCTTTGTAGACGGCAATACCATTAAGATCATGACATCTGCACAGGATCATAAACGTGCACTGGACGGGGATCAGGGATTAAATACCGGCGGTATGGGAACCTTCTCCCCAAGCCCGTTCTACACAGAAGAAGTGGACGAGTTCTGTAAGAAATACATTTACCAGGCTACCGTGGACGCTATGAAGGCAGAAGGAAGAGAATTCAAAGGAATTATTTTCTTTGGTCTGATGCTGACAGAAAAAGGACCACGGGTACTGGAATATAACGCAAGATTCGGTGATCCGGAAACTCAGGTTGTACTTCCAAGAATGAAAAATGATATCGTAGAAGTTTTTGAAGCCTGTGTGGACGGAACCTTGGATCAGATTGAACTGGAATTTGAGGATAATGCAGCAGTTTGTGTTGTTCTGGCCAGTGAGGGCTATCCTGTAAAATATGAAAAAGGTCTCCCAATCTCCGGACTGGAAGCATTTAAAGGACAGGGCAGCTATTTTGTATTCCATGCCGGAACCAAATTTAACGAAGAGGGAACAATTGTTACGAATGGCGGACGTGTATTAGGCGTGACAGCAACAGGTGCTACATTAAAAGAAGCCAGAGCCAATGCATACGAAGCAACAAAATGGGTTACATTTGATAATAAATATTGCAGAAGTGACATTGGTAAGGCAATCGACGAAGCATAAAGGAAAGGAATGTTGCCTGAATGAAAATGAAAGTGTTTAGAAATATCCTGCTGTGTATGATGATGGCATTGACTTTTGGAATCTTTGGTGGGGATGTAGAAGCCGCACAGGTGGAAGAAACTACCCAGGAGGAGGAAAGAGAAGCTACTGATCTGACATTTGAGATTGAATTCTACACTTATGAAATCCTCCCGGATGCCGCCGAAAGTGATATGCCGCCTGGATTTACCTTAGAGGACTGGGAATATCACGGCGTTCCTGTAAAGGCCGGACGCACCAACAATTCCAATATGGTTTGTGTGATGGCAGAAGATTGGGAGACAGGATATCAGTATCGTTTCATCTATGACCCGGACCACGATCTGTTTGTTCCTTATTTTGGAACAGAAATCAAGAATGGATATATTTATACCATTCCGGTATATGAAGGGGCTGAGGTTCCTTACGGATTTGAAGAAGCTTACTTCCTGATCCAGACTGTGCCCATGACGACCTACAAACGAATGGATGCAGAGCTTACCCAGGAAGAGATCGCTTTGGGTGTGTTATCAGATGACAACTATCTGGTATTTCTGATGATGGATGAAAACGGTACAGAGGTTCATTATACATATGACCTTATTGACCGTACCTTCCAGAGAGCCCTTCTTCAGAAGAAAGATGCAGAAACTGTTACGGAATTGAATGAGGTGATCGATAAGCTTCATGCGGATATCGGAGAGTTAAATGCTACCAATACGGAGCGTATGAATCAGAGACTGACGATCATCGGCATTTTGGTTGCAGCAGTTGTAATCATGGCAGGAGTGATTATCAACCTTTTAATGAAGATTTCAAAACTCAAAAAGGGGGAGCATCTTGCAGAAGAGGATGCGGAATCAGAAGAAGATGACTCTTTAGCAGAGAACGATGAGCCTGTAGAAGAAAACAATACAGAACTGAAGATGCCGGACGAGGAGGATGATGAATTAGAAATCCTCGATTTGGACGAAGAATAAGAAATTAAGAGACTGTGACATTTGTTGCAGTCTCTTTTAATTGCAAAAGTCAGGGAAAAATGGTAACATGATACGACTAGGAGGCATGTGAATGATGAAAGAATTGTACACAGACCAGGCAAAACAGGTCTTAAAATATGCCAGAAAAATTTCAAAATCCTTAGGTCATCCATATACAGGAACAGAGCACATTCTTCTGGGGCTGATCAGACAGAAGAATTCCCTTGCAGGCAGTGTGTTGGAGGGCTTTGGGGTAGATGAGGATAAGGTACTGGATTACATTGACCAGCTCATTGCACCGGTGGAGCTCACAACGCTGGAACAGTGTTCAGAGTATACACCAAGAGCGGAAAAAATATTGCAGGATGCCCAAATAGAGGCAGAGAGATTTCATAAAGAGGAAGTAGGTACGGAGCATCTGCTCATAGCCATTTTGAAGGACTTTGAGTGTATCGCTGCCAGACTGTTAAAAACATTGAATATCAGTGCCCGGGATGTCTACATGGAGGTTTTAAATTCCATGGGTGATGAGGGCAAAGCCTATAAGGAGGAGCAGGCAAAGGAAAGTCAGATGAGAGAGCGTGGATCCGTGTTGGAACACTACAGTCGTGATCTGACAGAGCTTGCGAGAATGCATAAGCTGGACCCGGTCATCGGAAGAACGGATGAAATCAAACGACTGATCCAGATCTTAAGCCGCAGAACCAAGAACAATCCCTGTCTGGTTGGAGAGCCGGGAGTAGGAAAAAGTGCAGTGGTGGAAGGTCTCGCCCAGGAAATTTCTGTGGGAAATGTGCCGGAGAATATGAAAAACAAGAGACTGATCATGCTGGACTTAACCTCCATGGTGGCAGGAACCAAATACCGTGGGGAATTTGAGGAACGAATTAAAAATGTGATCGATGAGGTTCGCATGAATGGAAACTATCTTCTGTTCATTGATGAGATCCATACTATGATCGGTGCAGGTGGTGCGGAAGGTGCCATGGATGCATCCAATATTTTGAAGCCTTATCTTTCCCGGGGAGAGATTCAGCTCATTGGTGCTACCACCATCGGTGAATACCGTAAATATATTGAAAAGGATCCGGCACTGGAGAGAAGATTCCAGCCGGTATCCATCGAAGAGCCCACGGAAGAAATGACTGTTCAGATCTTAGAAGGTCTCCGTCCGGTATTTGAAGCGCATCATCAGGTAACGATTACAGATGAAGCCATTGAGGCTTGTGTGAAGCTGTCCAAACGCTATATCAGTGACAGATTTCTGCCGGATAAAGCCATTGATGTGATGGATGAGGCGGCAGCCGGCGTGCGACTTGGAGGAATGAAAAAAGAAAGTCGGCAATATACCAAAGAGGATGAAATACGAGCTCTTTATGAGGCAAGGGAAGAAAAAATCTATGCCGGGGATTATGAAGGAGCAAAGGAACTTAAAGGTAAGATCGAAACTCTGGAAGAAAAGCTTGAAAAAGAGAAAAAGCAGTCTGCAAGAGGCAGACGTCCGCTTTTCGTGCAGGTTTCTGATGTGGAAACCGTTGTTTCCGGATGGACGAAAATTCCGGTAGAAAAACTGGCTGCCAGGGAATCAGAGAAGCTGAAAAATTTAGAAACCATTCTTCATCGAAGAGTGGTTGGTCAGGAGGAAGCGGTAAAAGCAGTTTCCAAAGCAGTCAAGCGTGGCCGTGTGGGATTAAAAGATCCGAAACGTCCCATTGGCTCCTTCCTGTTTTTAGGACCTACCGGTGTTGGTAAGACGGAGCTTTCCAAAGCACTGGCAGAGGTTCTTTTTGGCAGTGAGGATGCCATGATCCGTGTCGATATGTCCGAATACATGGAAAAGCACAGTGTATCTAAAATGATCGGTTCTCCTCCGGGATACGTAGGTCATGACGATGGTGGACAGTTAAGTGAGAAGGTTCGTAAAAACCCCTATTCTGTCATTTTATTTGATGAGATCGAGAAGGCTCATCCGGATGTATTTAACATTTTGCTTCAGGTACTGGATGATGGACGTATCACGGATTCCCAGGGGCGTGTGGTAGATTTTAAAAACACCGTGATCATTATGACCTCCAATGCAGGGGCTGGTGCCATCATTTCCCCTAAGAAGCTGGGCTTTGGTGCCAAGGAGGATGAGAAGGCAGATTACGAACGGATGAAAGCCGGTGTGATGGAGGAAGTGAAACGAATCTTTAAGCCGGAGTTTTTGAACCGTATTGATGAAATGATCGTGTTCCATACCTTAAAAGAGGAGCATTTGAAAAAGATCGTAGGACTCCTTCAAAAGGAACTGATCAGGCGGTGCAAAGAGCAGATGGGTATTGAACTGACCTTTAGAAGTACTGTGAAGGATCTGATCGTAGAATCTGGAAAAGATGAAAAATACGGTGCCAGACCGTTAAAGCGTGCAATGCAGACTAAGGTGGAGGATGCATTGACTGACGAAATCTTAAGTGGAAATGTGAAGGTCGGAGATACGGTAGTCGTAGGAGTATCCGGCAAAACATGTGTATTTCATGTGAAGTAGTGTTTACCGGAATGAGGTGAACAGTCACAAGTAAGGAGTCATCATGGCAAAGAGTAAGAACAATGTGTTTTTTTGTCAGGAATGTGGATATGAATCAGCGAAATGGATGGGACAGTGTCCGGGATGCCGTGCCTGGAACAGCTTTGTGGAGGAGCCGGTAGTAAAATCTGTCGGTAAAACCACACGGACAGGAGCTTTTGGTGCAGGAAAACCGGTGACTCTCGGCGAGATCGAAGTTTCCGAGACAGAGCGTTTAAGCTGTGGTATGAAGGAACTTGATCGGGTCTTAGGTGGAGGAATCGTGCCCGGTTCCCTTGTTTTGGTGGGCGGTGATCCCGGAATCGGTAAATCAACCATTCTCCTTCAGGTTTGTAAAAATCTGGCTGACAGTCATGTTTCTACCATTTATGTATCAGGTGAGGAATCCTTAAAGCAGATCAAAATGCGTGGAGCAAGGATCGGAAGCTTTACCAATGACGTCAAATTCTTATGTGAGACCAACCTTGGGGAGATTGAAGCAATCCTTATGAAAGAAAAGCCAAAGGTGGCAATTATTGACTCTATCCAGACCATGTGCAATGAAGAGATCTCCTCTGCTCCGGGCAGTGTATCCCAGGTCCGGGAATCTACTGCAGTATTGATGCAGCTTGCCAAAAAGCAGGGAATTACCATCTTTATTGTCGGTCATGTAACAAAAGAGGGGACGGTAGCAGGTCCCCGTGTGTTAGAGCACATGGTGGATACCGTGCTTTACTTTGAAGGAGACCGCCACGCGGCTTACCGGATCCTTCGTGGGGTAAAGAATCGATTTGGCTCTACCAATGAGATTGGTGTCTTTGAAATGCGGGAGGATGGATTAAGAGAGGTGGCCAATCCTTCAGAATATATGCTAAACGGCCGTCCGGAAAATGCTTCCGGTTCTGTGGTGGCCTGCTCTATGGAAGGAACCCGTCCGGTACTTATGGAAGTGCAGGCGCTGGTTTGCAGAACCAGCTTCGGACTTCCCAGAAGGACTGCAGCGGGAACAGATTGCAACCGCGTAAACCTGCTTTTGGCAGTACTGGAAAAGCGGCTGAATCTGCCACTGTCTTCCTGCGATGCTTACATCAACATTGCCGGGGGAATCCGTATGAATGAACCGGCTCTGGATCTGGCAATTGTTTTGGCTTTGATCTCCAGCTATCGGGATCAGCCTATTGATGAAAAGACCATTGTCTTTGGAGAGGTTGGCTTAAGTGGAGAGGTTCGTGCGGTCAGTATGGCAAGACAGAGGGTGCTGGAAGCGAAAAAGCTTGGATTTTTAAGAGTCGTCCTTCCAAAGGTGTCAGCAGATTCCATGGAGCCTGTGGATGGTATAGGATTGGTGGGAGTGGCATCCGTTCAGGACGCCATGAGAGCTATTTCTTAATGGATCTGGAAAAAAATTCCTATATTTCAAACATTTTTAATAAGATGAACACATTTTTTTCACAAACCGCTGATACAATCTAAGAAAAAAGAAAGGAAGAAATAACAATGAGTGAATATAGATTTACAGGTCCATTTTATAATGACAGTGAGGAGCCGGTGTACGAAAGCACCTATGAGGAGGTACAGAGTGCTCCGGTAAATCCAAAGAAAGAAAAAAAAGGCGGTTTTGGAAAGACCATTTTAAAGACCATCTGCATTGCCCTTGTGGCAGGTCTGGTGGGCGGAGGCGCTTTCTTAGGAGTTTTATATGTAGGTCATGACATTTTCGGTATTGGAAAAACATCTGAGACTATCACAGAGATTCAGAAAGCGGATCCGGGTCAGACTATTTCCACTACAGTAAAAAACAGTATTGATGTGTCTGACATTGCAGAGAAATGTATGCCGTCCGTTGTGTCCATTAATAACAAGGGTGTACAGGAAGTCAGAAGCTGGTTTGGAACCTATCAGCAGGAGACCAGCGGCAGCGGTTCCGGAATCATCATTGGTGAAAATGATACAGAGCTTCTGATCGTAACCAATTACCATGTAGTTTCCGGTGCCAAGGAGCTGAGTGTATATTTCAGCTTTGACGAGCAGGAAGAAAAAGATACGGATAAGGTCATCAGTGCCAAGATCAAGGGTTATGACTCCCAGAAAGACCTGGCAGTGATTTCTGTAAAGCTTTCTGATGTTCCTACAGAAGTGAAGAAGCAGATTACCATTGCAACCATCGGAGACTCTTCCCAGTTAAAGGTCGGGGAACAGGTTGTTGCCATTGGTAATGCATTGGGTTACGGCCAGTCTACCACAACAGGTATCATCAGTGCCCTCAATCGTGAAGTCAGTGTGACAGGTACTAACGGAGAAACCATTACCAACAATCTGATCCAGACAGATGCAGCCATCAATCCGGGTAACAGTGGCGGTGCTCTCATTAACATGAAGGGTGAGGTCATCGGTATCAATTCCGCCAAGCTTGCAGCCAATGAAGTGGAAGGTATGGGTTACGCCATTCCAATCACAGAAGTGGAAAGTATTATTGGTGATCTGATGAATAAGGAGACCCGTGACCAGGTGGATTCAGACAAGAGAGGATATCTTGGTATCGAATGTATCAGTGTCACCTCAGATGTGGCAAAGACCTATGATCTTCCTTCCGGTGTTTATGTTAAGAGCGTGGTAAAGGGAAGTGCGGCAGAAAAAGCAGGGATCAAATCAGGGGATGTAATCGTGAAACTGGATGGCAGCACGGTTGCCGGCGATACAGAGCTGATCGAAGCATTAAGCTACTACAAGGCAGGAGAAACCGTAGATATCGTGGTAAAAACCAGGGAATCCGGCTACGAAGAACGAACTTTTTCCGTAACTCTTGGAAGCAGGAAAGATGCAGGTCTTGACTAGGGTGTTTTTGAAAATCTCTCTGCCGGTCAGGGATATGATAAACATAACAGATCAATTCTAAAGAATATATAAATAAGCAAAAGAGGTATAGGCAGCTATGCCTCTTTTGTGTTACAATAAGACCCGAAATTGAAAAACATTTAGTAAAAACTGATACAGGAAAGGTAGTTAAGTACATTGGAAATCAAAAACGAAGATTTTAGAGAAGTGATAGATGGAAAAAATACAGAAGATGGGCCTTCTTCTGAGGAATATGAAAAGTATTGTTTTGTGTGCAGACGTCCGGAAAGTAAGACCGGGAAAATGATCACCATGATGGAAGGTATGTATATTTGCCCTGATTGTATGCAAAAAACAATGGATGCTGTCAGTGCAAGTCCACTAAACCTTGATAAATATACGGAAAACAGTGATAATCTGGAGAAACCAAAAGGCCCCAGCATCAGCATGATCAATCTGGCAGATCTGCAAGGTTTTATGCCGCCTCGTAAAAAGGTGAAGAAAAAAAGAACAGACAAAAAGCCTGCCATTGATTTAAAGGATATTCCGGCACCGCATAAGATCAAAGAACAGTTAGATGAATATGTGATCGGTCAGGAATATGCCAAAAAGGCAATTTCTGTAGCCGTTTACAATCATTATAAACGGGTTGCTACCAACACCATGGACAGTATCGAAATTGAAAAGTCCAACATTTTGATGATTGGACCTACCGGCTGCGGTAAGACCTACCTGGTAAAAACCCTGGCGAAGCTTTTAGATGTGCCCCTTGCTATTGCAGATGCAACTACACTGACCGAGGCAGGCTACATCGGTGATGACATTGAAAGTGTGGTATCCAAGCTTTTGGCAGCTGCAGATAACGATGTGGAGAAAGCGGAACGGGGAATCATTTTCATTGATGAAATTGATAAGATCGGTAAAAAGAAAAATCAGAATCAGCGGGATGTCAACGGAGAAGCTGTTCAGCAGGGACTCTTAAAGCTTTTGGAGGGTGCAGAAGTGGATGTTCCGGTAGGTTCCAACAGTAAAAACGGCATGGTCCCCATGGAAACAGTGGATACGAGAAATATTCTTTTTATATGTGGAGGTGCTTTCCCGGGGTTGGAGGAGATTATCAAGGAGCGTCTCAATAAGCAGTCTTCCATTGGTTTTAATGCGGATCTGAAGGATAAATATGACCATGACAAAAACATTTTACAGAAGGTGACCGTGGAAGATGTCAAGAATTTCGGAATGATTCCGGAGTTTATCGGACGTCTTCCGATTCTGCTGTCTTTGGAAGCATTGACCAAGGACATGCTGGTGAAGATCTTAAGAGAACCTAAAAATGCGATTCTTAAGCAGTACAAAAAGCTTCTGGAGCTGGACGAGGTAGAGCTTCTGTTTAACGATGATTCTTTGGAGGCCATTGCTGAAAAGGCCATGGAAAAAGACACAGGAGCCAGAGCCCTCCGTGCCATTATTGAGGAATTTATGCTGGATATTATGTATGAGATTCCTAAGGATGACAATATCGGACGGGTAACGATTACAAGAGAATATATAGAACATGCCGGAGGTCCCATCATTGAGATGCGCGGTGCCAAGGCAATAGAAGAGGGTCTGCAGTAGCAGACCCTTTGCCGTTAAAAAAGTGTTTTTTCAGAGTGATTTGAAAGTTCAAAATAAAGATCGCTGTTGGGGAGGGCTTCCTCATCCAAAGAAACACAGCCATTAGGAAAAGTATCCCAATTGCCGGTATTGTAGGCGGCAAAGCCCAGATATTCATTATCCGGGATGCTGATGCCGGACAATTCTATAAGGAAGGTCTCTTCCCCATCGGGTGTGGTTTCAGGAAATGAAAATTCAAATATCTGGAAGAATTTTTCCAAAGGAAGCAGTTGCTCAGTCAGGATATTTCCTTTGCCGTCAGATAATCGAAGTCTGATACAGACATTTTCCGGCTGATCCCCATAATATTTATACCGGAGAGTTAATGTGTTTACCGGTGAAGAACAGGTCACGGTCTGTCTAAGCACCTGATCCTGCTTCAGGAAGATGGCTTCGCCCGATACCAAATTTTGAATCGCAGCCGGTTGAACTGCATTCGTTGCCTGGGTATGAATGTCTGGAATAGTATGAATCAGTGTGGCGCTTAAGAGTAATACAGGAGGCACCCATTTCATCAGAGAAGCTGAAAAGTTGTTTGTCGTACACCATTTTTCCTCCTGCGTAAGGAAACTGTCAGCTCCCATGGAGGCAGCTGCAATGATCAGGAGTGCAAAAGGCATGCTGTACTGTTCTCCGGCTTCCCAGAACAGATGAAAGACCATGCCGCCTACGATGGTGATGCAGATGGCATAGGTAAAATCAGGCAGCTTTTTACGGAAAAGCCGAAGGGCACAAATGGTAAGCAGAAGCCAGCTCATACTGTTGTAAATATGAAGCCATGCAGCCAGAAATTCGCTGCGATAGCCACAAATCCAGTCATAAAATTGCCCATAGTGTCTGACCAGATTCAGGTTAGAGGAATAATCATCATAACCGTCTGCCCAGGTAATGGCAAGCTTTCGTCCCCACAGCTTTACAAGTCCGTCAGGCCCCAGCTCCTGGATTCTTCTGGCAATCATTTCTTTGTTGGCTTCGATGCGGCTCTCTCTGGTTAAAAAAGCTTTAGAAAAATCTTCATCGATATAGTAGAAGGTCCCGTCACCCTGAAGTCCCATCATGATCCAGTGATGGATTGGAAAAGAGTACTCTTTTTCTGTGTGGATAGAGTATTTATTCATCAAAAGGCTGTGAACACTAAGACAGCAGGAAAGGGAAAGGACGATGGACAACAGGGTAATTGCAATTGCTCTTTTGGAAAAATCCGTTCTATTCTTAAAAAAGAATAAAAACATTGCCATAGCGATGAGGGTGATCAGGGTAAAAAAGCGGATCTTCCATGCAAAAAACATGACAATTCCAAAGCAGATTCCATAGAGAATGCGTTTCCCTGTATTCATTTCATCCAGAAGCCGGAAGAAAACCGTGATCAGCAGTACAAAAATCGGAATACTTAAAACCTGCGTATAGAAAAATACAGGATAATAGTATAGCAGTGGATTGAGCAGGCAAAGAAGAGCAAACAATACAGAAGCTCTGATGCCTGCTTTTCTTCTGATTAGTCTGTAGAGCTGAAACAATGCAAGATCAAGGAAGATGATATTACAAAGCTGTAAGATTAAATTATAATTTGCTTCCGGAATGCCCAAAAACTGTGCCACCTTAAAGATACACATGATATAGAGTGTCAGTGGCAGATTGTGAGGATAGATGGAAAAATATTCATAATTATCGGAAAGGGGCAGCGGAATTCCTTTCAGTAAGGACATGGCAGTATCTACAGGCTTTAACGCATCATACTGCAGGCACGGGCGAAGCAGCAGAAGAAATGCCAGCTGGAGTCCAAGTTCCATACAGCCCAAAACAAGAAGTGTGAGGGCCTGTTTTTTCTCTGAAAAACGAAGCAGCAGTTTTGTAAGCTTTGCAATCAGTAAAAATAAGAGAGCTGAACCGCTGAGCAGAAATACCGGTTTCCAAAGACCCTTCAGGGATGCCGAGATTACCGGCATATGGGAAAGGGTTCCAAGTGTCTGAAAGTAAGTACAGGCAAACAGAAAAATCATAATTACGCAGGTTGCCCTGTACAGAAAGTCATTTACAAATCTGTTTTTATTCATTCTAATGAATCTCCCCGGATGATAGTTTCCATGTATCCAGAATGAAGAAAGCAGTCACTCAGGATACGTTTTGAATATCATCAATATCATATCATAAGAGGGATACATTTACAAATTTTTGTCGGTTTGCTATACTAAGCCTATTGATAGATGAAGGGCTAAAGTCTTATGGAGTTTAGTCCTGCTGCCCAGAGGTAAAACAAGGAGTTTAGGAAAATGAAATTTACAAAAATGCATGGAATTGGAAATGATTATGTATATGTGAACTGCCTGAAGGAAAAAGTAGAAGATCCGGCAGAGGCGGCCAGATTTGTAAGTGACCGTCATTTTGGGATTGGTTCAGATGGATTGATTCTGATCAAGCCATCTGAAGTGGCAGATTTTCAGATGGATATGTACAATGCAGACGGTTCCCGATCAGAAATGTGTGGAAATGGTGTCCGCTGTGTAGCCAAGTATGTGTATGATTATGGTCTTACGGATAAGACAGAGGTGGATATTGAGACCGGTGCCGGAATCAAGCACATTGTATTAACCATCAAGGATGGGAAGGTGGAAAAGGCCCGTGTGGATATGGGTGAGCCGATTTTAAAACCGGAGCTTGTACCTGTGAAAGGTGAAGGGGACAGGCTGGTAAACGAGCCGATTCTGGTGGATGGTCAGCAGTACCGTATGACCTGTGTTTCCATGGGAAATCCCCATGCCGTTGTTTTCCTTGATGAGGATGTGAAGGATCTGGACATTGAAAAGATCGGACCGAAGTTTGAAAATCATGAGAGATTTCCTAAGCGTACGAACACAGAATTTATGAATGTGCTGGATCGTCATACCATGAGTATGCGTGTGTGGGAGAGAGGCTCCGGCGAGACCCTTGCCTGTGGAACGGGAACCTGCGCTTCTGTAGTAGCAGCGGTGTTAAACGGATTTACAGAGAGAGACGTGTTGGTACATTTACTTGGCGGTGATCTGGAAATTCACTGGGATGAAAAGGACAATCATGTCTATATGACGGGTTCCGCTACCACCGTATTTGATGGAGAAATTGATTTGCCATGATGAATCGACTGGAAAGAGGTTTTCGGTATTTTTGTATTGCGTTCATGCTGTTGCTTAGTGGATACATTTTATGGCAGTGCGGATTTACCATGACCTACGCTGATAATTTAAGAAATATCATACAGCCCGGCCGTCTTCCGTTCTTCCTTTTTGGAATGGCAGCAGCGGCATCAGTACTGTTTTGCTTTTTATTCCGGTTGCTGGAAAGGCTGTCTCAAAAGCAGCAGAAATGGATCGGAGCAGGTGCCTTTGGAGTCATCCTTTTAGGTCAGCTTCTGATGATCATCAATTTCCGGACAGCCCTTCGTGGAGACCAGATGAAGGTGCTGGAGGCAGCCATTGAGCTGATGAGCACTAAGACCATCGCAGCTTCTTCCTATTATGAATATTTCAGCAGATGCTCGAACAATATTCCGTTGACTTTGGTTACCTATCTGTTTGTAAATATTTTTCAACTGCTTCATTTGCCGAGGAACTTGTGGATGGATCTTTCAAGAGTCCTGGGAACCGCTTTTTTAGATGGCGGCCTTTTCTTTGGATATCTTACCTTAAGGGAGCTGAAAGGTCAAAAATACGCTACCATGATGATGGTGCTTTGCGTATTTTCGCCAATGCTTTATCTTTTGACCGGAGTTTATTATTCCTCCACCATTTCTTTGTTTTTTGGAATGGGTGCCATCTGGCTTTATGTAAAAAACAAAGGACAGGAAAGCAGGTGGATGACTTCTGTTTTCCTGATGGGCATTTTTCTGGGTCTGGGTTTTAAGATTCGTGCCACAGCCTTTATTTGCGGCATTGCCATTGGTATTTGCGGACTTTTCAGTCTTCGAAACAGAGAGCATATGAAATTAGCAGCGAAGAAGCTGTTAGTCTTTTTTGCAGGATTTTTGTTGGTGATCGGACTTTTTAAGGCATTGGACCGAATCTATGTGCAGGCAGATTTTAAAGATACGGAATACACCCTGCTTCATTATGTGATGATGGGAGCCAATGGAAACGGAACCTACAGCCCCGCTGATGCAGCCTACACCCAGAGCTTCGAAGGAAAAGAGGCAAAGCTTCAGGCAAACAAAGAGCTTCTCATGGAACGTCTGGAGAGTATGGGACCGGTTGGGATTTTAGAACTCATCGGAAGAAAGCTTACCATTACCTTCAGTGACGGTACCGACGATTTTTATGATGCCTACAATGGCGTCCTGAAGGATGCAGGTAATCTGACAGGCCTTAATGGCAGTCGAAGAGATTTTCTTGTGGGCTATTGTCATCTTTATAATACATTGATGTGGATGGGTATCGTGGTATACCTGATCACAGCACTGGGAAAGAAGGACAGCAAAGCCTTTGTCATTACATTGGCAGCTCTTGGAGGAATTTTCTTCCAGATGATCTGGGAATGTGGAGAGGCCTACAGTGTGCCTTATCTCATTTTGTTCCTTATGCTTTTTGCAGAAGGATTTGAAGGAATGGAAGCATTGTCTGGCAAGCTCTGTGAAAGGAGATTTCTCAAAAATGCTATTCTGGGAATTTCCGTTGTCCTTCTGGTGGGGGGGATTGGCTGGATCCTGAGAGGTTTTTCCGGGGTGGTCTTAGTCAATGACGAGTACCGGGTGCGCCAGACCACTTATGAACTGGAGGTTCATGGGGCAGAGCAGGTGGTAGAGCAGACCTTTACAGCTTCCAAACCATTCAATGAGATCGAGCTGTTTGTTTATAACATTTACAAGGAGCACAATCAAAGCATTTATCAGGTGACGCTTCTTACAGAGAACGGACAGACGATCCATGAGGAATTTATTACCGCTTACATGCTGCCGGAATACGGCTCCGCTTATGTGAAGTTCGATACAGTGATTCCCAATGGGGAGACGCAGTACCGGATCCGAATCCAATCTGCCAAGGCAGATCCTAAGAGTGGCATTGTATTTCCATACCACAGCACGGGAATCTGCGACTTATATCAGGGCGGCAGTCTGTGGGTAGACGGTAAGCAGAAAAAAAACTGTGATCTGGCATTTACGGTTTATTTAAGAAGCCAGTCGGAGGGAATTTAATAGATCATAATTATAGGAATGTTTCTTAAGAGCATCGCAAAGCGCGGTGCTCTTTTTGTTAGGGCGACGAGGAAAATGCAATGTGCCTGCACAATTGCATTTGACGACCGCTAATCAGAATTTACCCTTGTATTTTAAATATTCCTGTGCTAAGATAAAGAAAAATAGAACAAGTGTTCGATTGATAAAAGGAAGTGATGAGAATGAACATGTTGATGGAAAACGGAACAAGCGAGGTAGAACCGAAACTGCAAACGACCCATGTGAAGAGGGTTTCCATAGAATTACCTTTGATGGAGAAGTTAAAGATTCTCTCCGATGCAGCAAAGTACGATGTTGCCTGTACCTCCAGCGGTGTGGCGAAGAAAAATCCGGGTCATGGCATGGGCAATGCCATCGAGGCAGGGATCTGTCATAGTTTTTCGGCTGATGGACGCTGCATTTCTTTGTTGAAGATCCTTATGACTAATGAGTGTATCTATAACTGCAAATACTGTATCAACCGTGCTTCCAACGACGTGGTGCGCACCAGCTTTACTCCGGAAGAAATCTGTCAGCTGGTGATCGGATTTTATAGAAGAAATTATATCGAGGGGCTGTTTTTAAGCTCCGGAATCTTAAAAAGTCCTGATTATACCATGGAACTGCTGTGCAAAACCCTGAAAATGCTAAGGGAAGACTATAAATTTTATGGCTATATCCATGTAAAGGCGATACCGGGGGCAGACCAGAGACTCATTGATCTGGCAGGACTTTATGCAGACCGTATGAGCGTGAATCTGGAGCTTCCCACAGCAGAAGGGTTAAAGAATCTGGCTCCTAATAAATCAAGAAAAGCTATTTTAAAACCCATGAGGCAGGTACAGCTTCGCAGAGAAGAAAATAAAAATGAGCTGATGCTCTATAAATCGGCACCGAAATTCGTGCCGGCAGGTCAGTCCACCCAGATGATCATTGGAGCCACGGGAGAGAGTGATTTTGAGATCGTATCGGTAGCAGAGAGCCTTTATCAGAAGTTTGATTTAAAGAGGGTCTTTTATTCTGCTTTTGTCAATGTTAATCAGGATAAACAGCTGCCTTCTACCCTGGAGGGACCGCCTCTTTTAAGAGAACATCGTCTTTATCAGGCAGACTGGCTTCTGCGTTTCTATGAATTTGAAGCAGGAGAGCTTTTGGATGCGAAACGTCCCAACTTTAATATTTATTTTGATCCAAAGTGTGACTGGGCACTGCGACACCTGGAATTCTTCCCCGTGGAGATCAATACAGTAGATTACCATATGCTGCTTCGAGTTCCGGGCATCGGTAATAAATCTGCCCTTCGAATCATTAAGGCAAGGCGCATGGGCACTCTGGATTTTGAGGATCTAAAGAGGATCGGTGTGGTCTTAAAGAGGGCAATCTATTTCATTACCTGTAAAGGCAGACAGATGTATCCGCTGAAAGTGGAAGAGGATTTTATTACGAGACAACTATTAGGTGTAAAGGAGAGGCTGCCGGAGCATTTGACAGAAAATGTGACCTATCAACAGCTATCATTATTCGATGACAATCTTTTTGTGCAGGGACAGTCTGGAAGGTATCATGACCGGTGTGTATGATGCCTATGCCAGCAGACTGGGATATGAAAATGTAAAACTTCAAATGGAAAGTGAGATGGACAGAGAACTGTTTTCGGACTATGTAGAGGTAGTTCCCGATCCGGAAAAGGCCGAGAAGGTATTACGTACCATTCGAAGGGAACTGGGACTGGAGGCTTATGATTCTATCTGCCAGGCGGCAGCCAGCTGGGATAAAAGAAAGGCTAATGCCATCTTTAAGACTGTGGTGCTGGGACTTCATCTGCCCAAAAAGCAAAATGTCATGAACTGTCTTACCAAGGATTATGTTTGTACCGTAGCAGACCTTAGCAAAAAAACCTGGCATGAGGCACACAGATTCATGGGATTTATCCGATTTACGGAACTGGCAGGGGGGATTCTCTATGCAGATATCCGCCCGGAGAATGCTGTGCTGCCATTGATTGCACCTCATTTTGCCAACCGGTATCCTGAGGAGAACTGGATCATCTACGATGAAAGAAGAGAAAAGTTTGCCATCCACAGAGCTGGAAAAGGCTTTATGATCCTGGAAGATATGAAAATCGCGGAGGAGGTTCGCAGTCAGCTCTCCATGGAGGAGGATGATTACCGGGCCATGTGGAAAGCCTTTACTCAAAGCGTTGCCATTGAGGCCAGAAAGAATGAGAAGCTTCAAAAGCAGTTGTTGCCGTTAAAGTTCCGTGATAAAATGACAGAGTTCTAAGAAATTTGATTGACGGGAAAGGTAGCAGTTGTGGAACGGGAAACGATCAGGATTTCAGTCAGGGAGCTGGTAGAATTTATATTATGCTCCGGAGATATAGACAATCGTGTGGGCGGCAGACAGGATGCCCAGAGTATGCTGGCGGGAGCCAGAATCCATCGAAAGATCCAAAGAAGTATGGGCTCGGATTATCACGCAGAAGTCACTTTAAAATACGTGATACCTATGGAGGAGTTTGATCTTTTGGTGGAAGGACGTGCCGATGGAATCATTGACGGAGAGCCCGTGACCATTGATGAGATCAAGGGTATCTATAAAAGTCTGGACTATTTAAAAGAACCCATTCCTGTACATCTGGCACAGGCAAAATGCTATGCCTATATTTATGGGGTGCAAAATGACAAGACCCGGATGGATGTTCAGATGACCTATGTGAATCTGGATACAGAACAAAAGCTGTACTTTCGGGAATGCTATACCATGGAAGAACTGACGGTATGGTTTGAAAATCTGATTCGGGAATACCAAAAATGGGCCGATTTTCAGTATCAGTGGAAGCAGCTTCGAAATGCCAGCATTAAGGAAGTGCAGTTTCCTTATGAATACCGGGAAGGACAAAAAGAACTGGCAGGCAGTGTGTACCGCAGTATATTGAGAGAAAAGCGTCTGTTCATTCAGGCACCGACAGGGACAGGAAAAACTCTGGCAGCCCTGTTTCCGGCAGTGAAAGCCATGGGAGAGGGACTTGGTGATAAGATCTTTTATCTCACAGCGAAAACCATTACAAGGACTGTGGCGGCATCCTGTCTGGATCTTTTGCGTGGGCAGAAGCTTCGGATAAAATCCGTGCTTTTAACTGCCAAAGACAAAATGTGCCTTTGTGAAGAAACAAATTGTAATCCGGATGCCTGTCCTTATGCGAAAGGGCATTATGACAGGGTCAATGATGCGGTTTTTGAAATACTAAATACCGGTCAGGATCAGATGACCAGAGAAATTTTACAGGAGCATGCAAAAAAGTGGCAGGTATGCCCTTTTGAACTGAGCCTGGATGTCTCTACCTGGGTAGATACGGTGATCTGTGACTATAATTATGCTTTTGATCCCAGGGCTCATTTGAGGCGCTTTTTTCATGAGGGGGCAGAAGAGGATTATATTTTTCTGGTGGATGAGGCACATAATCTGGTGGAACGGGCCCGAACCATGTACAGTGCCACTCTTTGTAAGGAAGATTTTCTGGAACTTAAGAAGCTTTTAAAAGGAAGGGCTCCGAAGGTTGAAAAACAGTTAAATAAGTGTAATTCCCACTTATTGGAATTAAAACGGGAGTGCGAATCCTATGAGATCTTAAAGGATATCAATGCACTCTATTTGCAGTTACTCTCACTGTCCGGTGAAATCCAGGAATACCTGGAGTATGTGGACGGTCCGGAACTGAAAAAAAGTGTGACTGAATTTTATCTGAACTTGCGTACATTCTTAAATACTTATGATGTGCTGGACGAAAGCTACAGGATCTATTCCCAGATGTGTGGGGATGGAAAGTTTCGACTTCATTTATTCTGCATTCATCCGGCAAACCGTTTGAAGGAATATTTGCGCCATGGAAGAGGCTGCATATTTTTTTCAGCGACCTTTTTGCCGATACAATATTATAAAGAACTGTTAAGCGGAGAGATGGAAGATTACGCGGTCTATGCGACTTCCTGCTTTCCGCCGGAAAATCAGCTGGTATTTGTAGGTGGTGATGTGACAAGCCGTTATACCAGAAGAGGACCAAGAGAATATGAGCGTATCAGCGGTTATATTGAGGAAACCATAAGAAATAAAACGGGAAATTATCTTGTATTTTTTCCTTCCTATGAAATGATGGAAAGTGTCTATGACAGATTTTCCAATACAGAGACTGGAAGCTCCTGCGTCTGTAAGCTGCAAAGTGCCAACATGACAGAGGAAGAAAGGGAAGAATTTTTAGAAGCCTTTGAAACAGGAGAGGATAAAGGGAAAAGTCTCCTTGGCTTTTGTGTCATGGGCGGAATCTTTTCCGAAGGAATTGATCTGACAAACGAAAGGCTTATCGGTGCCATCATTGTAGGGACCGGACTTCCAAAGGTTTGTACGGAAAGGGAAATATTAAAGAAATATTTTGACGAACGGGGATTGGGAGGCTTTGATTATGCCTATCTTTTTCCGGGGATGAACAAGGTTTTGCAGTCTGCAGGTCGTGTGATCCGAACCTCAGAGGATAAAGGCTGTATTCTCCTGTTGGATGAGCGATTTCGGAAAGAAGAATATCAAAGGCTGTTCCCACGGGAATGGAAACAGCCTGTATTTGGTAAAAGATCTGATCTTAGGTCTGTACTGCAAAGCTTCTGGAAGGAAGAGTAAGGCTAATCTTCCTGAAAGAATTTTATAAATTCTCTTGCTGCCGGGCTTAATGGTATGGGATCGCTGGTGACGATGACGATCTCGCGTTCCGGCAGCGTTTCTTTTAATTTCAGCGGATACATTTCCGGTCTGTCCCCGGTTAACAGGTAGTCAGGGATGAATGCGATACCAAGACCGATATTTGCAAGGTCCAATAGAAGGTCGTTGCTGCTTAATTCAATTTCCGGAACCAGATCAAGCTCATGCTGTAAAAACAGATGATGTAAAAATTCACTGGTAGTACTTTGACGGTCCAGCATCAGGATCGGATAGTCCAAAAGCTCTTCAAAGGAAAGGATACGATCCTGAAGATCAAAGAAATTTTTATTTGCTACAAACACATCCTGAAATTTTTTGATGGTGTGGATGCGGCTTGTATTGTTTAAACGGGAGTTTGGATAATTGGTCACAATAAAATCCACCTGTCCGTTTTCCAGAAGATCTACACAGCCGGTAGAGGTCTGGTTTGTTACTTTAATGTGTACGTTTGGATATTCCTTATGGAATTTATTCAAAAACGGTACAAGAAAATAGCGGCAGATTGTGTCACTGGCGCCGATACGAAGCTGACCGCCTCCAAGAGAGTTGGCTTCTAAGATCTGATTTTCTCCTCGCTGGATCAGATTGATGGCAGGTTCAATATGGCGAAGCAGAATCTCTCCCTCCGGAGTTAACCGTACCTTTTTGGTACTGCGGATAAACAGATTCTGATTGAGTCTTTTCTCCAGTGTTTTCACAGACTGGCTGACGGCAGACTGGGAAATATATAGCTGTTTGGATGCTTCGGAAAAGCTAAGGGACGTTGCTACATAGTAAAATACTTTATAAAGCTCATAGTTGATATCCATCATAAGCACTCCTTATCGACTTATTAAATATATTTATATAGTAACTGATAGGCTTTTAGAATGCAACTATTAATTGAGCTAATTAAAAAGATTAAATATATTAATTATACTAATTCCGTGGAATATGCTAGGATGATAGAGCAATAAATAGATAGATTAGCAACTATTCCATATAAAGCACACAAGATCTATAGGAGGTTACACAATGAGTCAGGTAAGACGTATCTATGTGGAAAAGAAAGATGCTTTTGCAGTTAATGCAAAGGAATTACATGGTGAAATCAAAAATTATTTGGGAATTCATGAAGTTACCGGCGTAAGAGTATTGATCCGTTATGATGTGGAAAATATTTCCGATGAAGTATTTGAAACAGCATGCAATACAGTATTCTCTGAGCCACCGGTAGACGTATTATATAAAGAAAGCTTTGAAATTGCAGAAAATGCAAGCGTATTCAGCGTGGAATATCTTCCGGGGCAGTTCGACCAGAGAGCAGATTCCGCAGTGCAGTGCGTGAAATTCTTAAAAGAAGATGAAGAACCGGTGATCACAACAGCAGTCACATACGTGATCGAAGGAAATATTACGAAGGAACAGTTAGCAAGCATCAAGTCCTTTTGTATCAACCCGGTAGATTCCAGAGAAACAGGTATGGAAAAACCGGAAACACTGGTAAGTGTGTTTGAAGAGCCGGAAGATGTAAAGATCTTTGATGGTTTCAAGGATATGCCGGAAGAAGAGTTAAAAGTACTCTATGATTCTTTGGGTCTTGCCATGACCTTTAAGGATTTCCAGCATGTACAGAACTACTTCCATAATGAAGAAAAAAGAGACCCGTCCATGACAGAGATCCGTGTGCTGGATACTTACTGGTCAGATCATTGCCGTCACACAACCTTTTCTACAGAATTAACAGATGTTGCATTTGGAGAAGGCTACTACAAAGCTCCAATCGTAAAAACCTATGAAAACTACCTGTCAGACAGAAAAGAGGTCTATGGAGACCGTAAGGATAAATTCGTATGCTTAATGGACCTTGCTCTGATGGCTATGAAAAAACTGAAAAAAGAAGGCAAGCTTAAGGATCAGGAAGAATCCGATGAAATCAACGCCTGCTCTATCGTAGTACCCGTAGAAGTAGACGGTGAAGTAGAAGAGTGGCTTGTAAACTTTAAAAATGAAACACACAACCATCCAACAGAAATTGAACCTTTCGGTGGAGCTGCTACCTGCCT
>CALZFY010000025.1:0-28096 GCA_945786935.1 uncultured Lachnoclostridium sp.
ATTAGGACCTATGGACAAAATGACCGGCATATCCTCCTTTAACATCTGATGGATCCGACGGACCATCTTTCTGTCGGAAGCACACCAGAATGCACGGTAAGGCATCTTATTTTTCCAAAAATACCGGTTAAGACCTGCCGCCAGAGCAAGCCCATTCATCCCAAACCCCGGTATCACCGGCAGAAAATGTTTCCAAAGCTCTGTGGCAAATTCCATATATTCCGTTTTGCTGATTTTCTCTCTCCCTCTGAGATGTAAAAGAAGCTCAGCAGAAGCGATCACGCCACAGCCCGAATTTTTCAAAAACCGGTAAGGAAACCAGGACTGATTTCCTCCGAAATATACATTATTATTACTGTCTGTTATGATCATAAAATTCCTTATACCACTGCGCAAACTTCCGAAGACCATCTCTTAAACTGGTACCTGGCTTAAAGCCAAAATCCCGTTCCAAAGCACTGGTATCCGCATAGGTGATCGGTACGTCGCCCGGCTGCATGGCTACCAGCTCCTTATGTGCCTCAAAATCAAAATCCTCCGGAAGCACACCCGCCAGCACAAGCTCCTGCTGCAGGATATCTACGAAATCCAGCAGATTTTCCGGATTGTTGTTACCGATATTGTAAATGGCATAAGGCGGGATCGGCAGTCCGTCCTCTCCGTTTTTCTTTTCCGGAGCCCCCTGCATAATGCGTTTTACCCCTTCTACGATATCATCGATATAGGTAAAATCTCTCTTACAGTTTCCGTAATTAAAGATCTGAATGGTCTCTCCCTTTAACAGCTTGTTTGTAAATCCAAAGTATGCCATGTCAGGACGCCCTGCAGGTCCATATACCGTAAAGAAGCGAAGTCCTGTAGATGGAATATTATAAAGCTTGCTGTAAGCATGGGCCATCAATTCATTGGATTTTTTGGTAGCTGCATAAAGACTCACCGGATTATCTACCTGGTCCTTAGTGCTGTAAGGAACCTTTTTATTGGTACCATACACTGAAGAAGAAGAGGCATAAACAAGATGCTCTACTCCCGCAGCACCTCCATCATAGGAATGACGGCACGCCTCCAGTAAATTATAAAAACCGATGAGATTGGACTGGATATAGGCATCCGGATTGGTAATGCTGTAGCGCACACCTGCCTGAGCTGCCAGATTTACCACGATCTGCGGCTGGTATTTATTAAAGATTTCTTCAATGATGCTCTTATCGGCAATATCCCCTTTGATAAAATTCCACCCGGACTCGGGGTGTTTTGCCACTTCTTTTTCGATTTCCTTAAGCCTCCACTCCTTGATGGAAACATCATAGTAATCGTTCATATTGTCAATGCCTACGATATTTACCGGTGACTGGGTTCTAAAAAGCTCCAGACACAGGTTTGCGCCGATAAATCCTGCCGCCCCTGTGACCAAAATCGTTTTATTTGTAAGTTCTATTTTCTGCATATCCTACCTCTTATGTATTTTTTTAAGATTATAGCAGATATACAGCACAAAAAAAAGACCCCAAAGATGGGGTCTTCATCGTGTATTTATTAAAGGTTGATCTCTGCAGAGACTTTGCTTACACCGGAAAGTAACGGCCTTACCTTGTCCACCAGGTTCTGTACCTGCTCAGGACATCTTCCGATATACAAAGATGGGGTTAACAGCTCCTTCATCTCTTCCTCGTTTAAGCCAAATTCTTTTCTCTGTGCAAGGCGGGCAAGAAGGTCACACTCCTCACCGTTTTTCATCTTTGCAGTTGCTTCCATGGAGCACTGACGGATGATCTCATGAAGCTCCTGACGGTCACCGCCTCGTTTCACTGCTTCCATCAGAAGATTTTCCGTAGCAATGAATGGCAGATATTCCATCACAGTCTTTAGAACGATCTTTTCATTGACATGAAGTCCATCGGTCACATTCTGTGCCAGGCGAAGGATGGCATCTGCACATAAAAATCCTTCCGGCATAGAGATACGGCGGTTGGCAGAATCATCCAGGGTACGCTCTAACCACTGAACAGACGCTGTCATCGGTGCATTCAGAGCATCTGCCATAAGATATCTTGCAAGAGAACAGATTCTCTCGCTTCGCATTGGATTTCTCTTATAAGCCATGGCGGAGGAACCGATCTGGTTCTTTTCAAATGGTTCTTCCACCTGGCGGTCGTGCTGCAGAAGACGGATATCGTTTGCCATACGGTAGCAGCTCTGGGCAATAGAGGACAGGCAGTTTAAAATTCTGGAATCCACCTTTCTTGGATAAGTCTGTCCGCAAACATCGAAGCATTCTGCAAAATCGAAGGTCTCACAAAGCATTTTGTTCATAGCATCAATTTTTGCGTCATCACCCTCAAAAAGCTCTACAAAGCTTGCTTCGGTACCGGTCGTTCCACGACATCCCAAAAATTTCATATGATCGATCACAAAATCAAGTTCTTCTAAATCCGCCAGGAAATCCTGCATCCAAAGGGATGCCCTTTTTCCTACAGTTACCAGCTGAGCCGGCTGATAATGGGTATATCCAAGGGTCGGAAGGGCTTTATAGCTTTCCGCAAAATCTGCCAGATTGGCAATGACCTTTAAAAGCTCTCCGCGAAGATATTTCAAACCATCCCGGTAAATGATCAGGTCTGCGTTATCAGTAACATAACAGCTGGTTGCTCCCAGGTGAATGATGCCGGCTGCAGCAGGAGCTACTTTGCCGTATGCATACACATGAGCCATCACATCATGACGGACTTCCATTTCACGTTTTTTTACACATTCATAATCAATTTCCGTAAGATGCTCCTCCATCTGCCGGATCTGTTCCTCGTTGATGGGAAGTCCTAATTTCATTTCTGCCTTTGCAAGAGCCACCCACAGCTTTCTCCAGGTCTGATATCTTGTGTCAGAGGAGAAAAGCTTCAGCATATAGTCTGATGCATAGCGGGATGATAATGGGGATTCATATTTTTCTGTCATTGGTAATCTCCTATTTTCTAATGATAATGCTGTCTCTTTCCGGACCTACAGATACATAGGTGATCGGGCATGCGATTTCTTTTTCGATAAACAATACATAGTCCTGCGCCTCTTTTGGAAGGTCTTCCCAGGTACGGACACCGGAAATATCACATTTCCATCCGTCAAAGTATTTGATCACCGGTTTTGCATCATTTAATGCCAGAGGGAATGGGAAGCTGTTCGTTTCTTTTCCGTCCAGTTCGTAGGAAACGCATACCGGAATTTTATCCAGATAGCTTAAGACATCCAGCTTGGTCAGTGCAATCTTAGTGGCAGCCTGTACTTCCACACCATAGCGGGTCGCTACGATATCAAGGGGGCCTACTCTTCTTGGTCTTCCTGTTTTTGCACCGTATTCAAAGCCGGCTTTTCGAAGTTCTTCTGCTTCATCTCCAAACATTTCGCATACAAAAGGACCTTCTCCTACGCAGGTAGAATATGCCTTTACCACGCCTACCACATCATCGATCTTTGCTGATGGAAGTCCGGAACCGATGGGTGCGTAAGCTGCTGTTGTATTAGAAGATGTGGTATATGGATAAATACCATAGTCAAGATCTCTAAGAGAACCTAACTGTGCCTCAAACAGAATATTCTTTCCGTTTTTCTGGGCATCCTTTAAGAAGCTGCCGGTATCACAGATATAAGGTTTGATCTTTTCACAGTATTCGCTCATCCACTGCTCTAATTTTTCCATGGTGTAGCCTTCTGCACCGTAAACGCCGGTGAGGGTCAGATTTTTCCATTCCATCAGATCGGCAAGATGAGACTTTAATTTTTCCGGATAAAACAGTTCTCCTGCAAGAATTGTTTTTTTCTGGTACTTGTCAGAATAAAAAGGCGCAATTCCCTGTTTTGTGGAACCGTATTTTTTATCTTTCAGTCGGTTTTCTTCCAGCTCGTCCAGGTCGCGGTGCCATGGAAGCAGCACAGAGGCTCTGTCACTGATCTTTAAATTATCCGGTGTCAGTTCTACTCCCTGTTCCATGACCTGCTGCATTTCTTTCCACAGGTTTTCCGGGTCGAGGGCAACACCGTTACCCAGAATATTCACCACATTTTTTCTGAAAATTCCGGATGGAAGAAGGTGGAGGGCAAATTTACCGAATTCATTGATGACCGTATGTCCGGCATTTCCACCGCCCTGAAAACGCACCACAACGTCATACTTCTCTGTGAGAAGATCCACCATACGTCCTTTTCCTTCATCGCCCCAGTTAATTCCTACAATCGCACTGTTTGACATAAGTTATCCTCCATTAAATATGCTGTAAAAGTCTGTTCATAACTTCTGTATAGGCATCTTCCACATTGCCAAGATCCCGACGGAAACGATCCTTGTCAAGCTTGGTTCCTGTGGCAGAATCCCAAAGTCGGCAGGTATCCGGGCTGATCTCATCAGCCAGTACGATCGTGCCGTCTGACAGACGTCCGAATTCAATCTTAAAATCTACCAAAGTAACACCGCAGTCTGCCCAGAAAGCTTTCAGTTCCTGATTGATGGCAAATGCATATTTTTTAATGGTCTCAATTTCTTCCTTTGTAGCAAGTTCCAGAGCCTCGGCATGATAGCTGTTGATCAATGGATCTCCCAGCTCATCGTTTTTATAGGAAAACTCAATGGTAGGAGTGGCAAATACTTTGCCTTCCTCTACGCCATATCTCTTTGAGAAGGAACCGGCAGCGATATTTCTGATAATTACCTCCAAAGGCACGATAGACACCTTCTTTACCAGTGTTTCGCGGTCACTTAACTCCTCCACAAAATGAGTAGGCACTCCTGCTTTTTCCAGTCTCTGCATCAAAAGGTTGCTCATTTTGTTATTGATCACACCTTTTCCTGCAATGGTTCCCTTTTTCAGGCCATTAAATGCTGTGGCATCGTCCTTATAATCCACGATCAATAATTCAGGATTATCTGTACAATATACTTTCTTTGCTTTTCCTTCATAAAGCTGTTCTCTTTTTTCCATTTTCTTATGCTCCTTTTTTACTTACCACTGTCACCATAGTTTGATAATACTCTGGCACTTGGATCATTTACATTGCATCCATCCCATTCTTTGTTTGGCATCCAGAAATCCGGTACCATAGAAGCCTGGCCTGGATAGTATTTTTCAAAAATCTCCCGATAGAGAAGACTTTCTTTCGTAAAAGGTCTTGCAAAATCATATTTCATTCTTAGTTTATCATATTCTTCGTCAGTGTAAAGAGAATTTGCATATTCTTTTAAATCATCTACCATGCTGTGGCCCACTGCATCGCTGAAAGCGGCCTTTTCTCTCCACAAAATTTCTTCCGGCAGAATATGGTCCTTTTCAAAAGCCTTCCTTAAGAGATACTTACCTTTTCCATAAGTATTCATTTTCTTCTGAGGGTCGATTGACATGACATAACGTACAAAATCCAGGTCTCCAAAAGGCACTCTGGCTTCCAGACTGTTTGCTGCCAGACAGCGGTCTGCACGGAGCACATCATAATAATGAAGCTCACGAAGGCGTTTCCCAGCTTCCTTCTGAAACTCTGCAGCGTTTGGTGCAAAATCTGTATATTTATATCCAAACAGCTCATCGGAAATCTCACCTGTCAGTAAAACCTTCAAATCCGTATTTTCGTTGATAGCCTTGCACACCAGATACATTCCCATGCTGGCACGGATGGTGGTGATATCATAGGTAGCCAGTGCCTGAATAACAGTTTCCAGACTTTCCAGCACCTCTTCCTTTGTCATAATGACCTCCGTATGGAAAGCCCCGATAAAATCTGCTACCTGCTTTGCATATTTTAAATCAATGGCATCCTGATCCATACCGATGGCAAAGGTACGAATCGGTCTTTTTAAAATATTCGCCGCAATGGCGCATACCAGACTGGAATCTAATCCACCTGACAATAAGAATCCCAGCGGAGCATCTGCATCCAGACGTTTCTCCACACCTTTCACCAGTTTATCATGGATATTTTTTGTAATAGTATCCAGATCTTCGTGAACATAGCCTCTCACTGCTCCGATATCTTCATAGCAGACAAATTCGCCGTCATAGTAATAATGACCGGGCGGGAACGGAAATACTTTTTCTACCAGCCCCATCAGAGATTTTGGTTCGCTGGCAAATGCAATGTTTCCGCTTTTGGAATATCCGTAAAACAGCGGACGGATTCCAATGGGGTCTCTGGCTGCCAGAAGCTTCTTTTTCTCTCCGTCATAAATGACACAGGCATATTCCGCATCCAGATGGGCGAACATTTCCAGACCGTACTCTTTATATAATGGAAGTAATACTTCACAGTCAGAACCGCTTGCAAACTCATAGCCTCTTTGTGACAGCTCCTCCTTTAAGGTACGAAAACCATAGATTTCACCGTTACACACCACATAGCTTCCATTTTTTTCAAAAGGCTGCATACCTTCCGGACTAAGCCCCATAATGGCAAGACGGGCAAATGCAAGATAACCAAATTCTGTTTCCGTCACATTCCACGCATCCGGTCCCCTCATCTTGGTGCGCCCTATCAGCTCTTCCATCATTTCCCGGGAAATATCTTTACCGGCATAACACATAATTGAACACATAAGTTTTTCCTCCTCTATCACTGTAATTTACAAATATCAACCAGGGAAGCTTCTTTTACATTCCATCCATAGGCCAGAGTCTGTGCCAGAGCTTTGGCAGCATCCAGACTGGTAAGACATGGGATGCCAAGCTCCACACTTTTACGGCGCACTTTGACGCTGCCCCGCAATGGAGATCGTCCCTTTGCAGAGGTGGAAATAATGTAATTGATCTTTCCGCTTTCCAAAAGTGATAACGTGTTTTGCTCGGATTCATGAATCTTATGAACCAGTGTGACCGGAAGACCTGCTTCACGTAAAGCGGCAGTCGTGCCTTCCGTTGCATAAAGATGAAATCCTAATTTTTTATACTCTCTGGCAATCTCGATGATTTCCTTTTTATCTGTATCTCTTACAGTCAACAGCACACCGCCCTCATTGGTAAAGCAGTAGCCTGCACCCAGAAGTCCTTTATATAAGGCCTCTGTCATAGTCGGGGCAATTCCAAGAACCTCTCCGGTAGATTTCATTTCCGGTCCCAGCATGGTGTCAAGTCCTGACAGCTTCTCAAAGGAGAACACCGGTACCTTCACTGCTGTATATGGAGCAGCAGGGTAAAGCCCTGTTCCGTAAGGGAAATCTGTCAGTTTCTTACCCAACATCACCTCTGTGGCAATGTCGATCATCGGAATGCCTGTTACTTTGCTAAGGTAAGGTACAGTTCTGGAAGAACGTGGATTTACTTCAATGACATAAATCTGATTCTGACTGATGACATACTGGATGTTGATCAGTCCCTTTGTCTTTAAGGAAATCGCCAGCTTTTCGGAATAATCTACGATCTGTTCTGTCTGCTCTTTGGTCAGTCCCCATGCCGGATATACAGCAATAGAGTCCCCGGAATGGATTCCTGCACGGTCAATGTGCTGCATGATTCCGGGAATCAGGACATTTTCCCCATCGCAGATGGCATCTACTTCCAGCTCGGTTCCCATCATATATTTATCAATGAGTACCGCATTGCCTTCCATATTTGACAGAATGATCTCCATATACTCATTCACATCCTCGTCAGAGAATGCAATGATCATATTCTGGCCGCCCAGGACATAGGAAGGACGTAAAAGGACAGGATAGCCAAGGGTATTGGCTGCAACCAGTGCTTCTGCTCTTGTATGCACTGTGGTTCCTGCCGGCTGTTCGATATGAAGCTTTCGAAGCAATGCTTCAAACCGTCCACGATCTTCTGCCATATCGATACTGTCTGCCGGTGTTCCAAGAATCGGAATGTAATTATCTGAAAGCCATTTGGTCAGACGGATCGCTGTCTGTCCGCCAAAGGCTACCACAACACCCACCGGCTGCTCTACCCGGATGATATCTGCCACATCTTCCGGAGTCAGTGGTTCAAAATACAATCTGTCTGCGGTATTAAAATCTGTAGAAACAGTCTCAGGGTTATTATTGACGATGACAACCTCGAAGCCTGCCTTCTTTAATGCCCAGACGCAATGAACGGAAGCATAATCAAATTCAATACCCTGACCGATACGGATCGGTCCTGAACCGAATACCATAACCACAGGCTTTTTGCCTGCATTTTCACGGATGAACGGCAATGCCTCATCCTCTTCGTCATAGGTGGAATAAAAATATGGTGTTTTCGCATCAAATTCCGCTCCACAGGTATCTACCATTTTATATGCGTAAGGAAGTCTGGAAAACTGCTTTCCATTGCTTAAGCGGGAAATTGTTTTATCCGTAAAACCGCATTGTTTTAAATTTCTGATAAAGGAACCCGTAAGCTCTCCCTGGGACAATCTCTTTTCCATTTCACCAAGATGAACAAGTTTCTCCAGGAACCATTCATCTACCATGGTCAGCTGATGAAGCTCTTCCACAGACATGCCGCGATACAATACCTCGTAGATAGCGAAAATCCGCTCATCATCCCTGGCAAGTATTTTTTCTTTCAATGCAGCATTGCTCATTTTTCTCATCCTGGCATCATCCAGATAGTCATGGGAGATTTCTGCTCCTCTGACTGCCTTTAACAGTGCCATCTCAAAGCTTCTGCCAATAGACATGACTTCACCGGTCGCCTTCATCTGGGTTCCCAACTGTCTTGCTGCATATACAAATTTATCAAAAGGCCATTTCGGGAATTTCACCACCACATAATCGAGAGTCGGCTCAAAGCAGGCCTTTGTTTTTCCTGTGATCTCATTATCGATCTCATCCATACGAAAACCGATGGCTATTTTTGCTGCCACCCTTGCAATGGGGTAACCGGTGGCCTTGCTGGCCAGTGCTGAGGAACGGGACACTCTCGGATTTACCTCAATGACTGCATATTCAAAGCTTTCCGGATTCAATGCAAACTGTACATTACAGCCACCCTCGATTCCCATGGCATCAATGATGTGAAGAGCAGCGCTTCGAAGCATCTGATATTCCTTATCTGCCAGGGTCAGTGCCGGAGCCACAACGATAGAGTCCCCTGTATGGATACCCACCGGGTCAAAGTTTTCCATGGAGCAGATGGTGATCACATTGCCTGCACCATCCCGCATCACTTCAAACTCGATTTCCTTCCATCCGGAAATACATTTTTCCACAAGGATCTGGTGAATGGGCGACTGACGAAGTCCTGAAGCTGCAATTTCACGAAGCTCTTCTTCAGATTCAGCAATTCCGCCGCCGGTTCCTCCCAAAGTATAGGCAGGACGAACGATTACCGGATATTTCACCTGAACGACAAATTTCAGTGCTCCCTCCAGGGTGTTGGTAACCACAGAAGGAATGATCGGTTCCTTGATGGCTTCCATGGTATCCTTAAAGATCTGACGGTCCTCTGCCTTTTCAATGGTTTTTGGATTTGCCCCTAAAAGAATCACTCCATGCTTTTCCAAAAAACCTTCTTTGGCAAGCTGCATGGACAGGGTAAGCCCGGTCTGTCCTCCCAGAGTAGATAAAATTCCGTCCGGTTTTTCTTCGACAATGATCTTTTTTAAGAAATCCAATGTCAAAGGTTCTATATATACATGATCTGCCATGGAAGCATCTGTCATAATGGTTGCAGGATTGGAGTTTGCCAGTACGACCTCCAGTCCCTCTTCCTTTAAAGCACAACAGGCCTGGGTTCCGGCATAGTCAAATTCTGCTGCCTGACCGATCACAATAGGACCGGAACCGATCACAAGTACTTTTTTCAGGTTTGGATTTAACGGCATTTAACATTTCCTCCCTTCCATAAGATCAATAAATTGTTGAAATAAATATTCTGTGTCATGGGGACCGCCACAGGCTTCCGGATGAAACTGTACGGAAAATCCCGGGAATGTTTCATAGGAAAGACCCTCACAGGTACCATCATTGAGGTTGGTAAAGGTCACATGAGCTCCCTTTGGAATTCCATCCATCTTCACTGCATAGCCATGATTCTGGCTTGTAATGTAAATCTTTCCGGTATCCTTTTCCAGCACCGGCTGATTGGCTCCCCGATGGCCATATTTTAACTTTTCGGTATCCGCACCGTTTGCAAGTGCCAGAAGCTGATGTCCAAGACAGATTCCAAAAATTGGAATTTTATAACCGCAAAGCTTCTTTAATTCCCGAATGATCTCTTTATTATCCTTGGGATTTCCCGGACCATTGCTTAACATAATGCCGTCCGGTTTTAATGCCAGAATATCCAGGTAGCTTGCTGCCGCAGGAACCACTGTAACGTGACAATCCAGGGCATGAAGCTTTCTGACGATATTTTGCTTGGCACCAAAATCCCACAGTACCACATGGTGATTTTCAATTCCTGATGGAATATCATAGCTTTCCTCACAGGTCACGGACTGGACCGCATTTTTTAACGCCCAGGAAGAAAGCTCATAAGAAGCTTCCTCCACCGGCTTCTTTTTGGTCAGCCGGCCATTCATGACACCCTGCTGTCTGATCTTTTTTGTGAGGGCCCTTGTATCAATATCACAAATTCCCGGTATACCTTCCTCCTTTAACCAGGAGTCAAGATCCATCTGGCATCGGAAATTGGAAGGAGCCTGACAAAATTCCTTTGTAATGTATGCACTCATATGAATGCTTTTACTTTCAAAATCTCCGGTTGCTACTCCATAGTTTCCAATCAAAGGAAAGGTCTGAACAACCATCTGGCCATAGTAACTGGGATCGGTAAGTGTTTCCGTATAACCTGTCATGGCAGTGGTAAACACGATCTCTGCAACGATATCGTTCTCCAATTCTGCACCAAAGGCTGTTCCGGTATAAACCGTTCCGTCTGCTAATTGAAGATAGATTTTTTTATCCATAGTATTTTCCTTCCTTGTGCTGCAAGCACATAAAAAAGGTGCCCATGTAAAATACGTGAATATACTTCACGTATTTTACATGAACACCTTTGTTCCTTGTGGTATTTTATCACTACCCATTCCTGCTGTCAAGCGTCACCCCATCAGCAGCATGATTTTCTGCGCAGTTTCCACCATATTGGTGCCGGAATCCATACTTGTTTTCTGGATATATCGAAATGCTTCGGTCTCGGTCATCTGATTGAGTTCCATCAAAAGAGCCTTTGCCTGATTGATCAGATTCTGTTCACTTTCCGATCTCTTTTTCGGTGCACTCTTCTGCTTCTTTAAAAGCTTCGCCTGCCGAAGCAGCATGGCATCTACGGTTGCCGCCAGCTCTGATGCACGTAAAGGAGTTGCTAACGATTGGATACCCGGTGGACAATCTTCCAATAAATTTGGAGAAGATATCAAAAGCACTTCAAAATATTTTGGCAGATATTCTGCAAGCTGAGTATAAAACATATCACTTAAGCGTCGTCCGCAAATGACGACACCACTGTCCAGCTCATGAGCCGTGGACAGAACCTTGGCACCGCTGGTGCAGATGGCGGCGGTGTCCATTCCCCGCCGTTTCAGGATGTCACTGATATGTCTGGAATCTTCGAGTCTGGGTAAAGCGATTAAAATGCTGCCCATCCAATTACCTCTTATATTCTATATAAATACTCATCAAGCTCCCACTGGGAAACCTGTTCCATATATGCGTTCCATTCATCCATTTTAGCGTCCGTATACAGTCTGCAGAAATCTTTTCCAAGAGTTTCCTCCATAAAAGGATCCCCATTCATCCAGGCAACCGCTTCTCTTAAGGTTCCCGGAATCTGTTCAATCTCTTCTGAAGTCTCATAGCAGGCCGGAGCTTCCAGTCCCGGTTGGAGCTGTTTCTCCAGACCATCAATGCCTGCTGCAAGGCAAACAGCAATGGCAAGGTAAGGATTTGCCGACGGATCCGGGAACAAAAGATCGACCTTGGTATCCTCTCCCAGCCGGTGACGGACCTTTACCAGGGCATTGACATTCTTTTTTGTCCAGACCTTATCCTTCGGTGCGGAATCCCCCACCATGAGGCGTTTGTAGGAATTGACCAGCGGATTGGTAACGGCGCACATGGCATTGACATGCTCCATGATGCCGCCGATAAACCATTTCGTCTCCTCCCTGATCTCATCGCTTCCCGGCTGTGCATTAAAAAGGTTCCTTCCGTCCTTATAGACAGAAATATTAAAATGAAGCCCTGAGCCCGGAACTCCCTGCTTTGGCTTTGGCATAAAGGTGGCATGAAGCCCAAACCTTCTTGCAGTGGAGCGGACGGCAAATTTAAAGGTCGTCAGGGAATCTGCCATGGTCAAAGGCTCTGCCTCTTTAAAATCGATCTCATTCTGGGCAGGTGCCTTTTCATGGTGGGAGGATTCCACCTCAAAGCCCATCTCTTCCAGTGCAAGAACCATATCTCTTCTTGGGTTCTCACCATAATCTAAGGGACCTACATCCATATAGCCTGCTCTTTCATGGCTTACTGTGGTTGGAATGCCGTTTTCATCTGTATGGAACAGGAAAAATTCACAATCGGGATCCACATAAAAGGTATAACCCTTTTCCTCTGCTGAACTGATCACATTTTTTAGAATGGTACGGGGACTTAGCTCAAAAGGAGTTCCGTCTTCCTTATAAATATCACATAAAAAACGTGCCACTTTTCCCTGCTGGGGTCTCCAGGGCAGGATCACAAAGCTGTCCAGGTCCGGATGAAGATAAAGATCCTCCTGATAGAAATCGTGATCTCCCAGCAGTGCCTTGGACTGTAAGGAAAAACGATTATCCAGCACACGCATCAGCTGGCTGTCTGTCACCGCAATGTTTTTTAAATTTCCAAAAATATCTGTGAACTGCAGACGGATAAATTTCACATCCTCTTCCTCTAAAAGTTCCAGAATTTCTCTCCTTGTTCTCATACAAATCTCCTATACCTGATTTTAAAGGTTAGTATAGCCCATCAGGGATTCGTCCACAGCTTTCGCTGCCGCTTTTCCCTCTGCGATAGCCCATACGACCAGAGACTGTCCCCTGTGCATATCTCCTGCGGTAAATACACGTTCTGCCGTTGTCTCATATGCTCCGGGTGCAGTCTTAATATTCGTCCTTTCGTTACATTCTACACCAAAACTCTCTGCAATGTAACCCTCAGAACCTAAAAATCCTGCAGCAATGAGTACCAGGTCTACCGGAATTTCACGTTCTGTACCCTCCACCGGTACCATCATCATGCGTCCGGTCTTTTCATCTTTCTTCGGAGTCAGGCTCACCAGTTTTGCGCCGCAGACTCTTCCTTCCTCATTTTTCAGAAATTCTGTGACAGTAGTCTGATAAACTCTTGGATCCTGACCAAACTTCATGATAGCCTCTTCCTGGCCATAATCCGTCTTTAAGACCTTCGGCCACTCCGGCCATGGATTGCTTTCCAGTCTTTCCTTTGGAGGCATGGGCATCATCTCCAGCTGGGTCACACTTTTTGCTCCCAGACGGATGGAGGTTCCCACACAGTCATTTCCTGTATCACCGCCGCCGATGACCAGTACGTTTTTATCCTTTGCAAGCTCATAAGGAACCTTCTGAAAATCAGTATCCAGAAGTGTCTTTGTCACCTGTTTTAAGAAATCCACTGCAAAGAAGATTCCTTCAGCCTCTCTTCCCGGCACATTGATATTTCTCGGATTGGAAGCACCACAGGCGAGAACAACACGGTCATATTTTTCCAGAAGTTCTTCCCCGGTGATATCCTTTCCTACATTGACATTACAGATAAATTCAATGCCGGATGCTTTCATAACCTCCACTCTTCGGTCAATGACGCTTTTATCAAGCTTCATATTCGGGATACCGTAACGCAAAAGTCCTCCAACCCGGTCACTTCTTTCATAAACTGTGACTGAATGTCCCCGTTTATTTAACTGGGCTGCTGCTGCCAGACCGGAAGGACCGCTTCCGATGACTGCAATGCGTTTTCCGGTACGGATCTTTGGCACATCAGGCTTTACCAGATCATGCTCATAAGCATATTCAATGACTGCACGTTCATTTGCTTTGGTAGCTACCGGCTCTCCGTTTAACCCGCAGGTACAGGCTGCCTCGCAAAGGGCAGGACAGACCCTGGAAGTAAATTCCGGAAAACAGTGAGTCTTACTCAGGCGAAGATATGCCTGTTCCCAGTTTCCTTTAAATACCAGATCATTGACCTCCGGTACCAGATTGTGCAAAGGACAGCCGGAAGCCATCCCCGCGATCAGGGTGCCTGCCTGACAGAAGGGTACACCACATTCCATACATCTTGCTCCCTGAAGTTTTTGTTCTTCTAGGTTTAGCTGTCCATGAAATTCTTTGAAATTTTTGACTCTCTCACAAGGAGGTACTACCGGTCCGTTTTTTCTTTCATATTCTAAAAATCCTGTTGGCTTTCCCATGTTCTTTTCCCTCCTTATTCTGCGTTGTTTCCTTTGGTACTTTCGTAAAAGGCTTCGATCTGTGCCTCTTCCCTGCTCATGCCCTGTTCTTCAAACTGAGCAGACAGCTGCAGAAGCTTTTTGTAATCGCCCGGAATCAGTTTTTTAAATTTTGGAAGATAGCTGTCAAAATCAGCTAAGACTGCCTGTGCTTTTTTGGAACCTGTGGAAGCAACATGCTTCTTTAAGATGCCTTTTAACTCTTCCTGATCAAATTTATTTTCCACTTTTTCCATCAGAATCATTTCTTTATTAAGATTTCGATATAAGCAGTTATGTTCATCCAGTACATAGGCAACACCGCCGCTCATACCGGCTGCAAAGTTCTTTCCTGTAGGTCCTAAAACGACCACGCGTCCGCCGGTCATGTATTCACAGCCATGCTCTCCTACACCTTCTACTACTGCAGTGGCACCGGAGTTACGAACGCAGAAGCGTTCTCCTGCCATTCCGGCAATGTAAGCCTCTCCGGAGGTTGCACCATACAGTGCCACATTACCGATGATGATGTTATCCTGAGGATCATATTTTGCATCCTTCGGTGCATAGACAGCCAGCTTACCGCCGGATAAGCCCTTACCAAAGTAATCATTACTGTCTCCGCAAAGGGAAAGTGTAAGCCCCTTCGGGATAAACGCACCAAAGCTCTGTCCGCCTGCACCGGTACATTCGATGGTAATGGTATCCTCCTCCATTCCCTCCGGATGCTTTCTTGTAATTTCAGCTCCTAAAAGAGTACCAAAGGTTCTGTCTGTATTG
Organism: uncultured Lachnoclostridium sp.; assembly: GCA_945786935.1. GTDB lineage: Bacteria > Bacillota > Clostridia > Lachnospirales > Lachnospiraceae > HGM12587. The sequence continues at coordinate 15,165 of CALZFY010000025.1, forward strand.
GTCAGATGCACACTGGCAGTTTTCTTTGTTCCTTTCGCAATGGCTGTCTGGATGTCTTTCTTCTTTAAGAGAACTGCTTCATCCTTGGTCTCCTCCAGCTTAAAATCATAAGCAGCTGCCGGGTCAAAGACACATTCTGCCCTGTCGAATGTAGACACGCCTCCAAGGATGCGGCTTAAATCGATCTTTGCTTCATTTGGAGAGAGATTCTCCTTCTTCTTCAGAAGATCGGTACGGCCTACCATTTCACTGACAGTACGCACTCCAAGCTTTGCCATATATTCTCTTAACTGGCGTGCAATAAAGAGCATGAAGTTTTCTACATATTCCGGTTTTCCGATAAAGCGTTTACGAAGCTCCGGATTTTGTGTTGCAATTCCCATGGGACAGGTATCCAGATTGCAGACACGCATCATAACACAGCCTAAGGTTACCAATGGTGCGGTGGCAAATCCGAATTCCTCTGCACCAAGCAGTGCTGCAATGGCTACATCACGGCCGCTCATAAGCTTTCCATCCGTCTCAATGACAACACGGTTACGAAGCCCGTTGGCAAGTAAGGTCTGATGGGTCTCCGCAAGTCCCAGCTCCCACGGAAGTCCTGCATTGTGGATAGAACTGATGGGGGCTGCACCGGTTCCTCCGTCATAGCCTGATACAAGAATTACCTGTGCTCCGGCTTTGGCAACACCTGCTGCTACCGTTCCCACACCGGCTTCCGAAACAAGTTTTACGGAAATCCGTGCATATTTATTGGCATTTTTCAAATCATAGATCAGCTGTGCCAGATCTTCGATAGAGTAAATATCATGGTGTGGTGGCGGGGAGATCAGACTGACTCCCGGTGTGGAATGTCTTGTTTTGGCAATCCACGGATAAACCTTTTTAGCAGGAAGATGTCCGCCCTCACCCGGTTTTGCACCCTGAGCCATTTTGATCTGGATCTCTTTCGCACTTACCAGGTATCTGCTGGTGACACCAAATCTTCCGCTGGCTACCTGCTTGATGGCTGAACTTCTATCATGGTTCGTTCCTGCGGATTCCAGTCTCTCATCACTTTCACCACCCTCACCACTGTTGGATTTTCCATGGAGATGGTTCATGGCAATAGCGAGAGCTTCATGTGCTTCCTCGGAAATAGAACCATAGGACATGGCACCGGTCTTAAAGCGTTTTACAATTTCCTCTTCACTCTCTACTTCGGAGATATCGATTCCCTGCTCAGGATAATCAAAGTCCATGATACTTCTTAAGTAACCGCTGTTTTCTCCGTCGATCATTTTTGTATACTGTACGAATTTCTCGTAGCTTCCCTCTCTGGTAGCCATCTGGAGCATATGGATGGTCTGGGGATTATAGCGGTGTTCCTCACCGTCACTGCGGCGTTTATGCCGTCCTACAGACTCCAGCGTCAGGTCTGTTTCCAGTCCCAGCGGGTCAAATGCTTTGGAATGCTGGGCGTCTGTCTTTTCTGCAATATCCTCCAGGGTAATACCCCCGATACGGCTGACGGTACCTGTGAAATATTTTTCGATCACTTCTTCTGAAATACCGATGGCTTCAAAAATCTTGCTGCCCTGATAAGACTGGATGGTGGAAATACCCATCTTGGAAGCAATCTTTACGATACCCTTTAAGATCGCCTGATCATAATCATCTACTGCTGCATAATAATCTTTTTCAAGGAAGCCTTCTTCAATCAGCTCTGCAATGGTTGCATGGGCAAGGTATGGGTTGACTGCGCTGGCACCATAGCCTAACAGCGTTGCAAAATGATGTACCTCTCTTGGCTCTCCTGATTCCAGGATCAGAGACATGGCTGTACATTTCTTTGTCTGCACCAGATGTTTATGTACCGCTGCAACTGCCAGCAGGGATGGAATTGCCACATGGTTTTCATCTACCCCACGGTCAGAAAGGATCAGGATATTTGCCCCGTCACGGTATGCCTTGTCAACCTCTACAAAGAGGTGCTCTAAAACACGCTCAATGGGTGTACTCTTATAGAAAATGATCGGAACCTTTGCCACCTTAAAGCCGGGCTTTTTCATGGTTTTGATCTTCAGCATATCCAAGTCTGTGAGGATCGGATTATTGATCTTTAATACCTGACAGTTTTCCGGTTTCTCTTCCAGAAGGTTTCCGTTCTTTCCTACATAAACCGTGGTGGAAGTCACGATCTTTTCACGGACTGCATCGATAGGTGGATTTGTAACCTGGGCAAACAGCTGTTTAAAATAATAAAACAGCGGCTGATATTCTCCGGATAAAGCAGCGATGGGTGTATCAATACCCATGGAGCCGATCTCCTCAGCCCCGTTGGTTGCCATGGCACAGATGCTGTTTCTGTATTCCTCATAGCTGTAGCCAAAGGCTTTCTGTAATCTTAAGCTCTGCTCCTTTGTAAAAGAAGGTACTTTTTCGTTTGGAATCTTTAATTCTGATAAAGTTACCAGATTGCTGTCCAACCATTCGCCGTAAGGCTCTTTCTTTGCGTAAAGCTCCTTGATCTCTTCATCAGAATAAATGTGTTTTTTCACCACATCCACCAGAAGCATTTTTCCCGGATGCAGTCTTTCCTTTTTCAGGATATGTGCCTCGTCCAATTCCAGAACACCAACTTCTGAGGAAAGGATCAGTCTTCCGTCATCCATAATGTAATATCTGGACGGACGAAGACCGTTTCTGTCCAGAATCGCACCCATCACATCTCCATCAGAGAAAAGGATAGACGCCGGACCATCCCATGGCTCCATCATGGTTGCATAGTACTGGTAAAAATCACGGCCCTCCTGAGAAATGGTATCATTATGGGACCATGGTTCCGGCACCGTGATCATGGCTGCCAGCGGAAGATCCATGCCGTTCATCACAAGGAACTCCAATGTATTATCAAGCATTGCAGAGTCTGAACCATTGGTATTGACTACCGGCAGTACCTTGGTCATATCATCCTCTGACATGGACGCACTGTACATGGTCTCTTCTCTGGCAAGCATTTTGTCTGCATTTCCTTTGATGGTATTGATCTCCCCGTTATGTACCATGAAGCGGTTTGGATGTGCTCTTTCCCAACTTGGATTGGTGTTGGTAGAGAAACGGGAATGTACCATGGCAATGGCAGAATCGTAATCCTCATCCTGAAGATCCAGGAAAAAGGTACGAAGCTGGTCTACTAAAAACATTCCTTTATATACAATGGTTCTGCTGGATAAAGATGGTACGTAGGTGTTGTCATTGCTCTGCTCAAACACACGTCTTACCACATACAGCTTTCTGTCAAAATCAAGTCCTTTGGCCACATTTTCAGGCTTTTTGATAAAGCCCTGCATGATCACCGGCATGCACTCTCTTGCCTTGTGTCCCAACACCTCCGGTGCGGTAGGCACCATTCTCCATCCAAGGAATTCCATGCCTTCCTTCTCTACAATGATCTCGAACATTTTTTTCGCACGGTTTCTCTTTAATTCATCCTGGGGGAAGAAAAACATGGCGACACCGTACTCCCGTTCCTCTCCGATCCGGATTCCAAGCTGTGCACAGACTTTTTTGAAAAAATGATGGGAAATTTGTGTCAGGATTCCTACACCGTCTCCGGTCTCACCTTTTGCATCCTTTCCGGCACGGTGTTCCAGGCGTTCTACGATCTTTAAGGCGTCTGCCACGATCTGGTGACTTTTTTTGCCTTCCATATTTACCACTGCTCCGATACCGCAGTTATCATGTTCGAAGCTTGGATCATACAAGTTATTTATATTTTGATAGTCCTTCATAATATTTTCTCCTCTTTCACAAGTGCTGCTTTTATGAGTCCCTGAAATAACGGGTGTGCATGATTCGGTCTTGACTTAAATTCCGGATGTGCCTGTGTTGCCACAAAAAACGGGTGGTCTTTTAATTCGATCATTTCCACGATCCGTCCATCCGGGGAAAGTCCGGAAAGTACCATTCCTTTTTCCATCAGCCGTTCCCGATACTCATTGTTCACTTCATAGCGGTGTCTGTGTCTTTCAGAAATCTCTTCTTTTCCATAAAGCTCTCTTGCCAGTGTCCCTGCTCCTAAGACACAGGGATAAGCACCAAGCCTTAAGGTTCCGCCTAAGTTCTCCACACCGTTTTGCTCCGGCATCAGTGCGATGACAGGATCCGGTGTATCCGGTACAAGCTCGATACTTGCAGCTCTTTCAAGTCCCAGCACATTTCTGGCAAATTCCACAATGGCTAGCTGCATACCAAGACAGATACCAAGGAATGGAATTTTGTGTTCTCTTGCGTACCGGGTTGCAAGAATCTTGCCCTCGGTACCACGCTGTCCGAAACCTCCCGGTACTAAAATACCGGACAGGTCTCCCAAATATTCTTCCAGATTTTCGTTGTTCAGGTCCTCAGAATCGATCCAACGGATATCTACATTGGCCTGATTTGCAATCCCACCATGCTTTAAGGCCTCCGCAACACTAAGATAAGCATCATGAAGTGCCACATATTTTCCTACGATTCCAATGCTGACCGTCTTTTTGGACGCATGCAGGTTTTCCACCATCTGATTCCAGTCGGTAAGGTCAGGCTCCGGACAGGGGATATTCAGACAATCACAAACTGCCTGTGCCAGATGTTCCTTCTCCAGCATCAGCGGCACTTCATAAAGAGACGGTGCATCCAGGTTCTGGAGCACATGCTCCTTTTTTACATTGCAAAACTGCGCGATCTTTGCCTTCATGGCATCGTCCACCGGATAATCGGAACGGCATACCAGAATGTCCGGCCAGATTCCCATACTCTGGAGCTGTTTGACACTCATCTGGGTAGGCTTTGTCTTCATTTCTCCCGATGCCTTCAGGTAAGGAATCAGGGTAACCTGGATCAGAATCGCATTCTCCCTTCCTACCTCTGCCTGAAACTGTCTGATTGCCTCCAAAAAGGGCTGGCTTTCAATATCACCTACGGTACCGCCTACCTCGATGATGGAGATGGTCTCCTCCTTCTCATCCTTTGCTTTGTAGAACCGGTCTTTGATCTCATTTGTAATATGGGGAATGACCTGTACCGTACCGCCGCCGTAATCTCCGTGACGCTCTTTGTTTAATACCGACCAGTAGATCTTACCGGTGGTAATGTTGGAGTTATAATCAAGGCTTTCGTCAATAAATCGTTCGTAATGTCCCAGGTCGAGATCTGTCTCCGTACCGTCGTCGGTAACGAACACCTCTCCATGCTGAATCGGATTCATGGTTCCGGGATCCACATTGATATAGGGATCAAATTTCTGCATGGTCACCCGGTATCCTCTGGCTTTCAAAAGACGCCCCAGGGAAGCTGCTGTAATTCCTTTTCCCAGACCGGAAACAACGCCGCCGGTCACAAATACATATTTAACCATAATGCTCTCCTATCGTTACAGTTGTCTGATTCTATCTAACGCTGCAAGGGTGTTTTCATAGCTTCCAAAAGCAGTCAGACGAAAGTATCCTTCACCGCTTGGTCCAAAGCCTGAGCCCGGAGTACCTACCACATTGGCCTTTTCCAGTAAGTAGTCAAAAAATTCCCAGGAGGTCATGTTTTCCGGTGTCTTCAACCAGATATAGGGAGCATTCACTCCGCCATAGACCTCATAGCCTGCTGCCTTTAAGCCTTCCTTGATGGCCCTGGCATTTCTCATATAATAAGCGATCTGATCCTTAAGCTGCGCTTTCCCTTCCGGTGAATAAACAGCCTCCCCTGCTCTTTGCTGGATATAGGGCGCCCCATTGAATTTTGTTCCGTGACGTCTCGCCCACATACTATGTAAAGAAACCTCTCCGCATTTCAAATCCTTTGGAACTACAGTATATCCAAGGCGTACCCCGGTAAATCCTGCATTCTTGGAAAAGCTCTTTAGCTCAATGGCACAGGTTCTGGCTCCCTCACATTCATAAATGGAATGAGCCACATTTTCTTCTGTAATATATGCTTCATAAGCTGCATCATAAATGATGACCGAGCCGTTTTTATTGGCGTAATCAACCCACTGCTGAAGCTGATCCCTGGTAATGGTCGTTCCTGTGGGATTATTGGGGAAACAAAGATAGATCATATCCGGTACTTCCTTTGGAAGCTCCGGTACAAAACCGTTTTCCCTGGTACATGGCATATAGATCACGTTGCTCCACATTCCGGTAGATGCATCGTAGGTTCCGGTTCTTCCTGCCATCACATTGGAATCCACATAAACGGGATATACCGGATCACAGACAGCGATTTTATTATCTGCCGCAAAGATTTCCTGAATATTTCCGGAATCACTTTTGGCTCCGTCAGATACAAAGATCTCATCTGCACTGACATCACAGCCCCTGTCCTGATAATCATTTTTTGCAATGGCATTTCTCAAAAAGTCATACCCAAGATCCGGTGCATAGCCACGAAAGGTTGCTGCATTGCCCATTTCCTCTACTGCTCCTCGCATGGCGTCTACGATGACCGGTGCAATGGGCTGGGTCACATCACCGATTCCCAGTCGGATGACCTGTTTTTCAGGATTTGCAGATTGATAAGCTGCTACCTTCTTTCCGATGGTGCTGAAAAGATAGCTTCCCGGCAGCTTCTGATAGTTTTCATTTACCCTAAACATATTTCCTCCATTCTTCGCATTTCCAGGTGATCCTGACACGAAAAAAGGGTGTCAAACAAACCTGCATACGCAGGCTGTCTGACACCCTTGTCATTTCTCTTTATGTGCAACTGTCTGAAAGCTTCCAAATCATGACTTCAAACAGTTACTTTTTATATTTAGGTAGTTTAAATGATTTATCAGCATTTGTAAAGGTTTTTTTCATTGAGAATACAGCTATCTTAAAAATAAATGTAAAAGCTTCCCATAAAGAGCCCTGTGATAGGGCTGATATCTCATAGGAAGGTCCATCCAGGTCTTCTTATCTACGATACTCTTTTTGTGGGAAAAGGCATCAAAGCCTCTTTTGCCGTGATAATCACCCATGCCGCTTTCTCCTACACCGCCAAAGCCCATCTCGCTGGTTGCCAGATGGATAATCGTATCGTTGATACAGCCTCCGCCGTACCGGCAGCGTCCTGTAACCTCTGAAATCCTCTTTTTATCCTCGGAAAAAAGGTAGAGTGCCAGAGGCTTTGGCTTATCAGCCAACAGGGAATAGATTTCATCAAAATCATCGTAGGTTAAGATTGGCATGATGGGACCAAAAATCTCTTCCTGCATCACCGCATCCTCCCAGGTAACCCCATCCATCACGGTGGGTTCGATCTGAAGGGTCTGCCTGTTCGCCTGTCCTCCCAGTACAGTCTTTTCTTTCTCAATGAGTCCCCGGACACGGTCAAAATGCTTTTCATTGATCATCTTTCCGTAATCCGGATTTTGAAGCGGCTTCTCCCCGTACTGTTTTTTAATCTGCCGACAGATTTCCTCTACCAGCTGATCCTTTACACTACTGTGGCAGAGAATATAATCCGGAGCCACACAGGTCTGGCCGCAGTTTAGGTATTTTCCGAAAACGACTCGTTTTGCTGCCAGCTTTAATTTTGCCGTCTCATCCACGATACAGGGGCTTTTACCTCCAAGCTCCAATACCGCCGGTGTCAGTGTTTCTGCCGTATGGCGAAGCACCTCCCGACCCACATTCTGGCTGCCTGTAAAGAATACAAAATCAAATTTTTGTTCCAGAAGGCAGGCATTTTCTTTTCTTCCGCCTGTTACCACCGCAACATATTCCGGTGGAAAGCATTCCTCAATGATCTTTTTCATGAGCTCACTGGTGGCAGGGGAATAAGCACTTGGCTTTACAATGGCCGTATTTCCCGCTGCAATGGCATCCGCTAGCGGATCGATGGTCAGAAGGAACGGATAGTTCCACGGACTCATGATCAGCGTATTTCCATAAGGGCAGGACAGCTGATAGCTTGTCGCTGCAAACTGTGCCAGCGGAGTATAAACTCTGTGCTTTGCCGCAAATTTTCGGGTATGTTTGATCATGTAGCTAAGCTCACTAAGGACCAGCCCAACCTCGCACATAAATCCTTCATAATCACTTTTTCCAAGATCCTCAGTCAATGCCTGACCGATCTCTGTCTCATATTTTTGCACTGCACTTCTTAATTTTTTCAGCATTTCAATACGAAAACTGACCGGTAAGGTAGCTCCGCTTTGAAAATATTTACGCTGATTTTCTAATATTTCCTCTATTTTCATACTTCGCTCCAATCTGCAACTTTTTCATAAAATGTTTCCAGTTCCTTCTCGACAATCTTATGCCAGTTTTTGGAAATCTCCGAGATGGCAAAGGAAAAGCGTTCAAATCTATCTACCATGAAAAACTCCTTTTGATTCATGACAATAGAAAGCTCGCAGAGCGTGCTTTCTATTGTTTACATTGTTATAACCTATTGCATCGAATGAACAATATCCTCATAACTCACTAATGTCACGTTTCCCATTTTCACTGCCTTCTCCATGCAACCTTTCGTATAACCGGATTTTGAAAACAGATAATAATGTACTTTCCTGTAACGGAACAACTTACTACGATCAATCAGGGTGTCAAGAATATCCAAATCTACTTTTTCATTTCTCCACTTGCATTCCGCAAATAAAGCAGACTCTTCATCCTTTTCGCCCATAATATCTATTTCAGCCTGGCTCTTTTGTATCGGATCATTTCCCCACCAACGGCCAAGAGAAATAAATTCTATTGGCACATTGCCCAAAAGAAGTTGTTTCCAGAGATATTGCTTACAAATCTCTTCAAACACTCTTCCCATATAATGCGGCAACTGTGGTTCAATTCTTTTATACACCAGGTCTGCCGCTCCACGTGCTATGACTGAATTATTATCTAATACAAAGCGATACCAGAAGTAAAACATATTATCTTCAATGGAATAGATTGACTTCTTAGATGCTTTTTCTCCATATGGAGTTTCCTTTTGTATAATTCCAAGATTTATCAGATTTTTTATATAATTAGAACACACATTGGTATCCTCTCCTACCTTTGACGAAATCTCAGACATGCGGGAATATCCGGCAGCAATCGCAGTAATAATGGCATTATAGATTGCAGGCTCACGAACCTCTTGTTTCAAGAGATTTATCGGTTCTTCATAGAGAAATGACATGGGATTCAGATACGTATTCTTAATATTCTCCTCAACACTCAGCTTGTCGCTCATTTGAAGAAGATACTGGGGAGTTCCTCCGACGATACCATAGATCAGGGCTTTATCCTCATCTGACAAATTATCTAAATAACGACAGCTCTCCTCAAAGTCGAAAGGCTGTATCTTCATCTGGGCAGTTCTTCTGCCATAAAGGGGTGCCTTATATGCAAGTACATGATCTTCCATATAGGACATAGAGGAACCACATAAGATCAACATCAGTTTTGATGTATCTTTATATTTATCTATTAAAAGCTGTAATGTAGATGCGAGGCTCCTGGAAGCACGTGCTACATAAGGATATTCATCAACAGCAAGAATAACCCGCTCTTTTTCTGCCAGCTTAAATGCATATTCTAAAGCAGCCTGAAATGAAGCAAAGGTTGTCTCTGTTTCAATACCACTACTAAATTCAATAATACTTTTACTGAAATTCTCAAGATTTTGTTTTTCGTTACTCTCTACACCCATAAAATAGATCGACTTTTTATCATCGATAAATTGATTAATCAGTGCAGTCTTTCCTACGCGGCGACGACCATAAATTACTACAAATTCGAATTTATCCGATCTATATAGCTTATCTAATGTGTTTAATTCTCTATCTCTGCCAATAAACATTCCCCTGCCTCCGTTTCTTCATTCATATTATAATACCTTTTTATATTTTAGTCAATTATAAATGACTCATTTATAATTGACTAAATTTTCGACCGTAAAAAAACAAGGGATCCCCTCCGAGCTTGCAATGCGGAGGTTATGCCCTTGCTGCTCCTTCAAACATTTTTTCTTTCCATGCAGCACATAATCTGTCAAAACTCCATGCTGCGTTTGCCGGACTGGTAGAAGGCAGTTTCACTGCCTTCATACCAGTCTGACTTTCCGCATATCTGTGATACAGTTCATAGGCCTTCCCGCCGTTCACAAAAATCTTCCCAATGGAAGAGTTATTTAGAATCTCTGAAAAATCGTTGACGATCACCTCTTTAATGGAAGTATCACTGGAGCCTTTAATACTGCAGCTTGCAATGACATCCCACAGTGCTATGTGGTTATCCAGCAGCAGCTTTTTCTTTTCTTCTATGTCCTTTGGAACCTCAGTTCCCAGGAGTGCTGCCAGCACCTTCCAGAAACGGTTCTGGGGATGTCCGTAATAGAAATTATTTTCTCTGGACTTTACCGAAGGAAAGCTTCCAAGGATTAATATTTTTGATTCATGATTATAAACCGGAGCAAATGTATGCTCAATTTTCTGATATTCTTTCAAAGATATACTCCCTGTCTGATGATAATTCTTTCCTGAAAATGTATCCAAGCCTGTCAAATTTCTGAATCCCGGCAGGATCCTTGACGTTATTTTCAGCCATAAACCTGACCATCTCTCCTCTGGCCATCTTGGCATAAGTGCCCTTGGTTACCAGTTTATCTCCTGACCGCTCACAAAAAGTGATGGTTATGTAATGATCTTCCGGTGTCAGATATTTTTCAATACACTTTGAATATTCCTTTGACGCCAGATTGATGATAACTCCGCTGTCATCTCTGACAGCACGATAGAGCTTTTCTCCCCAAAATTCATAGAGGGCTTTGCTGCCACCAATGGATGCCTTCGCCTGCATCTCCAGTCTATAGGGTGTCACACCATCCATGGGTTTTAACACCCCATAAAAAGCTGACAGGATCCGTAAATGCTCCTGAATATATTCCAGCTGGCTGCTCTCAAAAACGGCAGGTGCCATATACTGATAGGCAATTCCCTCATAGGAAAGCACTGCAGGGGTCAGCTGCTTATGAAGATCCATACACTCCAGTCTTTCAAAATTTTGCTCTGCGATCTTGTCATTACATTTCCAGAGCTTCTTTAAGTCCTCATGGGATTTACTTTTCAACCAGTTTAGGATTGTTTCTGTTTGTTCTAAGTATTCCGGCAAAGCTGAATACTCTAAGGTATCTACATCCCTGTTCATTTTCTTTGCCGGAGAAAGAATAATTTTCATTATGCCAACTCCTGTAACATATTCTCAGGGTCATCTGCTGCCTTTACCTTATCATTTGCTTTCACGATAACTCCATTCTCGTCAATCAAATAAGTCGTACGCACCACACCCATGGAAACCTTGCCATAGTTCTTCTTTTCTTTCCAAACATCATAGGCTTCGATCACCTTTCGGTCAGGATCAGCCAACAACGTAAATACAAGACCATACTTTTCCGCAAATTTCTTATGGGAAGCAACAGAGTCCTTGCTGATACCAAGGACTACTGCACCCTTTTCCATAAACTGGGGATATCTTTCTGAAAATCCACAGGCCTGTTTGGTACATCCCGGGGTACTGTCCTTCGGGTAAAAATAAAGAATCACTTTCTTACCTGCATAATCTGAAAGCTTATGCATCTGTCCATCCTGATCCGGCAATTCAAAATCCGGTGCTTTTGTTCCTACTTCTAACATTCTTTTTCCTCCTTTTACAATTCCAATCTATCAGCAGATTTTATCTTTCATTTCCGTGCAATCACAAACCAGGTAGTTGCATGTCCTGTTTCAGTCTCCAATAACTGGTCAGTACAGCATACCTCCTGGAATCCAACCTCCCTTAACACCTCCAGAATCCATTCGGGATCATATAGGCGCTCCTGAATCTTTTCCGTATTAACAAGAGTCTCTCCTTCAAATAAATCCGCCCGAAGGGTCACATATTGTTCCTTCGGATGATATATTTGAAATTGCAGACGTTTTCCATCCAGTTCACCCAAATCTACCGGCTCACATTCATTCTCTTCACCGGGCCTGAGAAGATCGAACAGAAAAATTCCACCGGAGTTCAGATAGGAATATACATTCCGCATCACTTTCCTTATATCCTCCGGCTCAAGAATATGGTTGATCGCATCGCAGGTACTGGTTACCAGATCATAGCTGCTTTCCGGCTTCCAGCAGATCATATTTCCCTGTTCAAAGGGGATATGAGGATATTTTTCTTTTGCCATGGCAATCATTCCATGGGAAAGATCCATTCCCCTGGTTTTGATCCCATGCTCTTCCATAATGCTGCATAACACACCTGTCCCACATCCAAGATCCAGCATTGTTTTCACTGTTAATTCCTGTTCATTGATCCATTGCAGCAGAAGCTGGGCAAATGATTCCGGATAATAATTCCACCCGAATGCATCATATATTTTGCTAAAAATATCGCTGTACATAGATATTCCCCTTCAGTAAAGAGATTGCATTTAGAATATCAGAAATACCATGAAATCTCAACCTCTGGTGTTATGCTTTATTATAATTCCTGCAAAATGTCCAAAAAAAATGCAGAAACAATCATTCTGACTGTTCCTGCATTTTTTTCGTGATTTCCAGAAATGCTTTTTCTGTGATGATACCCAATCCCTGTTCTTCATCTCCCAGTACAATCAGATTATCTCCAGGCTGGATACCAAAAAGCTTGCGGGCTTTTGCCGGGATCACGATCTGTCCTTTATCTCCGACTGTTACCATCCCAAAGATATGCTTTCCCTTTGGCGGAACATTTAAGCCAAGGTTATCATCCTTTTCATAATTAACCAGATCATCAAGCTTTACACCAAACACATCTGCGATTGCTTTGCACTGTTCTATATTGGCAGAGATTCCCCTATCTCGTATTTTGAAAGCGTCTGGCGGCTCACACCTATTTTCTCTGCCAGTTCTTCCTGCGTTATATTTAACCTGAATTATTCACGGAACAGCATCTGAACTAAAAACTGAGCCATGAATTAAA
>CALZFY010000026.1:0-28014 GCA_945786935.1 uncultured Lachnoclostridium sp.
ACCATCTTTCCAGATGTTTACTCATTAAAGAATTTCAAGGACGTTTTAATCTTTTAATTAAAACTGGTTTTTACTGTTTAGTTATCAATGTTCATTTCTTGCTGTTTTGCAACAACTCATTTAGATTATCATATCTTCAACTTATTGTCAACAACTTTTTTTATTTTTTTAAATTTTCTTTTTTTGAAAATTTAAAACGCAGAAAGAGGGATTTGAACCCTCGCGCCGGTCACCCGACCTACACCCTTAGCAGGGGCGCCTCTTCAGCCTCTTGAGTATTTCTGCTGAAGTTTTTCACTTCTATATAAGCACCGCATTCACAGTGCATTGGTTATTATAGTCGAGTAATTTTTATTTGTCAACTACTTTTTTAAATTTTTTTTGTCGTTTCTTTTAAATTTCTTTTGGTGACATTTTCCTGTATTTTAGTTATAATTAAATTGTATCTGTTCAGTACCTTCCGGATACGAGCAAAAATCCATACATAATTTGTTTCGCAAATAGATTTTTTTTAAAAAGCTATAATAGGTACAAAACATATTAAAGGAGTCTCTATGAGTAAAGAATTAATTTCTTTGATCATACCCTGTTATAACGAAGAGCAGGTTCTTCCTATATTAAAGGAAGCTCTCATGAAAGTCATGGATGAAATGTCATCCTGGAATTTTGAAGTTCTCTTTGTAAATGACGGATCAAAAGATCATACATTAAATATTTTGAAACAATTTCATCAGGAAGATTCCCGTATGAATTATCTTTCTTTTTCCAGAAATTTCGGAAAAGAAGCTGCCATTTATGCCGGACTTCAAAACGCTTCCGGAAATTACGTAGCTTTAATGGATGCTGATATGCAGGATCCACCTTCTCTTCTTCCGGAAATGATGTCTTATCTTCTTACGGATGAATATGACTGTGTAGCCACCAGAAGATCTGACCGGAAAGGAGAACCTCCTATTCGATCTTTTTTTGCAAAATGTTTTTATAAACTGATCAATAAAATGTCAGATGCAGATATTGTAGATGGCGCCAGAGATTTTAGATTGATGAAGCGTCCTATGGTAGATGCTATTCTTTCCATGACAGAATACAATCGGTTTTCCAAGGGGATTTTCGGATGGGTCGGTTTCCGTACCAAATGGATTTCTTATGAAAATGTAGAAAGAGCTGCCGGAAACACAAAATGGTCTTTCTGGAAATTATTCCTGTACTCTTTAGAAGGAATCATTGGATTTTCCACTGCACCTTTGGCACTGGCTTCCTTTTTTGGAATCATCATGTGTGTGGTTGCATTCTTCTTCATCATTTTCATTATTATCAAAACATTAATATTTGGAGATCCAACCTCCGGATGGCCCTCCATGATCTGCATCATGGTAATGATCGGAGGTATTCAATTATTCTGTATGGGAATTATTGGACAGTATCTTGCAAAAACATATTTAGAGTCAAAACACAGACCTATTTATATTCTGGCTGAAAACAGTCTGAAAAAATAATTTACTGCAAAAACCCCGGATTTTTGATAATCCGGGGTTTTCTATTACTCTTCTGTAACTTCTTCTTCTGTTTCGTCCTCTGTGACTCTTACCTTTGTAATACTTGCAACTGAGATATGTTCTTCTGAAATATTCATCAGCTTCACTCCTGAAGTAATACGGCCAAGAACAGAAATATCATGACAGGAGATTCTGATGATGATTCCTTCTGTAGTAATCATCATAATTTCATTTTCTTCATTCACAGCCTTCATGCCTACTACATTACCGGTTTTTTCAATAATGTTATAGCATTTTACGCCTTTACCGCCACGATTCTGAATTTTAAACTCAGATACATTGGTTCTCTTTCCATATCCGTTTTCAGAAACAAACAGCAGGTATTCTCCCTGGCAGGAAAGCTGCATGCCGATGACTTCATCCTCATCTTCTAAGGTCATACCGATCACGCCCATGGAAGTTCTTCCGGTAGGTCTTACATCATTCTCGTCAAAACGGATACATTTTCCGTATTTTGTAGCAAGGATAATATCTTTCTTTTTATCTGTGAGCTTTACTTCAATAAGTTCATCATCTTCACGAAGACTGATGGCTGCCAGACCTGTCTTTCTTACATTAGCGTATTCGCGAAGCGGTGTTTTCTTAACAATTCCTTTCTTTGTAGCCATAAAAAGATACTGTTCGTCAGAATATTCTTCTAATGTGATTCCGGCAGTTACCTTTTCTCCCGGCTGAAGCTGCAGGATATTAATGATTGCTGTACCTCTGGCAGTTCTGGATGCTTCCGGAATTTCATAAGCCTTTAAGCGGTAAACCCGTCCCATATTCGTAAAGAACAACATATAATGATGAGTATCTGTCATAAACAGATCTTCAATATTGTCTTCTTCAATGGTCTGCATTCCTTTAATTCCCTTACCGCCACGATTCTGATTTTTAAAATTATCAGGGGTCATACGCTTAATATAACCCATTCTGGTCATGGTAATGATGACATTTTCTCTTGGAATCAGATCTTCCATGGAAATATCTTCTTCATCAAAACCAATGGAAGTTCTTCGATCATCACCGTATTTTTCTGAAATGACCATAATTTCTTCTTTGATAACGCCAAGAAGTACTTTTTCATCTGCAAGGATGGTTTTTAAGTAATCGATTTTTTCCATCAATTCCTTATATTCGTTCTCAAGCTTCTCACGCTCCAAACCTGTCAGAGCCTTCAGACGCATATCTACGATAGCCTGAGCCTGAACATCATCAAGACCGAATCTTTCCATCAGGCCTTCCTTTGCTGCCTGGGTGGATCTGGAATTTCTAATAATATGGATTACTTCATCAATAGCATCTAAAGCAATGAGTAAGCCTTTTAAAATGTGGGCACGCTCTTCTGCTTTATTTAATTCATATTTTGTCCTTCTGGTGACAACCTCTTCCTGATGATGGAGATAATGTGTCAGCATTTCCAAAAGATTCATAACCTTCGGCTCATTATTTGCCAAAGCAAGCATATTTACACCAAAGGTATCCTGAAGCTGGGTATGTTTATAAAGATGGTTTAACACTACATTCGGATTTACATCTTTTCGAAGTTCAATATTGATTCTCATACCTTCGCGGTTTGATTCATCTCCAATGTATGTAATTCCATCAATTTTTTTATCTTTTACAAGCTCTGCAATTTTTTCAATGAGTCTTGCCTTGTTTACCATATAGGGCAGCTGGGTAACAACGATTCTGTTTTTTCCATTTGCCATAGGCTCGATGTTGGTAATTGCACGAACACGGATCTTGCCGCGGCCGGTACGATAAGCTTCTTCAATTCCTCTGGTACCTAAAATTTCTGCACCGGTAGGGAAATCCGGTCCCTTAACGATATCCAGAATTTCTTCAATGGCAGTTTCCCTGTCTTCCTCAACACGGTTATCTATGATCTTTACAACAGCACTCACAATTTCTCTTAAGTTGTGAGGTGGGATATTGGTAGCCATACCTACAGCAATACCTGAAGTACCATTTACCAGAAGATTTGGAAATCTTGCCGGAAGAACTACCGGTTCTTTTTCTGTCTCATCAAAGTTTGGCTGAAAATCTACAGTATCCTTATTGATATCAGAAATCAGCTCCATGGAAATTTTACTGAGTCTTGCTTCTGTATATCGCATGGCAGCAGCGCCATCACCATCTACTGAACCAAAGTTTCCATGACCGTCTACCAGTACATAACGGGTAGACCACTCCTGTGCCATATTTACCAGAGCACCATAAATAGAGCTGTCACCATGTGGGTGATATTTACCCATGGTATCACCCACGATACGGGCACATTTACGATGTGGCTTATCCGGACCGTTGTTTAACTCTACCATGGAATAAAGGATTCGCCTCTGTACAGGCTTTAATCCGTCTCTTACATCAGGAAGTGCACGGGAAACGATAACACTCATGGCATAATCGATATAAGATTCTTCCATCGTCTTTTTCAGATCGACTTCATGGATTTTATCAAAAATATTCGGTTCCATTTTTTCCTCCTGATTAAATATCTAAATTCTTTACATATTTTGCGTTTGCTTCAATAAATTCACGTCTTGGTTCTACCTTATCACCCATCAGTGTGGTAAAGGTAAGATCAATTTCCGAAGCTTCTTCTTCATTCATATTGACACGAAGAAGGACTCTCTGCTCAGGATCCATGGTTGTCTCCCAAAGCTGCTCCGCATCCATTTCTCCAAGACCTTTGTAACGCTGAATCTTATTGCTGGTATCACGGCCTACTTCAGACAGGATGTTATTCAATTCTTCATCGCTGTAGGCATACCATACTTTTTTATTCTTTTCCAGCTTATAAAGTGGTGGCTGTGCAAGATATACATAACCCTGTTTGATAAGTTCCGGCATAAAACGATAAAGGAAAGTTAACAAAAGGGTTGCAATATGAGCACCATCTACGTCGGCATCTGTCATGATGATGATCTTATGATAACGAAGCTTTGAGATATCAAAATCTTCATGAATACCTGTACCAAATGCTGTGATCATTGCCTTGATCTCTGCATTTCCATAAATACGGTCAAGACGTGCTTTTTCAACATTTAAGATCTTACCACGAAGCGGTAAGATAGCCTGGGTTGCACGGTCTCTGGCTGTTTTTGCAGAACCACCGGCAGAATCACCTTCTACGATATAAATTTCACAGTTTTCCGGATTTTTATCGGAACAGTCGGCAAGTTTTCCCGGAAGAGCCATACCGTCTAAAGCTGATTTTCTTCTTGTTAAATCTCTTGCTTTTCTGGCGGCCTCTCTTGCTCTTTGTGCAAGAATTGATTTTTCCAGAATCATTTTTGCTACTGCCGGATTTTGTTCCAGATAAATTTCCAGTTTTTCAGATACGATATTTTTTACTGCACCGCGGGCTTCTGAGTTACCAAGTTTTTGTTTTGTCTGTCCTTCAAACTGAGGTTCGCCGATCTTAATACTGATGATGGCTGTTAAACCTTCTCTGATATCTTCTCCGGATAGATTATCTTCTGTATCCTTCAACAGTTTATTTTTACGGGCATAGTTATTAAAGGTTTCTGTAATTGCATTTCTAAAACCTGTTAAATGAGTACCGCCCTCCGGTGTATTAATATTATTTACAAAGCTATATACATTTTCTGTAAAGGAATCATTGTGCTGGAATGCAACTTCTACATACACATCATCCTTCGTACCTTCACAGTAAATGATATCTTCATAAATTGCTGTTTTGCTGTGGTTTAAATACTGAACGAATTCCTTAATACCGCCTTCGTAATGGAATTCTTTTTCATTGACTTCTTCTTCCCGAAGATCACGAAGAACGATTCGAAGTCCTTTGGTTAAAAATGCCATTTCACGAAGTCTCGTTTTTAATGTATTAAAATCAAAAACGGTTTCCTCAAAGATTTCTTTGTCCGGAAGGAAGGTGACACTGGTACCTGTCTTTTCCGGTTCACATTCTCCGACAACCTTTAATTTATAGATCGTATTTCCGCGCTCATAGCGCTGTCTGTATACTTTTCCTTCACTGCAGATAGTAACCTCCAGCCACTCGGAAAGTGCATTAACAACGGATGCACCTACCCCGTGCAGTCCGCCGGATACCTTGTATCCTCCACCGCCAAATTTTCCGCCCGCATGAAGGATGGTAAATACAACCTCTACCGCCGGAATGCCGGCTTTTTTATTGATTCCTACCGGAATTCCACGTCCGTCATCAGTAACAGTGATGGAATTATCCGGATTGATATATACTTCAATATTTTTACAATATCCTGCCAATGCCTCATCAACGGAATTATCTACGATCTCATAAACAAGATGATGAAGTCCTCTAATTGAAGTACTGCCGATATACATTCCCGGTCTTTTTCTAACCGCCTGCAGTCCTTCAAGTATCTGAATTTGATCAGCTCCGTATTCTGCGCTCATGAATTCCTCCTAATTTTGACTAACAACAATCCCATCTGTAACCTGAAATATTTTATCGATGGAAAATCTGCAATTTACAAACTCATCTAATCCGGTACATGTGATCATGGCCTGGATATTATGAATATGATTCAATAAATAGTTTTGACGATTTTTATCCAGTTCAGACAAAACGTCGTCCAATAATAAAATTGGTGTATCTTTTATAATACTTTTTACAAGTTCTATCTCTGATAATTTTAAAGACAGGGCGGCACATCTTTGCTGCCCCTGAGATCCATATTTTCTCACATCTATATCATCAAAGAAAAATCCAAGGTCATCTCTGTGGGGCCCTGTACTGGTTGTTTTTAACTTCAAATCCCTTTCCCTGTTTTTTTTCAGGCTCTCTAAAAGTTTCTCTGACTCACAATTTTTTAAATAATGAATGACCAGATTTTCCTTTCCGCCGGAAAGGGACTGATGAATCTCATAAATGATCCCATTTAGCTGTGCAATAAATTTTTCCCTTGCCTCAATGATCCGCTGTCCATAAGCTGCAAGCTGAATATCCCATATTTCCAGGGTATCTTCTAAGTCTTTCCTAAAAGATAATTCTTTTAAAAGCTTGTTTCTTTGAACAACGATCTTGTTATAATTTGCAAGGTCGGATAAATAAATTTTATTTAATTGACATAATTCCACATCAATAAATTTTCTTTTTTCTGCCGGACCGTTTTTGATAATATTAAGGTCCTCCGGAGAGAAAAATACAAAATTTACCATTCCAAAAAGCTCACTTGCCTTTTTGATCGGAATTCCGTCTATTGCAACACCTTTTGATTTATTATTTTTTAAGTGAATATCTATTTTATGGGAAATACCCTGTTTTTTTAAAATCGTACTGATATGGGACTCTTCCTCCTGAAACCGGATCAATTCCAGATCTTTATTGGTACGATGGGATTTGGTAGTTCCACTCATATAAACGGCTTCTAAAATATTGGTCTTTCCCTGAGCATTGTTACCATAGAAAATATTTGTCCCATCACTGAAATTTAAATTTAAATTTTCGTAATTTCTATAGTTTTTCAAGCTCAGAGATTCAATAATCATAGTTACACCGTTATTTTACAATTTTAATTTCTTCTCCCTGGTAAGATACCAGGTCCCCATCATAGAGCTTCTTGCCCCTTTGATATTCTACTTCTCCATTTACTTCCACAAGGCCATTTTGAATCGCAATCTTTGCATCAACACCTGACTGAGCAAGACCACAGGCCTTCAGTGCCTGGCCAAGTTTGATATAATCATCTCTTAATTTAATAACTTCCATTTTATCACCTGTTTACACTGTTAAAGTTGACCGGTAAGATCAGATAAGTATAGCTTTCCTGTTCATCCTTGATAAAACATGGAGCCTTCGGATTTACCATATATAAAGTTACAATTTCTTCATCAATAACACGAAGTGCATCGATCAGAAATTTCGGATTAAATCCAATCATGATATCCTTTCCTTCCTTTTGGATATCTAAATTTTCCTTCATGGAACCTAACTGAGAATTAATCTGAAGTTCCATTTCTCCATCCTGGATATCAATAATGATTGGTTTTTTATCTCCTTCTTTTACAAGAAGGGTCGCTCTGTCGATACAGCTTAAAAATTCTTTTTTATTAACCTTAACCTTTGTTTCATAATCACTGGAGAGCATCTGATTCACTCTGAAATATTCTCCCTCGATCAACCTGGAAACAACGGTTGTCTCATCAAATTCAAATACAATATGGTTGGATGTAAAGAATATACTTACAACAGATTCTGTATCTCCGGATAAGATCTTACTGATTTCCTGAAGTGTTTTTCCGGGAACAATGACTTTTTTGGGCGCATAGCTTTCTTTTAATTCTACTTTTCTAATAGAGATGCGATGTCCATCCAAAGAAACAACCTTTAAATGTTCTCCATCAATTTCAAAGAGCTCTCCCGTCATTAATTTATTATTTTCATTATCAGCAATAGAGAAAATCGTCTGTCTGATGATTTCTTTTAATGTAAACTGAGAAAGTTCAATGGATTCATTTCTTTCTACATATGGAAGATAAGAAAAATCTTCTCCGGATTTACCGCAAATATGGAATTTTGCTTTTTCACAGGTAATGGTTGTCTGAAGGGAAGCATCTGTTTCAATGATTACATCATTATCAGGCAGTTTTCTTACGATTTCCGAAAAGATTTTTGCATCCAGTGCAATCATTCCCTTTTCAAGAATTTCCCCTTCTATATTCGTTTCAATTCCAAGTTCCATATCATTGGCAGTTAATTTAATATTTCCGGTAGTACAGTCAATTAAAATACATTCCAGAATCGCCATGGTGGTTTTGGAAGGAACAGCTTTCGCTACAATATTAACACCCTTTAAAAGATTTGATTTAGAACAAATAATTTTCATGATGTGTATAACTCCTTTCAGGCAATTTAATAAAATAATAGTAAAGTAATTTGTAGTATTAGTAGTAGGGCATGTGAATTTGTTGAAAAGTAATAATTTCCTTGAAACATAAGGATTTTTCAAAAGGATAACCATGTGAATAACTCTTAAAATCAGGGTGAATAAATGAAAGGTTATCCACAACCTTAAAAAATCACAAAATTATCCACATTTCTTCAACAGGATTTTCACATTGGGATGTTGATAATTATTACATCGGATTGATCTTCTTTGTAATGATATCAATGTTATTTTTTAAGCTGGTATTATTTTGCTTTAATTCAGCTTCTATTTTATTATGACCGTTAATAATAGTTGTATGGTCACGTTTACCAAGAATATTTCCGATATTTTTCAAGGAAGCATCGGTCATCTTACGGCAAAGGTACATGGCAATCTGTCTTGGAACAACAATTTCGCTGTTTCTTTTGTTTCCTATAATATCTGCCATGGTAATTCCGTAATGTTCAGCTACAGTCTGAATGATCAGTTCCGGTGTAATTTCTCTCTTTTCATTAGGAAGCAGGATATCACGTAAAACATCTTCTGCAATTTCAACTGTGATTTCTTTAATATCTTTTCTTTCCAGATTGGAGTAGGCAATGAGTTTGTTCAAAGCTCCCTCCAGTTCACGAATGTTTGATTTTACATTGGATGCAATAAACTGAATGACATCATCATTAAATTTGTAACCATCAGTTTCTTCTTTTTTACGAAGAATCGCCATCCTTGTTTCATAGTCAGGTGCAGAAATATCTGCAATGAGACCCCATTCAAATCGGGAGCGAAGTCTTGCTTCTAATGTTTCAATATCTTTAGGCGGCCGGTCAGAAGATATGATAATCTGCTTATTTGCGCCATGAAGTGTGTTGAAAGTATGGAAAAATTCTTCCTGAGTACTTTCCTTTCCTATAATAAACTGAACGTCGTCAATGAGAAGAACGTCAATATTTCTGTATTTTTCACGAAAATCGTTAATTGTAGTGTTATTGATACCACGGATCGCATCGATCAGTTCATAAGTAAAGGTTTCGGAGGTAACATAGAGAACCTTTTTGTTCTTATCCTTCTGAAGGATACTGTGTGCGATGGAGTGCATTAAGTGCGTTTTTCCAAGACCTACGCCTCCATAAAGAAATAATGGATTGTAGATCTGACCCGGTTTATCCGCAACGGCCAGGGATGCTGCATGTGCAAACTTGTTATTTCCGCCCACAACAAAAGTATCAAAAGTATATTTAGGATTTAAATTTGCTTTTTCAATAACTTCATTCATAATATTGGAGCTCTTTTTCACAGGAAGATCCTCAGATTCCACCTGCTGTTTTGTTACAAATTCAATATCATAAATGTGATCGATCACGTCGATGATCGCACCCTGAAGATAAACCTTATATTTTTTATCCAGATATTCTACAGCCCCATCCATTTCCACAAGGATTTTTAACGTATTGTTATCCAGGCTATGTATTTTCAGCGGTTTGATCCAGGTATTAAAAGAAAGCGTTGTCATCTCCAGATCTGTGCGCATATATTCCAGAATTTCATCCCATTTTTCGTAAATCAGATTCATGTCTACCACCTTAGTTCATAATGTTGTTACTGTTCACTCCGTTTCAGTAACATAATGCTCCTAATATAATATATCATCCTATATAATAAACTATCCACAAAATAATATCAAATAGAAAATCAAAATAATGTGGATAAAATTTGTGGATAAAATGCAAATCCACTATTTTTTCAACAGCTTTACAGGATTTATACACATTGATATTGAATTTATGTGGACAATGTGGAAAAAAATAAACACATAAAAAAATCCATAAAAATCAAGGCTTGTCTGAAATATTATGATTTGAATTCACATTGTTTACATAAAGTTATACACATGATATCCACAAATTGTGGATAAATAGGTTATTTTTTAAATGTGAATACATGATATTGTGATTTTACTGTGTGTAACCCCACATAATGCTGTGGATTACCCCGGAAACCTTGATTTTACAGCATTTTTCAAAAGAAATTGTGCTTGACTTATTTCATAAATATGAATATAATCGTTATGATGTTTTTCGTATGCGTGTGGATACGATCATGTTTTTAGCAGTAAAACAGACATCGTGATAAAAATAGAATTACCTTATATATTTTTAATTATATATGGTTGGGAAAAGGAGGTGCCCTCACATGAAAATGACATTTCAGCCAAAGAAAAGATCCAGATCTAAAGTTCATGGATTCAGAGCAAGAATGAGCACAGCAGGCGGAAGAAAAGTATTAGCTGCCAGAAGAGCAAAAGGAAGAAAACAGTTATCAGCATAGGCCGCGTTTATGTGGCCTTTTCTTCTATAAAAAAAGGAGCAGAAAATGAATCATTCACAGTCACTGAAAAAAAATGAAGATTTCCAGAAAGTGTACAGCTCCGGTAAATCGTTCGCAAATAAATATTTGGTGATGTATGTGAAAGATAACGATTCTGACAGGAATCGAATTGGAATATCCGTTAGTAAAAAAGTTGGAAACAGTGTTGTAAGACACCGACTGAAAAGACTGATATTGGAAAGCTATCGATTACATGAAGACATGTTCAATAGTGGTTTGGACATGGTAATCATCGCCAGAGGGACTGCAAAAGATAAGACATATCATGAGATTGAAAGTGCAGTACTTCACCTGGGAAAACTTCACGGTATTATAGGAAATTAGTATGAAAAAAATATTGATCACTATGATTCGATTTTATCAGACATATTTATCTCCTTTAAAGACCACCAGATGTCCTTATTATCCAACCTGTTCTAATTACGGGCTGGAGGCAATTCAAAAATATGGTGCTTTTAAGGGAGGTATTTTGGCTTTATGGAGAATTATTCGTTGTAATCCTTTCTCAAAGGGAGGATACGACCCGGTACCTTAAAGGAGGAAAATTCATTGTTAGGTTTAGTAGCAACACAGCATACCGGAGCTATTTTAGGTCCTGTTGCAAAATTATTGGGTTGGGTCATGAATGCCATCTTTAATATGATGGATAGCTTATTCGGGATCCAGAATATTGGTTTATGTATTATCTTGTTTACCATTGTAATTTATATGTGCATGTTCCCGTTAACATACAAACAGCAGAAATTTTCTAAAATGTCTGCAAAAATGAGTCCGGAATTAAATGCGCTGAGAAAAAAATACGAAGGAAAGCAGGATCAGGCCTCTTTGATGGCAATGCAGGATGAGCAGAAGGCTATCTATGAAAAATATGGTGTATATCCATCCGGAAGCTGTATCCAGCTTTTGATTCAGATGCCTGTATTATTTGCATTGTATCGTGTTATTTATAATGTACCTGCTTATATCACAGGTGTAAAAAATGTATTTTTACCATTAGTAAATAAGATTCTTACGATGGAAGGTTCTGTAGAATATATGACAGAACTTGGTACAAGTCTTGGTGTCAGTAAAAAGTTGGATTTTTCCCAGGCAAATACCATCGTAGATGTATTAAATAAATTTCAGTCTAAAAACTGGGTTGAATTAGCAGATAAATTCCCGGAACTTTCAGATATGATCTTTAAAACACAGTCTGATATCGATCATATGAATACCTTCCTTGGAATTAACATTGCAAACTCACCGGCTACCTTATTAAAAACAGGTTCCATTCTTTTGATCATTGGAGCCATTGCAATTCCGGTACTTGCTGCATTGACACAGTGGTTAAACGTAAAATTAATGCCACAGGCTGCAGCAACAGAAAATGCAGATGATCCGATGTCCCAGTCCATGAAACAGATGAACCTTATGATGCCGATCATGTCAGCAGTTTTCTGTTTCACCTTACCTTCCGGTATGGGTCTTTACTGGATCATGAGTGCTTTGGTAAGAAGTGTTCAGCAGGTATTCTTAAACAGACATTTTGACAAGATGGATCTGGATGCGATCATTAAGAGCAATCTTGAAAAAGTAAATGAAAAACGTGCAAAACAGGGACTTCCGCCGCAGAGAATCAATGAGAAAGCAATCAGAGCAGCACAGGCAAAACCTGTAGATGAAGCAAAGGCAGCTGCAAAGAAAGCTCAGACTCAGGAAAATATCAAAAAGGCAACTGCATATTATAACGAGAATGCGAAGCCGGGAAGCATTGCTTCTAAAGCAAATATGGTTAAGAAGTTTGATGAGAAGAACTTAAAGAAATAAAGGGGAGGATTTGTCATGGAATACATTCAGGTTAGTGCAAAAACAATTGATGATGCAGTGCTGGAAGCTGCTATGAAGCTTGCTACCACAAGAGAGCATTTAGAATATGAAGTCATTGAAAAAGGCAGTGCCGGATTTTTAGGTTTCGGTGCAAAGGATGCAGTCATTAAAGCAAGAGCCTTAAGAGATGATGAAATTGAGTTACAGGCAAAGGCTGAAGAAAAAGAGCCAGTAAAACAGGAAGTTAAAAAAGAAATAAAAAAAGAAATCAAACAGGAAGCAAAAAAAGAAGAAGCAGCACCTGTTGAAAAAAAGGAAGCACCTGTAAAGAAAGAAACGGCTCCCGGAAAAGTTATTTCTGCAGAAGATTTCTTAAAAGATGTATTCAAAGCTATGGATATGGAAGTAGAGATCAAGGTTACAGAAAATAAAGAGGAAAAAACTCTGGATATTGAGCTGGTTGGAGATGACATGGGTGTCCTCATCGGTAAGAGAGGACAAACACTGGATTCTTTACAGTACCTTGTAAGCCTGGTTGTCAATAAGTACAGTGATGAATACATTCGCGTAAAAATCGATACAGAAAATTATCGTGAAAGAAGAAAAGAAACATTGGAAAACCTTGCAAAAAATATTGCATATAAGGTTAAGAGAACAAGAAAAACAGTTTCTTTAGAACCTATGAATCCATATGAAAGAAGAGTTATCCATTCAGCTCTTCAGAATGACCGTTATGTTACTACCCATAGTGAAGGTGAAGAACCATATAGAAGAGTCGTAGTTACATTAAAGGATAATCACCGTAATAATCATAAAAGAGGGGAACGCTAATGCGTTTCCCTTTTTGTGCGAGGTAAGGATATGAATAAAGACACCATTGCGGCTATTGCTACTGCTATGACCTCCTCAGGAATCGGAATTGTCAGAATGAGTGGACCGGATTCCTTTGAGATTATTGATCAGATTTTTCAGCCTAAAAAAGAAGGAAAAAAGTTAAGTAATGAGAAGGGGTATTCTCTTCATTATGGATTTATCAAAGATCAGGAAGAAGTGATTGATGAGGTTTTGGTACTTGCCATGAGAGGACCTCACAGCTATACCGCAGAGGATACCATTGAAATTGATTGTCATGGCGGTATTTTTGTCATGAAAAAAATACTGGAAACTGTGATCAAATACGGTGCAAGGACAGCTGAACCCGGAGAATTCACAAAACGTGCATTTTTAAATGGAAGAATTGATCTTTCTCAGGCAGAAGCAGTGATTGATGTGATCAATGCAAAAAATGATATGGCTTTAAAAAGCTCTTTAAGCCAGTTAAAGGGGTCTGTGCACAAAAAAATTGTTTCTTTAAGAGAAGATGTTTTATATGAAATTGCTTTTATTGAATCTGCTTTGGATGATCCGGAACATATCAGTCTGGAAGGTTATCCAAAGGAGCTTCTTATCAAAACCCGGAAGATGATCAATGAGCTCGAAAAACTTCTCTCTACCTGCGATAATGGTAAAATATTAAAAGAAGGAATCCGTACGGTCATTGTCGGAAAACCCAATGCCGGAAAATCTTCCTTAATGAATGCATTGGTTGGGGAAGAGCGTGCCATCGTGACGGATATTGCAGGTACTACAAGAGATATTATTGAAGAACATATTTCTTTAAATGGAATTTCTTTAAATATCATAGACACTGCAGGAATCCGAAACACGGAAGATTTTGTAGAAAATATTGGTGTGGCAAAAGCAAAGGATTATGCGGAAAAATCAGATCTGATCCTCTATGTGGTAGATGGTACAAGACCGATGGATGATGCAGATGAGCAGATCTGGCCGATTTTGGAAAATAAGAAAGTCATTATTTTATTGAATAAGTCAGATTTAAATCATATAATTACAAAAGAAGAATTAGAAGAAAAGTTTCATTTTCCGGTGATTTCTATTTCAGCAAAAGAAGAAACAGGGATAGAGGAATTTGAAAATACACTGAAAGAAATGTTCTTTCACGGGGAACTTTCTTTCAATGATGAAGTTTATATTACGAATATGCGTCATAAAGAAGCAATTCAAAATGCTTATGAAAGTATGAAGCTTGTAAAACAAAGTATTGAGGATGGTATGCCGGAGGATTTCTTTTCCATAGATCTTATGAATGCATATCAGTCTCTGGGCCTGGTGATTGGTGAAGAAATTGAAGATGATCTTGCAAATGAGATTTTCAGTAAATTCTGTATGGGTAAATAAAGGAGCATAAAGATGCCATTTGTGGAAGAAAAAGTAGATGTAGTAGTTGTAGGTGCGGGACATGCCGGATGTGAAGCAGCTCTTGCCTGTGCAAGACTTGGATTGGAAACAGCAATCTTTACGGTAAGTGTAGACAGCATTGCCCTGATGCCATGTAATCCGAATATTGGTGGAAGCTCGAAAGGACATCTTGTTCGTGAGATAGATGCCTTAGGGGGCGAGATGGGTAAAAATATCGATAAAACATTTATCCAGTCTAAGATGCTCAATGTGTCAAAAGGTCCTGCAGTACATTCTCTTCGTGCTCAGGCTGATAAGGCAGAGTACAGTAGAAGTATGAGAATGGTTTTAGAAAATACAGATCATTTATCCATTGTTCAGGCAGAAGTAACAGAAATTTTGGCAGAGAATGGAAAAGTTACCGGTGTGAAAACATTTTCAGGAGCCGTTTATCATGCGAAAGCAGTGGTATTGTGTACCGGAACTTATTTAAAGGCCAGATGTCTTTACGGAGATGTAGTGAATCATACCGGTCCAAATGGTTTGCAGTCTGCAAATTATCTGACTGATTCTTTGAAGAGTCTTGGAATTGAAATGTTTCGTTTTAAAACAGGTACACCTGCAAGAATTGACAGAAGAAGTGTTGATTTTTCAAAAATGGAAGAGCAGTTTGGTGATGAAAGAGTTGTTCCATTCTCTTTTATGACAGATCCGGAAGATGTCCAAAAGGAGCAGGCATCCTGCTGGCTGACTTATACCAATGAAAAAACTCATGAAATTATCAGAAGTAACCTGGATAGATCTCCTCTTTACTCCGGTGTGATTGAGGGTACGGGTCCAAGGTACTGCCCATCTATCGAAGATAAAGTGGTACGTTTTTCTGATAAAAACCGTCATCAGGTATTTATTGAGCCAGAAGGGCTTTACACAAATGAAATGTATGTAGGTGGTATGAGCAGTTCCTTACCGGAGGATGTGCAGCATGAAATGTACAAATCTGTCCCGGGATTGGAAAATGTAAAAATTGTGAGAAATGCTTATGCCATTGAGTATGATTGTATTAACCCCAGACAATTATATGCAACATTGGAATTTAAAGCAGTGAAGGGGCTTTTCAGTGGCGGTCAGTTTAATGGAAGCTCCGGTTATGAAGAAGCAGCAGCACAGGGGCTCATTGCAGGAATCAATGCAGCTATGGAGGTTCTTGGAAAAGAGCAGATCGTTATTGATCGTTCTCAGGGTTATATTGGGGTATTGATTGATGATCTTGTTACAAAAGATAATCATGAACCTTACCGCATGATGACTTCCAGGAGCGAATACAGACTTCTTCTTCGTCAGGATAATGCTGATCAGCGACTGACACCTATTGGTTATCAGGTTGGTCTGATTTCAGAAGAAAGATATCAGCATCTTTTAGAAAAAGAACGTCAGATTTCAGATGAGATGAAACGTTTGGAAACTGTTAATGTAGGTTCTTCGGAAAAAGTAAATGAGACTTTAAGACATTACAACAGTACAGAATTAAAGTCCGGAACAACCTTGGCAGAACTGATCAAACGTCCGGAAATTAAATATGAGTATTTAGATGAAATAGATACTGACAGACCGAAGCTTTCCAAAGAAGTGACGGATCAGGTAGAGATCAATTTAAAATATGACGGATATATTAAACGCCAGATGAAACAGGTGGAGCAGTTTAAAAAGCTGGAAAACAAAAAGATTCCGCAGGATCTTGATTATAAAGAAATCGGAAGCTTACGTGCGGAGGCCGTACAAAAGCTGGAAGCATACAGACCTCTTTCTATTGGACAGGCTTCCAGAATTTCAGGTGTTTCCCCGGCGGATATTTCTGTGATTTTAATTTATTTGGAACAACGAAATCATAGAAAATAGTTACTGTTTATTCCGTTTCAGTAACAAAAAGTACATTCAGGAGTATATATTGTGAATCAAAAGGAATTATTAAAATCAAGTGCTGCATCTGTTGGGGTTTATTTAAGTGATGAACAGATCAATCAGTTTATTCGATATTATGAAATACTGGTAGAATGGAATTCATTTATGAATCTTACGGGTATTACTGAATACGAAGATGTAGTACAGAAACATTTTGTAGATAGTCTCGTTCTTGGAAAAGCAATTGATGTATCCAAGATTTCCAATTTAATTGATGTAGGAACCGGTGCAGGATTTCCCGGACTTCCATTAAAAATTGCGTTTCCTCATCTGAAGGTGACATTACTTGATTCTTTGCAGAAAAGAATTAAATTTCTGGATGAAGTCATCAGCCAGCTTGGATTAACTGACATTGAGACCATCCATGGAAGAGCAGAAGATTTTGCAAAGCCTTCCATGAAAAGGGAAGCTTATGATATCTGTGTTTCCAGAGCTGTAGCTAATCTTTCATCTCTTTCAGAATATTGTATTCCTTATGTATCTGTAGGAGGATACTTTGTTCCTTATAAATCAGGGAAGATTGAAGAAGAGTTGGAAGAATCCAAAAAGGCAATCTTCTTATTAGGTGGAAAATTAGAAGAGGAAGTGAAGTTTATGCTTCCGGATTCTGATATTTCCAGAAGTCTCATAAAAATCAAAAAGGTTTCTTCTACGCCAAAGAAATATCCGAGAAAATCGGGGATGGCTACGAAGGAACCGATCAAATAAGTATTAATGATTTATTATGGGCACTCTTTGTAAGGGTGCTCATTTTTTAGATTATCAACTGAAGTACATGTTTAATATATTTCCCTTTAACTCACTACTTTTTCTCTTAGCTTTTAACTGACGCTCCGGGAGACAGGTGTTACCCCACAGTGCAGGCGTCGTCCCCCTCAACTATGTCTAAGTATCACTAACCACTCGCAGGAGAGCCTGCTTCGCGGAGTGATACTAAGACAGGATTTTCGGGCTCCTTGGGCTTAACGCACTGTGGTGCAACACCCGCCTCCCGGGCTGTGAGTAGCAAAATATAAGAGATAAAGTGACAACTTTTATGTGCTTCATAATTCCTATTTGTTCAGTACCTTCCAGAAAAAAAATTCATGAATAATATGCTTCGTATCTTATAAAACTCTATTATTTCTTTTGAAAATTTTCTCGGAATAATTGCCTCTGAACAGACATCTTAATTCAATATATTTCTTATATTTTACTACTCACAGCCCGAGAAACTACAGTTGCACCACGTAGCGTTAAGCCAAAGGAGGCGGAAAATCCGCCTTAGAATTTCTAGGCGAAACAGGCTCTCCTGTGAGCCTTTAGAAATTCTTATGGCTAGTTGGAGCCGACGACGCCTGCGAAGTGGGGTAACTGTAGTTTCTAGGGGCGTAAGTTGAAAGTTGTAAAAATAATAGTGGGTTAAAGTCCCCTTTAATTTATATCGTAAAATATATTATTTCCAGTATTCCGTGATAATGTCCATCACTTTGGATGGAGCTTCTAACTGTGGCAGATATGCGGTTTCCATGATGGATATACACTCAATGTTTTCATTTAATTCTGCATATTCATTCGGCACATAATCAGATTCGTAGTAATCTTCTCCGGAGATAATGATGATATCTTTGTCAATGACTTTCAAGGCGTGATTAATATTCATATTAATATCTTTTCCCTGAATGCTTGCATAGAGATATTTGCTTCCGGAACATTTTTTATGGGCAGCTTCATAATAATAATCACTGATCTCATCAAAATGTGCATTTGGATTACTGTAGTAATCATTGATGAAGCGGTCAAAGATCTGATCTTTGCTATGCAGTAAATGATATGCAAAGGTACCAATCACTGGAAGTGTAAAAAATGCTCTTTTTGCTTTTGCAAAGGTATCCGGTACTTCGCTTAGATCATACAGGTCTGCTGGATTGATCAGAATGATTCTGTTTATAGATTCTTCAGTTAATTTTGTGGTCATGATTACAGGAGCAGCAGTCTTACCGGTAGCAATGATATCTGTTTTTTCTCCGATTACTTCTTTGATAAAATCGTTAATTAATTGTATATATAAAAAGCAGTTGTAATTTAGTTTCGGTCTGTCAGAACGTCCGCATCCGAGTAAATCTAAGGTATAGACAGTATTCGTTTTTGATAATTTGTTTTCCAGGTAGAACCATTCCATACCGGAACTGGTTTCATCTAAATCATGAAGGAGTAGAATCGGGCTTCCCTGTCCGTACACTTTATAAAATACCTTTCCATATTTAAAAGAATAAAAAGTACCTTTTTCTTTTTTTAATAAATCTCTCGATGTAGCATTTTTAATAATATTTTTATTTGTATAATGCATGGCCACACCGGCAGCAATAGCAGTTGCAGTTACAACTTTCAGAGTACAATGTTTACCCATAGATATCTCCTCTCTGTTACTGAATATCAGATTTTCTCGTTTATGTATATAGTATACTCTATTTTATAAATAAAATAAACTTCTTTTTATGTTTCACGTGAAACATTATAAATATAAAAAATTGGAAAATTATTTGTATATCTTTTATCAAAAAACATTTTCTATTTTTTATATGTTTACTAAATACTTGATATTACCTTTGTTATATATAATACAGTTAGATAAAACAGAATTATTGAACACAGAATACAATAAATTGTAGTTGAATACAAAATATTTTATAAAATTATGTGATTAAATGTTTCACGTGAAACATAGATATGGTATACTTCTATTTGTAATTAGAAAGAAAAAAATGTTTCACGTGAAACATTGCATTATAAATATACGAAAGGAAAATAATATGGGAAGAATCATAGCGATTGCTAATCAAAAGGGTGGCGTTGGTAAAACAACTACATCAATCAATCTTTCGGCATGTCTTGCAGAGACCGGAAAAAAAGTTCTGACAATTGACATAGATCCACAGGGAAATACAACCAGTGGATTAGGAATAGATAAAAACTCTATTGAGAATACTATTTACGAATTAATTCTTGGTGAATCTGAAATTGAAGATGTGATTATTCCAACAGAGTTTGAAAATTTATCTATCATAGCTTCAAATGTAAATCTTGCAGCAGCAGAGATTGAACTGATTGGTATCAACGAAAAAGAATACATATTAAAAAGAGCAGTAGAAAAAGTAAAAGATCAGTACGATTTTGTAATCATTGATTGTCCACCATCTTTAAATATGTTGACCATCAATGCAATGACAACAGCAGATACAGTCTTGGTACCTATTCAATGCGAATACTATGCATTGGAAGGATTAAGCCAGCTTCTGCATACGGTCAACCTGGTAAAACAGCGTTTAAATCCAAACCTGGAGATGGAAGGTGTTGTATTTACGATGTATGATGCAAGAACAAATCTTTCCCTGCAGGTTGTAGAAAATGTAAAGAGCAATTTACATCAGACAATCTATAAGACAATAATTCCAAGAAATATCCGATTAGCAGAAGCACCAAGTCATGGACTTCCTATTAATGTATATGATTCAAAATCAACAGGTGCAGAAAGCTATCGCTTATTAGCGGAAGAAGTAATTCATAGAGGAGAAGAAGAATGGCAGTAAAAAGAGGGGGATTGGGAAAAGGACTTGACAGTCTGATTCCTGATATGAATGTGGGGATAAATCCATCGAAAGCAGAGACAGAAACAAAAATCGTTGAGAAGATAGTTGAAAAACCAATCGAGATGAAGGTGAAGATATCAAAAATCGTTCCAAATAAGGAACAGCCCAGAAAGAATTTTGATGAGGATGCATTGATTGAGTTATCGGAGTCTATCAAACAGCATGGAGTACTTCAGCCAATTCTGGTGCAGGATAGAAATGGATATTATGAAATTATAGCCGGTGAGAGAAGATGGCGTGCAGCAAAGCTTGCAGGAGTAAAAGAAGTTCCTGTGGTAGTAAAAAAATTTACGGAACAGGAAATTGTAGAAATTTCTCTCATTGAAAACATTCAAAGGGAAAATTTGAATCCTATTGAAGAAGCCATTGCCTATAAGAGATTACTGACAGAATTTCAGCTAAAACAGGATGAGATAGCTGAGAGAGTATCAAAAAGCAGGACTGCAGTGACAAACTCCATGCGTCTTTTAAAACTTGACGAGCGGGTACAGCAGATGGTCATTGATGAAAAACTTTCCACAGGACATGCAAGACCACTTCTTGGAATTGAAGATCCGGAGCTTCAGTATCAGATTGCCAATAAGGTATTTGATGAAAAACTCAGTGTGCGTGAAGTAGAAAAACTCGTAAAATCATTAAATACACCGAAAAAGGAAACAAAGAAACCGGAAATTAATCAGGCTGTTTATGATGATATGTCAGAAAAGCTGAAACAGATCATGGGAACAAAGGTCAATATTTTACCAAAAAATAATGAAAAAGGTAAGATTGAAATAGAGTATTATTCAAGCGATGAACTGGAAAGAATTATTGACCTGTTTATGAGTACCAGGTAGGAGGATAAATGATGGTGAATATAGATTTAAATGAATTTACCGTATATATGTTGATTGGATTGTCAGTAGTGTGTCTGATTACATTCATTTTATTAATCGTTGCATTATGTAAACTAAAAAAGCTTCGAAGAAGAATTGACAGCCTGACCAGAGGAAAAGATGCAGAATCCTTAGAGGATACGATGCTTGGTTTCTTTGAAAAAATAGAAACACTGGAAGATGCTGAAGATAAGATGCACAGAGATATCAGAGCAATCAAGGAAAATTTAAAAATTACTTATCAGAAATCAGCTTTGGTAAAATACGATGCATTTCGTGAAATGAGCGGCGCACTGAGCTATTCCCTTGCTTTATTAGATAAAGATAATAATGGAGTAATGATTACTTCCATGTACAGCAGAGAAGGATGTTACACCTACGCAAAGGATATCAAAAATGGAGAGTGTGAATTAAATCTTTCAGAAGAAGAGGAAGAAGCATTAAAACAGGCTGTTGCGAAATAGAGAGATTGTGCTATAATGAGCGTAATTTGGTAACTGTTTGGAGCCAGATATTTTGGAGGCTGGTTTGGAACAATTATGTAATTAAAAAATAGGAGACAAGGAATATGTTAGATATTAAATTTTTAAGAGAAAATCCGGATATAGTAAAGGAAAACATCAAAAAGAAATTTCAGGACAGTAAACTTCCATTGGTAGATGAAGTAATTGAACTGGATGCGAAAAAAAGAGAGACGCAGCAGGAAGCAGATGCACTTCGTGCAGACAGAAATAAGCTTTCCAAACAGATTGGTGCACTGATGGCTCAGGGAAAGAAAGAAGAAGCGGAAGCTGTTAAGGCACAGGTTGCAGAAGGAGCTAAGAGACTGGAAGAGCTGTCTGTTCTTGAAAAAGAACTGGATGAAAAAGTGACAAAGATCATGATGACCATTCCAAATATCATTGATCCAAGCGTACCAATCGGTAAAGACGATACAGAAAATGTGGAAGTGACAAAATATGGAGAACCGGTAGTTCCTGATTTTGAAATCCCATATCATACTGAGATTATGGAAAGATTTAATGGGATTGATCTGGACGCAGCAAGAAGAGTTGCAGGAAACGGCTTCTATTATTTAATGGGAGATATTGCAAGACTTCACTCTGCAGTGATTTCCTATGCAAGAGATTTCATGATTAACAGAGGATTTACTTACTGTGTACCACCTTTCATGATCAGAAGTAATGTGGTTACCGGTGTTATGAGCTTTGCAGAAATGGATGCCATGATGTATAAGATCGAAGGAGAAGATTTATACCTTATCGGTACCAGTGAACATTCTATGATCGGAAAATTTATTGATCAGATCATTCCGGAAGCAGAATTACCACAGACACTGACAAGCTACTCTCCGTGCTTTAGAAAAGAAAAAGGTGCTCATGGTCTGGAAGAACGTGGTGTATATCGTATTCACCAGTTTGAAAAACAGGAAATGATCGTTGTTTGTAAACCGGAAGAAAGTCCAATGTGGTTTGATAAGCTGTGGCAGAATACAGTAGATTTATTCCGTTCTATGGATATTCCGGTAAGAACATTAGAATGCTGTTCCGGTGACCTGGCAGATCTGAAGGTGAAATCCTTTGACGTGGAAGCATGGTCTCCAAGACAGAAAAAATATTTCGAAGTTGGAAGCTGCTCTAACTTAGGAGATGCTCAGGCAAGAAGATTAAAAATCCGTGTAAATGGTGAAAATGGAAAATATTTTGCACATACATTAAATAATACAGTTGTTGCTCCACCACGTATGCTCATTGCATTTTTGGAAAATAATTTACAGGCAGATGGCTCTGTAAAGATTCCGGAAGTTCTTCGTCCATACATGGGTGGAATGGAAGTTCTTGTTCCGAAAAAATAATTTTTTTGGAATAAGTGAAAAAGAGGAGGTGAGACTGTGCATAAATACTTAAGTGCCATTGGCTTTAAGCATATCGAATCCAGGGAGCAGTTAAATAAACTGCTTAGATTTGCTGAGACATCCTTTCAAAGTGAAAAGACTGTGAAGATTGGAAACGGTCTGGAAATTGCGGAGCGTACAAGGCATTTTACAAAAGATATGGGCATTATGATTTTGGGAAGTTATGATGAAAAGGACCGGTATGAAAGGGAATACTATATTCCATTTTTTAGCGGGAAAGGGAATCGGAAATTTGATGAACTGGCAATCGAGCGTCATATTTCAAATAATTCCTACGCAGGTGCCTGTGAATATCCGAATATTGGAATTACCATTATCTTTTATCTGCAAAATGCAGTGGAGTATTTAAGTGAACTGAAATTCAGACAGTTCTCGAAAGATTCAGTTTCCCTTACTCTGTCCGGACTTGCCAGCGAAGGCAAAATCCTGCTTCCTGTAAAAAAGGAAGAACAGAGTTTTATCGAAAGAGAAGAGTCTCTAAGAAGACACAGTAATTTGATCAAGGAAGCAAGGGCTGGGGATGAAAGTGCCATTGAGAGTCTGACGATGCAGGAAATGGATACTTATTCCATGATTTCTAAAAGGATCGAGACGGAGGATGTGCTTTCTATTGTTTCTACCTGTTTTATGCCCTGTGGACTGGAGTGCGATCAATACAGTATTTTGGGAGAAATCCTGAAATTTGAAAAAAGAGAAAATTCTCTTACCAGAGAAAAAATCTACGTCATGACTGTGGAATGTAACAGTCTTGAATTTGATGTCTGCATCAATGAGGAAGATCTTTTGGGAGAACCGGAAATTGGCAGAAGATTAAAAGCAAATATCTGGCTTCAGGGAAAACTGAACTTTGAAGAAGATGAAATATAAAAATAAAGAGCTTTTCACTTTCATGTGATCAGCTCTTTATTTTTTAAAATTATTGTAACATTTTACATCTGTTTTATGAAATTTTGCCTGGCTTAGAACAATTACAGATTATTTCACCGTGATAACACGCATAATGTTTGTGTGAATATTGTGCTTAATATGTTTGGATGCATGAGCACTTCCGGCTGTGATGACAACAATATCATCTGCAGCAATGATTCCCTGTTCTTTTAATAATTCCAAAGAAGAGTCAATGAGTTCGTCTGTAGATTCAGCACGGACT
Organism: uncultured Lachnoclostridium sp.; assembly: GCA_945786935.1. GTDB lineage: Bacteria > Bacillota > Clostridia > Lachnospirales > Lachnospiraceae > HGM12587. The sequence continues at coordinate 24,380 of CALZFY010000026.1, forward strand.
GCTTCTAAGGGTTTGACACCCCAGTAAATCTGCATCTGTCTTACGGATACCGGGTTTGGTGAAAGTCCGATAATGGATACGGATGGTCTCCATTTGGAAAGCTGTCTTGCTGTATATCCTGTAATACTTGGAGCGACGATGGCCTTTGCACCAACACTGTAAGCGGTAGATACAGAGGAGTAGGAAACAGCAGTGGAAATATTGGAAATATGTTCTCTTGTAGCAAAGCGTTTCTGGAACTGTTTTTCATTTAAATGTTCTTCAGAGGTTTCACAGATCTGAGCCATTGCCTTTAAAGCTTCCAATGGATATTTTCCCATGGCTGTTTCACCGGAAAGCATCACAACGTCTGTTCCGTCATAAACTGCATTGGCAACATCGGTTACTTCTGCTCTGGTAGGACGAGGATTTCTGATCATGGAATCTAACATCTGTGTGGCAGTGATTACCGGCTTGGAAGCTGCATTACATTTACGGATAATGGTTTTCTGAATATGAGGTACCTCCTGCATCGGTACTTCCACACCCATATCACCTCTGGCAACCATAATACCGTCGCTGACTGCGATAATCTCATCCAGATTTTCAATACCTTCTGCATTTTCAATCTTTGCGATAATCTGCATAGGGGAATGATACTCATCTAAGATCTTACGGATTTCCAGAATCGCATCTTTGGTACGTACAAAGGATGCAGCGATAAAATCAAAGCCCTGACCAATACCAAAAAGAATATCATCTTTGTCTTTTTCAGTTAAGGCCGGAAGATGAATTTTTACATTTGGTACATTTACACCTTTTCTTTCGCCCAGCTCTCCACCATTGATTACCTTACAGGTAATATCGGTATCGTTTACTGATTCTACTTCCAGCTCAATCAGTCCGTCGTCAATGAGAATCTTATTTCCCGGAACAACATCCTTATTTAATCCATCATAATTAATGTATCCGATCTGGTCATCTCCTACGATTTCACGAATGGTGAGCGTATAGGTCTGTCCTTCTTTTAAGGTAACTTTTTTTCCGTCTTTTAAAAGTCCTGTTCTGATTTCAGGGCCTTTTGTATCTAAAAGGGATGCGATAGGAAGGTTTAATTCTTTGCGGACCTTCTTTAAAATGTCCAGTCTTCCTTTATGTTCTTCATAGCTTCCATGGGAAAAATTAAATCTGGCAATGTCCATTCCATGTAAAATGAGATTTCTCATGAGCTCTTCGTCATTGGTATTTGGTCCCATTGTACAAATAATCTTTGTTTTTTTCATAATAGTCTCCTGTGAATCTTTATCTGTTTTGTACTTTACAGATATAATATTTCTTTCTCTCTTTTTTTAACGGCAACATTATAACAGAAAAAGAAAGAAAAACAATAGAAAAAAGAAAAAATTATGTAAACAAATCACAACAATTCCATTTTCTGTCTGTTTTTCTGTTGTATTGTGCGTGGTTTTGTTGTAAAATTAAAAAGCTGAGGTGAAACAAAATATGACAAAAATCAGTTTGGATGCATTGCATAGCGATGAGACAAAGCTGTATCACTGTCCATTGGAACCAAAGGCCGGGGATATTGTGAAAGTCAGATTTCGTACAGCGAAAGATGATGTGGATGAAGTCTTACTCGTATGCAGAAATCAAAAATTTATTTTAGAAAAAGAGACAAGTACGGAAGTATTTGATTATTATATGACAGAAATTGTAGCGGAGGATGAGATCATTCGCTATTATTTTGAGGTACACAAAGGAGAAGAGGTTGTCATCTATAACCGCCGGGGAGTGTTCAATGATACGAGAGAACAGTATCAGTTTTCTATTGTTCCGGGATTTGAGACTCCAAACTGGGCCAAAGGTGCAGTGATGTATCAGATCTATACAGATCGTTTTTGTAATGGAGATACCACGAACGATGTGGTAAATGATGAATATTTCTATATTAATGATACCGTAAAAAAAGTAGATAACTGGGATGAGATTCCGGCAACTTTGGATGTAGGACGTTTTTATGGCGGTGACTTAAAAGGAGTATGGGACAAGCTGGATTATCTGCAGAATCTGGGAATCGAAGTTCTTTACTTCAATCCATTGTTTGTATCACCATCCAACCATAAATACGACTGTCAGGATTACGAACATATTGATCCCCATTTAACAGTTATTGCTCATGATGGGGGAGATGTTCTTTCGGGGGGCTGTCATGATAATATGAAAGCTACCAAATATATTGAAAGAACGGCGAATTTGGAAAATTTGGAAGCCAGCAATGAATTTTTTGCAAAATTCTGTGAGGAGCTTCACAAAAGAGGAATGAAGATCATCATTGACGGTGTGTTTAATCACAGCGGCTCCTTTAATAAATGGATGGACAGAGAGCGAATTTATGAAGGAAGAGAAGGCTTTGAAAAAGGTGCTTTTGTAGATAAGGAAAGTCCTTATCATTCCTTCTATCAGTTCAATGAAGACAGCTGGCCATATAATAAAAACTATGATGGCTGGTGGGCAAATGATACGCTGCCGAAGTTAAATTATGAAGAATCTCCGATGTTGGAAGATTATATTATCGAAATCGGTAAAAAGTGGGTGTCTCCACCTTATAATGTTGACGGATGGAGATTGGATGTGGCTGCAGATTTAGGACACAGTGCAGAATATAATCATCATTTCTGGAAACGTTTCCGTAAGGCAGTGAAAGAAGTTAATCCCAATGTCATGATTTATGCGGAGCATTATGGTGATGCCAGCAGCTGGATGCAGGGTGACCAGTGGGATACGGTCATGAATTATGATGCTTTTATGGAGCCTCTGACCTGGTTTCTTACGGGTATGGAAAAGCACAGTGATGAATATAAGGAAGAAAATTATCGTAACAGTGAATTTTTCAAAAATTGTATGTCCCATCATATGACAGCATTTCATATGCCGTCGTTGATGACTTCCATGAATCAGCTAAGCAACCATGATCACTCCCGTTTCTTAACACGTACCAATCATCATGCGGGACGTCTTGCTACCTCCGGTGCCGAGGCCGCTTCAGAGGGCATAAACAAGAGTGTATTTAAAATTGCTGTTGCATTTCAGATGACCTGGATTGGTGCACCTACCCTTTATTATGGTGATGAAGCCGGTGTCTGTGGATTTACAGACCCGGACAATCGTCGAACCTATCCATGGGGAAAAGAAGATTATGAACTCATTGAGTTTCACAGAGATATGATTGCCATTCATCGCAGAAATCCGGTATTAAAGACCGGTTCTACAAAAATTTTGCTGGCAGAGGATAAAATGTTTGCATTTGCAAGATTTGATGATGAGGATCAGATGGTGACAGTTATCAATATGTCAGATGAAGAACAGACGGTGAAGCTGCCGGTATGGACAGCCAATGTACCGATGGAATGTCAGATGGATCGTGTTATGAAAACTACGAAAGTTCATTATAATGTGGGATGTGCAAAGTACGATGTGAAAGATGGTATTTTGGAACTTACAATGGATCCCATGACATGTAAAGTATTTAAAAGAGCTTGAAAAAGTGATTGCATATTTCAATAAAGTATGATATAAATATCTAGTCAGTTGTAAGACTTTAATGGATGGATTCCCGAGCGGCCAAAGGGGGCAGACTGTAAATCTGTTGTCGACGA
>CALZFY010000027.1:0-27979 GCA_945786935.1 uncultured Lachnoclostridium sp.
CTTTTGCGGGAAGGTGGCGTCGGAGAAGATATCATTCATGCAGTATGCTCTCACGGATATGGCATAACGGTTGGCAATGGGACAACCATTGAGGTGGAACCGGTACATGAGATGGAGAAAATTCTCTTTGCGGCAGATGAACTTACGGGGCTGATCTGGTCAGCTTCTTTGATGAGACCTTCCAAAAGCACCAAGGATATGGAACTCAAATCCTTGAAGAAGAAATATAAATCAAGCGGTTTTGCAGCAGGATGTTCCCGCGAAGTCATTGCAAGAGGCGCCGAGCAGCTTGGATGGGAACTTGATACATTGTTAGATAAGACATTGAAGGCGATGGCAGCATCGGAAGATGCTGTGAATGCAGCGATGGAAGCAGAATTTCCTAAGACAGAGTAAGAAATTCATGGACAGACAACAGGTATTTGATTTTGCAAAACAACAATATAGAACAGAGCCGGATTATCCCTGGAAGGATGAGAATGCAGTGCTGCGCCACAGAGACAAGAAATGGTATGCGGTTGTTCTAAAGGTAGGGCGTGATAAGCTTGGGCTGGAAGGGAATGAAATCATTGATGTGATCAATCTGAAATGTGATCCCCTGCTCATTGGTTCCTTATGTACCCAGGATGGCTTCCACCGGGCATACCATATGAATAAAGAAAAATGGATCAGCATTCGACTGGATGGTTCTGTTACAGAGGAGCAGATCAAGAATCTTATGGATTTAAGTTATGAGTTGACCAAATTGGAAATGAAAAAGAAGCGGAAAACCAGCCTTTAACCTGATTACCGATGAAAAAAGTTGTTGACAGATATTTATGCGTTTGAGAGTTGTCTGCTGAACTCTGTTAATTGCTTTTTTAAATCTTCAATTCGTTCAAATAACATCACTCCTTATAACATTAATATGAAAAAAAGGTACGGTGCTAACCGTACCCTACTCTGGAAAACCAGAGAGACCTCGTCGGTCAAATTGCTTTTTCAATGGTGGTCTTGTCGACCAAAAACACTTGCTAGAAAGTGTAAGATAGCAGTACAATGAAATCTACGTACTTGTATTATACTTAGTGATGCAAAAAAATCTATTGGCAAAATAAACAAAATAGAAAGAAAAATGGGGGAATGGAATTTATGTTAAAAGTTTTCTTTGGTGATAAAAAAGAGACGATTTACAATACATCCGTTTATTTCAAAAATACTTATTTGGATGAGTGGATTACAGATTCCTTTTCCGTAGAAATGATCAAAGATGTAGATAAATCAGTTGTTGTTGGACCACATTTGATTGAAAGTCCGGTGCTGGGACCAATCACACCAAAGGAATTATCCGGAGGAGTAAAGACACTGATTTTAATTTATAAGGATAGAGAGCATTTATTCAATGCATCTAACTGTGGAGATAATTGTGCAAAGTGGTTACTGAAAATGGCAGAGAATGAGGATATAACAATTAATCTTCGTCATCTGATGGATTTTGGCAACGATACTTTTGAGATTGAAGTTCTGAATGATGGTAAGATCGTTCATAATATGAAAGAACTTGTAGATGCAGCTGGTGAGTATGTGTAAGGAGGCATTGTTATGGTAGGAAAGCATAGCATTACAGTTAAAAATAATGTCCTCCAATATAAATTTGAAATTCGACGAAATATTACAATTATCAAAGGGGATAGTGCAACTGGAAAAACAACGCTTGTTGATATGATTCGAGAATATTATGAAAATGGAGAACAAAGTGGGATTACATTGCAGTGTGATAAAACCTGTGTTGTTCTTGAAGGAAGACAGTGGAAATTGCTTTTGGATCATATCAATGACTCCATAGTATTTATTGATGAGGGTAATTCGTTTGTCAGTTCCAGGGAATTTGCAGATGCAGTAAAGCATTCGAATAATTATTTTGTGATTGTAACAAGAGAGAGTCTCCCCACACTTCCTTATAGCGTAGATGAGATTTATGGAATCAAATCTTCTGGAAAATATGGAACTCTTCATCAGACCTATCAGGAATTTTATCATATTTATGGGAAACCAGAATACAATAAGAAGTTTGAACCTGAGGTGATTATCGTGGAGGACTCTAATTCGGGTTATGAATTCTTTGAACATGTTACGAAAGGTAACGAAATAAAGATTCTTAGTGCAGGTGGAAAATCAAATATTTTCAAAGAGATTGGATTGTCAGGAGCGAGTAAAGTATTAGTGATAGCTGATGGGGCTGCTTTTGGTCCGGAAATGGACCGCGTGATGAAAAGAATTTCTTCTAAGAATGATAAATTGTTGTATTTGCCGGAATCATTTGAATGGTTGATTTTGAAGTCTGGTGTTGTGAAAGATAGTGATATTAATAGAATCCTGGAAGACCCAGGTGAATATATCGAAAGCGAGAAATACATGAGTTGGGAAAAATTTTTCACAGCACTTCTAATTGATAAGACAAAGAATTCTTATTTGAAATATGAGAAGGCAAAATTAAACGAAGCATATAAGAATGAGAAGATTACAAATAAAATTGTTGAGGTAATTCCGAAAGGTTTGATCAAATGAAGTTAAAAAATATATTAATTTCTGTGAATGATATGGACAGAGCAATCAGGTTTTACAAAGAAATATTTGGTCTTCAGGTGATTTTGGATCAGGATGGAAATGTAATCATGTCAGAAGGGCTGGTTCTGCAGGATGCGAAGATCTGGAAGGAGTTCTTACACAAGGAATTAATTCCAAAGAACAATATGTCAGAGCTTTATTTTGAGGAATCAGATATCGAAGGGTTTGTGAAGAAACTGGAAGCATCTGACTTTGAAATCGAGTATGTCAATGAGCTGATGGAGCATAGCTGGAACCAGAAGGTTGTCAGATTTTATGATCCGGATGGAAATCTGATTGAGGTCGGAACACCGGTAAATTAATTTAGCTGAATGGTAGGTGATGGAGGAAAATATCATGTATCTGATTTCGGCTTATTTTGATGAGAAAACCAATCGAATATTGCAAGGCTACATGGATCAGATTGTGGCAAAAACAGGGAACACTTTTATGACTGAAAATCATGTGCCGCCCCACATGACGATTTCTGCCATCGAGGCCAGAAATGTGGAAGTGTTACTTCCGGCATTTGAGTCCTTGCGTGGAAACGTGTATGCCGGGGAAATTCGCATCGTGTCAGTTGGACAACTATTGCCCTATGTGTTTTATGCGACCCCTGTGCTGAATGAATACCTCATGGACTTATCGAAAGCAATTCACGATTCGGTCTCATGTATTCCGGAGACCACAGTGAGCAAGTATTACCAGCCGCTGTCATGGCTGCCCCGGGCGTCCCATGAAAGAAAATGATAAACCAATTAGTAACCTAAAGGGTGAGAAAACTTAGATTGGAACATAACAATTAAAATACGAAAGGTGGAAGACTATGAAAGTATATGGTGCACAAATCTGCATTGACTGCAGAAACTACAAGGCAATCCAAAAGGCCAGAGGCTTTGAGGCTGAGTATATTGAGATTACGAAGGACACTGCCAAACTGAAGGAATTCTTACAACTGCGGGATACGAATCCTGTGTTCGAGGACATCAGAGCCCGCGGCGGCATCGGGATTCCTCTGTTTGTAGATGAGGATGGAGAAATGACCTTTGATATCAATGAGGCATTCTCCTGGATCGGACAGCCTCCGGTAAGAGAGGAAGAAATTGTCGAGCATAGAAGTTAAAAGGTGAGGAAAGGATATGGATAAAAAAATGGTACTACTGATCACAGTTGTAGTTGTTGCCCTGGTGGCGGCAGTATTGATTACAGGAAAAAATTCAAAAGGAGAAAAAGATATGGCAGAATATACATCCATTACTATGGACGAGGCGAAGAAAATATTTGAAACAGAAGGAGATTATCTGATTTTAGATGTCAGAACAGCCGGGGAGTATGCATCAGGTCACATTCCGAGGGCAATCAATGTGGCAAATGAGGACATTAAAGACATCGAACCAGCACAACTTCCCGAAAAGAATCAGGTGATCTATGTGTACTGCAGAAGCGGTAACAGAAGTAAGCAGGCAGCTGCGAAGCTTGCGGCTATGGGCTATACCAATATTATAGAGATTGGCGGAATCATGGATTGGACAGGTGATTTGTCATGAACTATGGCTTTTTAAGTTTGCTGCCATCCCTGCTTGCCATTGTGCTGGCGCTGACAACCAAAAATGTTTTTCTGGCACTTATGGCATCACTCCTGTTTGGAAATCTTTTACTGGCAGATTACAATCTGATTGGAATGCTGGTGGGAACGAAGGACATGATCGTAAATGTATTTTCATCCTCTTCCAGTACATCCATCATCATTATTCTGACCTTGCTTGGGGGCATGTTTTATATGATTGAGGAAGCCGGCGGGCTGGGAGGCTTTACAGCATTGATGATTGAAAAAAGAAGTGTCATCAAATCCAGAGTAGGTGCGGAGCTATTTACCTGGCTGGTCGGTATCCTGGTATTCATCGACGGTACCTTAAGTGTGATGATCACCGGATCTGTTTCTAGACCTCTGACCAGGGCTTTTCGTATTTCGCCTGAGAAGAATGCATGGATCGTGCACTCTACTGCAACCCCGTTATCTGTTCTGATACCTATTGCGGCCTATGGCCCTTACATTGCAAGCTTTATCGAAGCCCAGGGAATTGAGAATCCCACCCAGCAAATGGTAAATGGTATCTTTTTTAACTTTTACTGCATCTTTGCAGTACTGGGGGTTGCACTCTTTATTCTGGCGCGATTTGACTTTGGTCCCATGAAAAAGGCAGAGACAGATTATGCCGCAAAAAACAGTATTGTGATCAATGAGACGGAAAAACAGGACACCGTAGAAGCAGTCGATGGAAAAGCCCGTTATCTTTTGGTGCCTATGATTTTGATGATCGGTCTTGCCATTGCCTACATCTTCTACAGTGGCGAAGGGAACCTCATGAGAGGTGATGCGGAAACAGGACTGATTCTCGGAATTGCTGCAGGATGTTTATATCTGATCGTGGCTCGTGCTCTTTCCGGAGAGATCTCTGTGGGAGGAGGCACTGCAAAGCTGCTGACCGGCTGTGGAACGATGAGCAACATTGTAATCATTATGATACTGGCATATGCATTCAGCAATCTGTTAGGGGACTTAGGGACTGCAGCTTATTTGTCAGGTATCTTGATTAGATTCCTTACACCGGCTATATTTACACCGATTGCGTTTCTCCTTACCTGCCTGCTTTCTTTTTCTACGGGAACCAGTGCGGGAACTATTGCCATTATGATGCCGATCTTACTTCCTATGGCAATGTCCTTAAATGTTCACATTCCGATGATCGTAGGTGCAGTAGCAGGCGGTGCGGTATTTGGAGATCACACTTCGCCGATTTCTGATACGACCATTATGTCCTGTTCGTCCACAGGCTGTGATGTGGTATCACACGTGAAGACACAGCTGCCCTATTCTCTTTGCTTTGCAGCGGCAGCCTGCGTGGTGTACCTGGCTGTTGGCTTTATTTTATAGGAGTTTTGTATGTACGATTTTGACAGGGTCATTGACCGGCATGGAAAAAACAGTGCCAAATGGGATGAGCGTTTCATTGGAAAAGAAGATCAGGAGCTGTTGCCTTTCTGGGTGGCGGATACGGATTTTCCTGCTCCAAAAGCTGTGCAGAGAGCACTTGCGGAATGTGTAGAACATAACCTTTACGGCTATAGCTTACCTCCCGCAGGTTGTGCGAAAGCGGCAGCAGACTGGCAGAAGCGACGTCACAGCTTTGATGCCAGACCGGAGTGGGCGGTGTTTATGGCAGGAATTGATTCGGCCCTGGCAGCTTCAATTCGTGCATTTACAGATCCCGGAGATGGGGTGCTGATTCAGACACCGATTTATGCGCCGTTTTTTGAAATTCCGGAGAAGAACGGACGACATGTATTGGAAAATCCTATGCGTCTGGTGAATGGACATTACGAACCGGACTTTGAGGACTTTGAAGAAAAAGCAAAGGATGCAAAGCTTTGGATGTTCTGTAATCCGCAGAACCCAACAGGCCGCTGCTTTACAAAAGAGGAGTTACTACGGTTTGCTAAGATCTGTCTGGAAAATGATGTGCTGATCGTATCTGATGAGATCCATGCGGATATCATTTTTGACGGATTAAAACATATTCCAATCGCATCTCTTTCACCGGAGATTTGTGCACGAACCATCACCTGTACCTCTGCCAGCAAGACTTTCAGTGTAGCGGGGCTGGCGGCTTCTGTGATTTTCATTGCTGATGAAAAAATGCGTCATCAGTTTGAAGAAGAAAAAGACCGGTGCTGCAACAATACGAATCTTCTGGGACTGGTAGCTATGGAGGCAGCATATCGGGACGGAGATACTTATGCAGACGAGCTGGTGGACTATCTGCAGGATAACCGTGATTTTGCTACGGATTTTATAAAACAGAGACTTCCGGGACTTCGGGTATTAAAGCCCGAGGCGACCTTTCTGCTGTGGATTGACTGCAGCGGTCTTGAAATCCCGGCAGAAAAACTGGAAGATTTCTTCCGTTTGGCAGGAATTCTTCTGAGTATGGGAAGTGGTTATCGGGAGCCCACCGGACAATTTGTGCGTCTCAATTTCGGATGCAGCCGGGCTGTGCTGGAAGAGGGGCTTTCCAGAATATCTGAAGCGGTGTTAAAAAAAGACTTTTGACGTCAAAAAAATAGTCTCCCGGCTCGATCAGTTATCGGTAAAATACCGAGGAGGAGAGAATCATAGAATATAGGAAAAAGTGCACAAAATACAAAATCGATTTATGTGCACTTTTGACAATGAAAAAATGGAAAAGTTCACAAAATATTCATAAACTATTTGTTAAATATTAATAAACTCAAAAAAGTTTGTTCATAACCGGTGGCTATTATAATATCATAAACTTTTTCATTTGGCCGGGAAACCGGCATCCCCCCTTTTTAATATGATATATAAATTTAAACCCGAAAGCTTTGCCTGAACTGCGAAACAGGCAGAAACTTTCGGGTTTTTGCATGTAAGAAGACGGATGAAAGAAGACGGAAAAATAAAACATTGTCATGGCAAGCAAAATGTGATAGAATCCCAAACGTAACTGGTTCGAAAACCTCCCAGTATAAAAAACTAGGCAAAATAAATATCAGATTCAATAGGCTACGGCAGTAGTTTGTTTCGGTATGTGATGCTTTTGTTTATGGGGGTACTGTAGACAAAAGCATTTTTTTGCTTTATGGAGAAATTCAGAAAGGAAAAATATATGGACAAGAAAAAAGTAATCATTGATTGCGATCCGGGCATTGATGACAGTCTGGCCATCATGCTGGCATTAAAATCCAAAGAGCTGGATGTTATCGGAATCACCATTGTGTGCGGTAATTCTCCGGTGGAGATGGGTTTTGAAAATGCGAAAAAAGTTCTAAAGCAAATGAACAGGCTGGACATTCCGGTGTTTGTGGGTGAAGGTAAGCCTTTAAGACGGGAATACGTCAATGCACTGGATACGCACGGAGAAGATGGACTTGGGGAAAGCTTCCTGCCGGAGGTAGAAGGCTATGAGCAGGAAATGAATGTAGTGGAATTTTTATCTGACGCTTTAAAAAAAGACAGGGTCTCTGTCATTGCCTTAGGTCCTATGACAAATCTTGCAGCATTAATTAAGAAAGACAGAGAAGCCTTTGAACAGATCGAGGAGGTCGTGTCCATGGGTGGAACCTTCAAAAGCCACGGAAACTGTTCTCCTGTAGCAGAATACAACTACTGGTGTGATCCGGATGCTGCAGCACTGGTGTATGATACCATGTTTCAGCTGGGGAAAAAGATTACCATGGTTGGTCTGGATGTCACGAGAAAGATCGTGCTTACTCCCACGATTTTAGATTATATTTGCCGTCTCGATGAGGAGATGGGTTCCTTTATCCGAAAGATCACCAAATTTTATTTTGATTTTCACTGGCAATGGGAGCACATCATTGGCTGTGTGATCAATGATCCGCTGGCAGTGGCATATTTTATTGATCCTGGTCTCTGCCGGGGATTTGATTCCTTTGTACAGATTGAGACGGAAGGAATTTCTTTGGGACAATCTGTCGTGGATTCTATGAATTTTTACAGAAAAGAGTCCAATGCGACGGTGCTTACGGAAGTGGATGTGCATGCGTTTTTTAAAATGTTCATCTCAAGACTTCTGGATAGAGAACCCAGGGAATTAGATATTCTGGAAGATATCATTTAATATAGATAAGGAGATTAACGAAAGATTATGAAAAACGGAAAAATTTCAGCATATAAGATCTGTATGATTGCTTTGGCAATCTGTATCAATTTTGTAGGAGGGCAGATTGCATTGGTATTAAAGCTTCCAATTTATTTAGACAGCATTGGAACTGTATTGGTCGCATCCATGTTAGGACCTTTTTATGGGATGCTACCAAACCTGATCAGCGGTATTTTAATGGGAATCACGACAGATATTTATTCCTTATATTATGCACCTGTCGGAATTATCTTAGGTTTTGTGACAGGTCTTGTGTATAAAAAATATCAGCCGAAAAAATGGTGGTTATTATTGGCGGCAGTTGTGATTACCATTCCATCTACCATTGCAAGCTCCTGCATTACTGCGTTTTTATTTGGAGGCATTACATCTTCAGGTTCCTCTATTCTTGTACAGATTCTTGCAAAGACCTCCCTTGGACTGGTAGGAAGCTGTTTTGTAGTTCAGTTCTTAACTGATTATATTGACAGAGTCATTTGTATCTATGTTGTAGCTGCACTGACAAAGGCTCTGCCTGAGAGTATGAAGGAGAATTTACGATGAATATTTTGATCACCGGAACAAGCTCGGGCATCGGCAAAGGGGCTGTGGAATATTTTTTAAAGGAAGGTCATCAGGTCTACGGCTTTGATAAAAAAGAATCAGCTATTGAACATCCGAATTATACACACTATCGTCTGGATATCAGGGATCAGGATTCCTATCCGGAGCTTCCGGCAATTCAGGTACTGGTGAACAATGCCGGAGTACAGAATGAGGAAGATATCGATGTGAATTTAAAAGGAACCATTTTGGTGACAGAGCATTATGGGATACAGCCGGAAATCAGATCCATTGTGATGATCGGGTCTGCCAGCGGACATACCGGTTCGGAATTTCCGGAGTATGCAGCCAGCAAAGGCGGCGTTCTTTCCTATACAAAAAATGTGGCCATGAGAGTGGCGAAGTTTCAGGCCACCTGCAACAGCCTGGATTTTGGAGGCGTTATGACGGAGCTGAACCGTCCTGTCATGGAGGATGAAAAGCTTTGGGAGAAAATTATGGAGTTGACTCCCATGAAACGATGGATGAGTGTGGAAGAGGCAGCAGAGTGGATTTATTTTATGGCGGTGAAAAACCGCTTTTGTACGGGACAGAATATTTTGATCGATGGACTGGAAGCTGGAAACTGCAACTTTATCTGGCCGGAGTAAACGTAGGGGGTGTCGTTTGACATCCCTGTTTTTGCGCTTACAGATAGTTGATCTCATGATCTATTGTTTGTGTTTTGTGCCGGATACTGATATAATAAACATAGCTGTTCGGGGGTCTTGGATTTCCGGAACGAGTAAATAAAAAGGGACATTTATAATGTCAGAAGTGGAGAGAAACATGGAAATGGAAAATGAATTTCAGGAATACGTAACCTTTCATGTAACTGCGAAGGATGGTTCCGATGTGGAAATGGCAGTGGTAGATGAGTTTGATTTTGAAGACAAACACTATGTAGTTGGTGCTGTTGTGGAAGATGATACCATCAGCGATGACGGACGATATATTTATTTAAGTGAGATCAATGGGGAAGATTTTACTGTAAAACAGATTGAAAAAGAATTTGATTATAACAGAATCGCACAGGCTTATGTTCATATGGAGGATGAAGAGGGCTAGGATGAAAAGCTATCAGATCACAGAGTGGGTACATTTCTTTTTGGAAAGCCATGTCATGCCGGGGGATCTTTGTATTGATGCTACCATGGGAAATGGAAACGATACGGCACTGCTTAGTAAGCTGGCAGGGGAGAGTGGTCATGTGCTTGCCTTTGATATTCAGGAAACGGCATTAGACCACACCAGGGAAAAGTTGTGGAAGGATAACTGTCCTTTCAATTATGAGCTGATCTTAGCATCTCATGAGAGGATGGGTGAATATGCGGGGGAAAATACAGTTTCCTGCATCACCTTTAATTTGGGGTATCTTCCGGGTGGCGATCATGCACTTGCGACCAAAGCCCACAGCAGTATCAAAGCCATAGAGACAGGGCTTGGATTGTTAAAGAAAAAGGGATTGATGACCGTCTGTATCTACAGTGGGAAAGATAGCGGATTTGAGGAGAAGGAGGCTGTTCTTTCCTATATAAAGGGGTTAGATCCGAAAAAGTTCCTGGTCATTGTATCGGAATATGCCAACCGGCCGAATCATCCGCCCATTCCGGTGCTGATCATCAAACTATAAAAGGGGGATTAAAAGTATGGAAAAATATGTAATGGCGCTGGATGCCGGAACCACCAGCAACCGCTGCATTCTGTTCAATAAAAAGGGCGAGATCTGCAGCGTGGCACAGCGGGAATTTACCCAGTATTTTCCGAAACCGGGCTGGGTGGAGCATGACGCCGATGAGATCTGGGCCAGCATGCTTGGGGTTGCGGTAGAGGCCATGAATAAGATTGGGGCGTCAGCTTCAGAAGTTGCTGCCATCGGTATTACCAATCAAAGGGAAACAGCCATCGTCTGGGATAAACATACCGGCACGCCCGTTTATCATGCCATTGTATGGCAGTGTCGCAGAACTTCGGAATACTGTGATGAATTAAAGGCGAAAGGGCTTACGGAAAAATTCAGGGAAAAGACAGGGCTTGTCATTGATGCTTATTTTTCCGGAACCAAGATCAAATGGATCTTAGACAATGTCCCGGGAGCAAGAGAAAAGGCAGAGGCGGGAGAGCTTCTGTTTGGTACGGTGGAAACCTGGCTCATCTGGAAACTGACCAAGGGAAAAGCTCATGTGACAGACTATTCCAATGCATCAAGAACCATGCTCTTTAACATTAATACATTGGAATGGGATCAGGAAATCTTAGCAGAGCTTAACATCCCTGAAAAAATGCTTCCAAAAGCGATGCCCTCAAGCTGCGTTTATGGTATGGCGGACGCTTCCTATTTTGGCGGCGAGATTCCCATTGCAGGTGCAGCGGGAGATCAGCAGGCAGCATTGTTTGGCCAGACCTGTTTTACCCCGGGGGAAGCGAAAAATACCTATGGAACAGGATGCTTTCTGTTAATGAATACCGGGGAGAAGCCGGTGTTTTCAAAAAACGGACTTGTCACTACCATTGCCTGGGGATTGGACGGCAAAGTCAATTATGCACTGGAAGGTTCTATCTTCGTGGCAGGGGCAGCCATTCAATGGCTGAGAGATGAAATGCAGCTCATTGATTCAGCGGCAGATTCGGAATATATGGCAAAGAAGGTGGCCGATACCAACGGCTGTTATGTGGTTCCTGCATTTACGGGACTTGGAGCACCACATTGGGATCAGTATGCAAGAGGAACCATCGTAGGGCTTACCCGTGGTGTCAATAAATACCATATTATTCGTGCCACACTGGAATCTATCGCATACCAGGCAGGTGACGTTTTGGAAGCGATGCGGGCAGATTCGGGCATAGAGCTTTCCACTTTGAAGGTAGATGGAGGAGCCAGTGCCAATGATTTTCTCATGCAGACACAGGCAGATATCATAGGTGCACCGGTGCATCGTCCGGTATGTGTGGAAACAACGGCTATGGGAGCTGCTTATCTGGCAGGACTGGCGGTAGGATACTGGACTGATAAGGAAGAAGTCTTACAAAACTGGTCTGTCAGTGCTGTGTTTGAACCTTCCATGGAGGAAGAGGAGAGACAAAAACACATCAAAGCCTGGAACAAAGCCGTAAAATACGCCTATGGATGGGCAAAAGATGAATAAAAAATAAGCAGAAAAATAAGAAAAAGCCTTGACGCATCCCGCCTGATATGTTATTCTGTGTAGGCGAATGGAAGAAGCGAAGGCTTTTTTTTTATGCCTAAAAATTGACAGAGAATCGCGGCTGTCGCACAAAAATAAGAAAAAGCGAGGTGGAAGTTGTGCGCGTTAGAATCACATTGGCATGTACAGAATGCAAACAGCGTAACTACAACATGACAAAGGATAAGAAAACTCATCCTGACAGAATGGAAACTAGCAAATACTGTAGATTCTGTAGAAAACACACAGCACATAAAGAGACTAAATAGTCTGATGCAAAGGAAGTGACGAGAATGGAAAACAACACAGCAAAAGAAACTGCTCCGAAAAAGAGCTGGTTCAAAGGTCTTAAAGCTGAATTTAAGAAAATTGTGTGGCCAGACAGGAAATCACTTGCACGCGAAAGCGCTGCTGTAGTAGCATCTGCTGTTGCGTTAGGCATTATCATTAAAATACTGGATCTTATCATTAGCTACGGTATTGAATTCCTGATGAGTTTATAAAATTCGATGAAAGGTGATATTATGTCAGAAGCAAACTGGTATGTAGTTCATACTTATTCAGGGTATGAAAACAAAGTGAAGGCCAACATTGAAAAAACAATTGAAAACAGACACCTGGAAGATCAGATTCTCGAGGTTAGAGTTCCTATGCAGGATGTTGTGGAAATGAAAAACGGAGCCAAAAAACAGGTTTCCAAAAAAATGTTTCCGGGATATGTTCTGATCAATATGGTAATGAACGACGATACATGGTACGTTGTAAGAAATACTAGAGGCGTAACAGGATTTGTTGGTCCGGGATCCAAACCGGTTCCGCTGACTGAGGAAGAAATGTTACCACTTGGAATTCAGAGTGAGAATGTCGTTATTGATTTTGCAGTAGGTGACAGTGTCGTAGTTATCGGTGGCGTATGGAAGGATACTGTTGGTATGATCCAGGCGATCAACGAAGGTAAACAGTGCGTAACCATTAACGTAGACCTGTTCGGTCGTGAAACGCCGGTTGAAATCAGTTTCACAGAAATCAAAAAAATGTAACAAGAAAACGTCCGCTGATAAACATTTAGCGGATCGTGGGAGGGAAATCCCCGCAAATACCACATAGGAGGTGCCTTATCATGGCAAAAAAAGTAACAGGTTATATTAAATTACAGATTCCTGCTGGTAAAGCTACACCAGCACCACCAGTCGGACCAGCACTTGGTCAGCATGGTGTAAACATTGTTCAGTTTACAAAAGAATTCAATGCAAGAACAGCAGACCAGGGAGATCTTATTATCCCAGTTGTTATCACAGTATATGCAGATAGAAGCTTCAGCTTTATCACAAAGACTCCGCCAGCTGCAGTGTTACTGAAAAAAGCATGTAACATCAAATCTGGTTCAGGTGTTCCAAACAAAACAAAAGTTGCTACAATCAGCAAAGCAGAAATTCAGAAGATTGCTGAATTAAAAATGCCGGACTTAAATGCAGCAAGCCTTGAAGCAGCTATGAGCATGATCGCTGGTACTGCAAGAAGTATGGGTATCACAGTAACTGAGTAACAATGAAAACGTGGGAGGGAAATTCCCGCAATTACCACTAGGAGGATATTTAATATGAAACATGGAAAGAAATATGTTGAGGCTGCGAAACAGTACAACAAGCAGACTCAGTATGATACAACTGAAGCTATGGCTTTAGTAAAAAAATTAGCAGTAGCTAAATTTGATGAAACAATCGAAGCTCATATCAGAACAGGCTGTGACGGACGTCACGCTGAACAGCAGATCCGTGGTGCAGTTGTTTTACCACACGGTACAGGTAAAACAGTTCGTATCTTAGTATTTGCTAAGAACGCAAAAGCTGATGAAGCTTTAGCTGCAGGTGCTGATTACGTTGGAGCAGAAGATCTCATTCCAAGAATTCAGAACGAAGGATGGTTTGATTTCGATGTTGTAGTTGCTACACCGGATATGATGGGTGTTGTTGGTCGTTTGGGACGTGTACTCGGACCTAAGGGCTTAATGCCAAACCCGAAAGCCGGAACAGTTACTATGGACGTAACAAAAGCGATCCAGGATATCAAAGCTGGTAAGATTGAGTACAGATTGGACAAAACAAATATTATCCACGTGCCAATCGGAAAAGCTTCTTTCACAGAAGAACAGTTAACCGACAACTTCCAGACGCTTATGGGTGCAATCATCAAAGCTAAACCAGCTGCATTAAAAGGTCAGTACTTAAAGAGTGTTACTGTAACACCTACCATGGGACCTGGCGTTAAAATTAATACAGCAAAACTTGCATAGTTTTGGGTTGACATTCAATATATAATCAGGTATAATGTCCAACGGACATGATACTTGTCTAACTGCCGAAGACAGCAGGTGCCGTAAGGCATAAGGAGTAAACGCCTGCCGAGGAAAAAGTATTCTAAAACCCGGAAGGCTTACAGGGCTTTTGGGGAAATATAGAAAAGGCTTTTGAACCTCTCTGTCTGCGGATAGAGAGGTTTTCTTTTGGAAACACTTTGGCGGTGTAAAATCTAAAAAGGAGGTACACCATTCAAATGGCAAAAATTGAGTTAAAACAGCCGATCGTAGAGGAAATCAAAGCTCACATTGACGGTGCACAGACTGCAGTGATCATTAACTACAGCGGTGTTACTGTAGAACAGGACACAAAGCTCCGTAAAGCAATGAGAGAAGAAGGCATCGTTTACAAGGTATACAAAAACACAATGATGAAACGTGCTTTTGCCGGAACAGCTTTCGAAAGCTTAAACGACAGCCTGGAAGGACCAAACGCAATCGCTATTTCTACAACTGATGCAACAGCACCGGCTCGTATGGTAGCAAAATTTGCAAAAGAAATTCCAAACCTTGAAATGGTAGCAGGTGTTGTAGAAGGTCAGTTCTATGACGCAAAGGGAATGCAGGCTATTTCCCAGATTCCAGGAAGAGAAGCTCTTCTCGGAAGATTACTTGGTTCTATGCAGAGCCCAATCGCAAACTTCGCTCGTGTTCTTAATCAGATCGCAGAAGCTAAGGAAGCGTAAAATATCAATGTGATTGCCGAAGGCAATTAGCAGCGTATGCTGCTTGGGTTTCGCAGAAACCACATTGATAACGAGGAAAAATCGGAGATTTTTTCGAGTCTATAACATGATGTAAATAAAATTTTAAATTGGAGGAAATTATAATGGCAAAATTAACAACAGCTGAATTTATTGAAGCTATCAAAGAATTATCCGTATTAGAATTAAACGAATTAGTAAAAGCATGTGAAGAAGAATTTGGTGTATCTGCAGCAGCAGGTGTTGTAGTAGCAGCAGCTGGCCCAGCAGAAGCAGCAGAAGAAAAAGATTCTTTCGACGTTGAATTAACAGATGCAGGTGCATCTAAAGTTAAAGTTATCAAGATCGTTCGTGAAGTAACTGGTCTTGGACTGAAAGAAGCTAAAGAAGTTGTTGACGGTGCTCCAAAGGTTGTTAAAGAAGGATGCTCTAAAGCAGAAGCTGAAGAACTTAAAACAAAACTTGAAGCAGAAGGCGCTAAAGTTACTCTTAAATAAGTATAACGTTGAGACCCCGGTGAGCGATCATCGGGGTTTGTTATTGTGTGATGTAAAATCGCCCAGGCTATCTGTCTGGGCGATTTTGCATAAAACAAAAAATAATGTTGACATCCTTGCTTGTTTGTGTTATTGTGTAGGGTGCATTATTGTGGTAAATTAGGTTTATTATCATGACTTATAATGCCATAAAACAGTAAGAAACGCAAGTTTTAAAAAATAGAAAGGGTGAACGTCAATGGAAAAAAACAGAATCCGTCCAGTAGTTAACGGAAAAAGTAGCAGAATGAGCTACTCCAGACAAAAAGAAGTTCTGGAAATGCCAAACCTGATTGAAGTTCAGAAAGATTCCTATCAGTGGTTTCTGGATGAAGGATTAAAAGAGGTATTTGCAGATATTTCTCCGATCGCTGACTACAGTGGTCATCTTAGTTTGGAATTTGTAGATTTTACATTGTGTGAAGACGATGTAAAATACACAATTGAAGAGTGTAAAGAAAGAGATGCAACCTATGCAGCACCTTTAAAAGTAAAGGTACGTCTTTACAATAAAGAAACCGATGAAATTAATGAGCATGAAATTTTCATGGGCGATTTGCCGCTTATGACAGCAACCGGTACCTTTGTAATCAACGGTGCTGAGCGAGTAATTGTCAGCCAGTTAGTACGTTCCCCTGGCATTTACTATGCAATTGGACATGATAAGCTCGGTAAGAGATTATTCTCCTCCACTGTGATTCCAAACCGTGGTGCATGGTTAGAGTATGAAACAGATTCCAATGACGTATTTTATGTACGTGTGGACAGAACAAGAAAGGTTCCGATCACAGTGCTGATCCGTGCTCTGGGATGTGGTACCAACGCAGAAATCCTTGAATTATTTGGTGAAGAACCAAAAATTCTTGCTGCGCTTACCAAAGATGTTTCCACAAATTACCAGGAAGGTCTTCTGGAATTATACAAAAAAATCCGTCCGGGTGAACCACTGGCAGTAGAAAGCGCAGAAAGCCTGATCATGAACATGTTCTTTGATCCAAAGAGATATGATCTTGCTAAGGTTGGACGTTATAAATTCAACAAAAAGTTAATGCTGAAGAACCGTGTAACAGGTCAGGTTCTCGCAGATGACGTAGTAGATACTACAACCGGTGAAATTATTGCTGAGGCGGGTACTGAGATTACAAGAGATCTTGCTGATACCATTCAGAACGCAGCAATTCCATATATCTGGGTAGTGACAGAAGATGACCGCAGAGTGAAGATCCTTTCCAATATGATGGTTGACTTAAGCACATACCTTGATGTAGATCCGAAGGAGCTTGGAGTTACAGAGTTAGTATACTACCCTGCTCTGGAAAAAATTCTGGAAGAAAATGAAAGTCTTGAAGACCGCATCGAAGCAGTTAAGAGAAGCATTACAGAATTGATTCCAAAACACATTACAAAAGAGGATATTTTCGCATCCATCAACTACAACATGCATCTGGAATATGGCATGGGTAATGATGATGATATCGACCATCTAGGTAACAGACGTATTCGTGCGGTTGGTGAACTTTTACAGAACCAGTACCGTATCGGTCTTTCCAGAATGGAAAGAGTTGTTCGTGAAAGAATGACGACACAGGATCTGGAAAACATTACACCGCAGCAGCTGATCAATATCAAACCGGTGACTGCAGCAGTGAAAGAATTCTTCGGTTCTTCCCAGCTGTCCCAGTTCATGGATCAGAACAACCCGTTAGGTGAGCTGACTCATAAGAGACGTCTGTCAGCACTTGGTCCGGGTGGTCTTTCCAGAGACCGTGCAGGTTTCGAGGTTCGAGATGTTCACTACTCCCATTACGGAAGAATGTGTCCGATCGAGACTCCTGAAGGTCCAAACATCGGTCTGATCAACTCTTTGGCTACTTATGCCCGTATCAATGAATACGGATTTGTAGAAGCTCCATATCGTAAGGTAGATAAGAGTGATCCGTTAAATCCAAGAGTTACCGATGAAGTTGTATATATGACAGCAGATGAAGAAGATAACTACCATGTAGCACAGGCTAACGAACCACTGGATGCAGAAGGACATTTCATCCATAATAATGTATCCGGACGTTACCTGGAAGAAACACAGTCTTATGAAAAGACCATGTTTGATTACATGGACGTATCTCCTAAGATGGTATTTTCTGTTGCTACAGCATTGATCCCATTCCTTCAGAATGACGATGCGAACCGTGCCCTCATGGGATCCAACATGCAGCGTCAGGCCGTACCACTGATGCTCACAGAAGCACCGGTTGTTGGTACAGGTATGGAACCAAAGGCAGCAGTTGACTCAGGTGTCTGTGTAGTTGCAAAGAAAGCCGGCGTGATCGAAAGAGCAGAATCTAATCAGATCATCATGAAGAACGATGACGGAACAAAAGATGTATATCGTCTGTCTAAATTCTCCAGAAGTAACCAGAGCAACTGTTACAATCAGAGACCGATCGTATTCAAGGGTGAACATGTAGAAGCAGGTCAGGTAATCGCCGATGGTCCATCCACCTCTATGGGTGAGCTGGCTCTTGGTAAAAACCCACTCATTGGCTTTATGACATGGGAAGGCTACAACTACGAGGATGCTGTCTTATTAAGTGAAAGACTTGTACAGGATGATGTTTATACATCTATCCATATTGAAGAATATGAAGCAGAAGCACGTGATACCAAATTAGGACCGGAAGAGATCACAAGAGATGTTCCGGGTGTTGGTGATGATGCACTTAAGGATCTTGATGAAAGAGGTATCATCCGTATTGGTGCAGAAGTTCGTGCCGGAGATATCCTGGTTGGTAAAGTAACTCCTAAGGGAGAAACAGAACTGACAGCGGAAGAAAGACTGCTTCGTGCAATCTTTGGTGAAAAAGCAAGAGAAGTAAGAGATACTTCCTTAAAAGTACCACACGGCGAATATGGTATCGTTGTAGATGCCAAAGTATTCACCAGAGAAAACGGTGATGAATTATCTCCGGGTGTAAACCAGTCAGTTCGTATTTACATTGCACAGAAGAGAAAAATCTCCGTAGGTGATAAGATGGCCGGCCGTCATGGTAATAAGGGTGTTGTTTCCCGTGTATTACCGGTAGAAGATATGCCATTCCTTCCAAACGGACGTCCATTGGATATCGTACTGAACCCACTGGGTGTACCTTCCCGTATGAATATCGGGCAGGTATTGGAGATTCATTTAAGTCTGGCTGCCAAGGCGCTTGGCTTTAACATTGCAACACCGGTATTCGATGGCGCAAACGAAGATGATATTATGGACACTCTGGATCTTGCAAATGATTATGTAAATCTTGAGTGGGATGAATTTAAAGAAAAACACGGAGAAGAACTTTTTCCGGAAGTGTTGGATTATCTGTATGAAAACAGAGACCACAGAGCTTTATGGAAAGGTGTGCCGTTATCAAGAGATGGTAAGGTAAGACTTCGTGACGGTAGAACAGGAGAATATTTCGATAGCCCTGTAACCATTGGTCACATGCATTACCTGAAACTTCACCACCTGGTAGATGATAAGATCCATGCACGTTCTACCGGTCCTTACTCTCTCGTTACACAGCAGCCTCTGGGTGGTAAAGCTCAGTTCGGTGGACAGCGTTTCGGAGAAATGGAAGTTTGGGCACTGGAAGCTTACGGTGCTGCATATACACTTCAGGAAATCCTCACAGTGAAGTCAGATGATGTCATCGGACGTGTGAAGACCTATGAAGCAATCATTAAGGGTGAAAACATTCCTGAAGCAGGTATTCCGGAATCCTTCAAGGTTCTCTTAAAAGAATTACAGTCCTTAGGTCTCGATGTCAGAGTATTAAAGGATGATAATACAGAAGTAGAGATCATGGAAACAAGTGCTTATGGCGAATCTACAGATTTACGTTCCATTATCGAAGGAGACAGAAACTTCAGAGATGAAGAAAGAGGATATGAAGCTTATGGTTACACAACCCAGGAATTCCAGGGAGAAGAACTGGTTTCCGTGGAGGAAGAAGCTTCAGCTGAATCAGAAATAGAAGAATAATCGGAAAGGAGCGCCGAAGATGCCAGAAACAGTAAATAATGAAGTTTACCAGCCAATGACCTTTGATGCAATCAAAATCGGTCTTGCATCTCCTGAAAAAATCAGAGAATGGTCTTATGGTGAAGTATTAAAACCTGAAACAATTAACTACAGAACATTAAAGCCTGAAAGAGACGGTCTGTTCTGTGAAAAGATCTTTGGACCTAGCAAGGACTGGGAATGTCACTGTGGTAAATACAAAAAGATCAGATATAAAGGTGTCGTATGTGACAGATGTGGCGTTGAAGTTACAAAATCCAACGTACGTCGTGAACGTATGGGTCACATCGAACTGGCTGCACCGGTTTCCCACATTTGGTATTTCAAGGGAATCCCGAGCAGAATGGGACTGATCCTGGATTTATCTCCAAGAATCCTGGAAAAAGTTCTCTACTTCGCTTCCTATATCGTTCTGGATGCAGGTAATGCTACAGAGCTTGTATACAAACAGGTATTATCTGAAAAAGAATACCAGGATGCGAGAGAAAAATACGGCAATGAATTTAAAGTAGGTATGGGTGCTGAAGCAATTAAACAGTTGCTTCAGGACATCGACCTTGATAAAGAGGCTGCTGAATTAAGAGCAGGTCTCGAAGATGCAACAGGCCAGAAACGCGCACGTATCGTGAAACGTCTGGAGGTTGTTGAATCCTTCCGTGAATCCGGAAACAAACCGGAATGGATGGTCATGGATGCAATTCCGGTAATTCCACCGGATTTACGTCCTATGGTTCAGTTGGACGGTGGACGTTTTGCTACCTCTGACCTGAATGATTTATATAGAAGAATCATCAACCGTAACAATCGTCTGAAGAGACTCCTGGAACTGGGAGCTCCGGACATCATCGTCAGAAACGAAAAGAGAATGCTTCAGGAAGCAGTCGATGCACTTATCGACAATGGCCGTCGTGGCCGTCCGGTAACCGGTCCTGGAAACAGAGCATTAAAATCTCTTTCCGATATGTTAAAGGGTAAATCCGGACGTTTCCGCCAGAACCTTCTCGGAAAACGTGTTGACTACTCAGGACGTTCCGTAATCGTTGTAGGACCGGAATTAAAGATTTACCAGTGTGGTCTTCCAAAAGAGATGGCAATCGAGCTGTTCAAACCTTTCGTAATGAAAGAGCTCGTATATAACGGAACTGCTCATAACATTAAGAGTGCTAAGAAGATGGTTGAAAAGCTTCAGCCGGAAGTCTGGGATGTGCTGGAAGATGTTATTAAAGAACATCCGGTTATGTTAAACCGTGCCCCCACACTTCACAGACTTGGTATTCAGGCTTTCGAACCTATTTTAGTAGAAGGTAAAGCAATCAAGCTTCATCCGTTGGTATGTACAGCGTTCAACGCTGACTTCGATGGTGACCAGATGGCGGTACATCTTCCACTGTCTGTAGAAGCTCAGGCAGAGTGCAGATTCCTGCTTCTCTCTCCAAACAACCTGTTAAAACCGTCTGATGGTGGTCCTGTAGCCGTTCCTTCACAGGATATGGTCCTTGGTATCTACTACCTGACACAGGAAAGACCGGGTGTTCTCGGAGAAGGTAAATTCTTCAAGAGTGTTAACGAAGCGATCCTCTGCTATGAAAACGGTGGAATCACCTTACAGTCTAAGATCAAAGTTCGTATGAGCAAGACGATGGCAGATGGCACCGTGCTTACACAGAATGTAGATTCTACTCTGGGACGTTTCATCTTCAACGAAATCCTGCCACAGGATCTTGGCTTTGTAGACAGAAGTGTTCCGGGAAATGAACTGAAACTGGAAGTGGATTTCCATGTTGGTAAAAAAGGATTAAAACAGATCCTTGAAAAAGTAATTAACACACACGGAGCTACCAAGACAGCAGAAGTTCTGGATGATATCAAAGCAATGGGTTACAAATATTCCACCCGTGCTGCCATGACAGTATCTATTTCTGACATGACAGTGCCGCCGGAAAAACCGCAGCTCATTGAGAATGCACAGAAAACCGTAGACAAGATTACACGTAACTTCAAACGTGGTCTTATTACAGAAGAAGAACGTTACAAAGAAGTTGTAGACACATGGCAGGAAACTGACCAGATTCTTACAAAGAAGCTTCTTGGCGGTCTTGATAAATATAACAACATCTTCATGATGGCTGACTCCGGTGCCCGTGGTTCCGATAAGCAGATCAAACAGCTGGCTGGTATGCGTGGTCTTATGGCTGATACAACGGGTCATACCATCGAGCTTCCAATTAAGTCCAACTTCCGTGAAGGTCTTGACGTACTGGAATACTTCATGTCAGCACATGGTGCCCGTAAAGGTCTTTCCGATACAGCGCTTCGTACCGCTGACTCCGGTTATCTGACAAGACGTCTGGTAGACGTTTCTCAGGACCTGATCGTTCGTGAAGTAGATTGCTGCGAAGGCAAAGCAATTCCGGGAATGGTTGTAGAAGCATTCATGGATGGCAAGGAAGAAATCGAAAGCCTTCAGGAACGTATTACAGGACGTTTCGTATGTGAAGATATCTGTGATGCAGAAGGAAATGTTATTGTAAAAGCAAACCACATGATCACACCAAGACGTGCCGCTGCAGTGGTAAGCAAAGGTGTTGATGCAGAAGGCAAGCCATTAACAGCAGTGAAGATCAGAACAGTTCTTACCTGTCGTTCACACATTGGTGTCTGTGCAAAATGTTACGGTGCGAACATGGCTACAGGTGAAGCGGTACAGGTTGGTGAATCCGTTGGTATCATTGCAGCTCAGTCTATCGGTGAACCTGGTACACAGCTGACCATGAGAACCTTCCATACCGGTGGTGTTGCCGGTGGAGATATCACACAGGGTCTTCCTCGTGTCGAAGAACTTTTTGAAGCAAGAAAACCAAAGGGTCTTGCAATTATTTCAGAATTTGCCGGATATGCACAGTTAAATGATACAAAGAAGAAACGTGAAATCATTGTAACAAACAATGAAACAGGTGAATCCAAGACTTACCTGATTCCTTACGGTTCCAGAATCAAGGCTGTGGATGGTGCATGGTTAGAAGCCGGTGATCCATTAACAGAAGGTTCTGTAAACCCACACGATATTTTACGTATCAAAGGTGTTCGTGCAGTTCAGGACTATATGCTCCGCGAAGTACAGCGTGTATATCGCTTACAGGGTGTAGAAATCAATGATAAGCACATTGAGATGATCGTTCGTCAGATGCTCAAGAAGATCCGCATCGAAGAAAACGGAGATTCCGAATTCCTGCCGGGTGCTATGGTAGATGCTCTTGAGTACGATGATGTAAACGAAGCGTTGATCGCAGAAGGCAAGAAGCCGGCAGAAGGAAAACAGGTAATGCTTGGTATCACAAAAGCATCCCTTGCAACAAACTCCTTCTTATCAGCAGCTTCCTTCCAGGAAACAACCAAAGTTCTTACAGAAGCAGCGATCAAGGGTAAAGTAGATAACCTGATCGGTCTGAAAGAAAACGTTATCATCGGTAAGCTGATTCCGGCCGGTACCGGTATGAAACGTTACCATGATGTAAAACTGGATGTGGATGCAGAATTTGAAGCAATGACAGCACAGGCGGCTGAAGAAGCAAAAGACGAAGAAATCGAAGAGATCGAAGAAATCGCAGAAGATGTGGAGATTGATGAAGTCGAAGCAGCAGAAGCTGAAACAGCCACAACAGATGCTTTGGAAGAAGCAGAAGATCTGGATGAAGTTTTAGAAGAATTAGCTGAAACAGAATAAAATAAACAAGGTCAGAGCCCGTGAAAGCGGGCTCTGTTTTGTATCTATAAAAAAACAAAAAAGCCCTTGACACGCCCAAAAGCCTTGGATATAATACAACAGTGTGAGTTTCCATATACAGAAGGAGACTGCACATAATTTGGAAAGACCAAATTCAGCAACCTACCAAACACTTGAATTTTTAGAATTCAATCACTGACATGTCACAAAAGATATGTTAAATAACACAGGAGGTGAAAGGAATGCCAACATTTAACCAGTTAGTTAGAAAAGGAAGACAGACATCTGTAAAAAAATCTACTGCACCAGCACTTCAGAAAGGATTCAACTCTTTAAAGAAGAAAGCTACTGATCAGTCAGCTCCACAGAAACGTGGTGTTTGTACAGCAGTTAAGACAGCTACACCTAAGAAACCAAACTCTGCTCTTAGAAAAATCGCCAGAGTTCGTCTTTCAAACGGTATCGAAGTAACAAGCTACATTCCAGGTGAAGGACATAACCTTCAGGAGCATAGCGTTGTATTGATCCGTGGTGGTCGTGTTAAGGACTTACCAGGTACAAGATACCATATCGTCAGAGGTACCTTAGATACAGCAGGTGTTGCTAAGAGACGCCAAGCTCGTTCTAAATACGGTGCTAAGAGACCAAAAGACGCTAAGAAATAAGACACCAAATAACAAAGAGACTTACAAACAGAACTATTTGTTAAGTGCATCATGCACTGTGCCGGCATTCTTATAATATCTGCGGGGCAGATATGTATATTTACCTCATGGGTTGCGGGTTTAGATATACTGGAAATACCGAGCACGAACACACGTAGAACGACACATGTGAGTACCTAAGATTTAATGAAGGGATCAAAGATTCCAATTATAAT
Source organism: uncultured Lachnoclostridium sp. (assembly GCA_945786935.1). GTDB lineage: Bacteria > Bacillota > Clostridia > Lachnospirales > Lachnospiraceae > HGM12587. Next base: position 24,319 of record CALZFY010000027.1, read on the forward strand.
TAAGGAGGGAAGTAACGTGCCACGTAAAGGACATACTCAGAAAAGAGAAGTATTAGCAGATCCAATGTACAATAACGTAGTAGTTACCAAACTTATCAACAACATCATGTTAGATGGTAAGAAAGGTGTAGCTCAGAAAATTGTATACGGAGCATTTGAAAGAGTAGCTGAAAAAACTGGAAAAGAAGCACTCGAAGTATTCGAAGAGGCTATGAACAACATCATGCCAGTTCTCGAAGTAAAAGCTAGACGTATCGGTGGAGCAACATACCAGGTACCAATCGAAGTAAGACCAGACAGACGTCAGGCTTTAGCACTTCGTTGGTTAACAATGTTCTCCCGTAAGAGATCTGAAAAGACTCAGGAAGAAAGACTTGCAAACGAAATTATGGATGCAGCTAACAACACAGGCGCATCTGTAAAGAGAAAAGAAGAAATGCACAGAATGGCAGAAGCAAACAAAGCATTTGCTCACTATCGTTTCTAATCAAACTGCTGCATAGTATCTCGTTGATAACAATAAGGAGGAAAAAACCTTGGCTGGAAGAGAATATCCATTAGAGAGAACCAGAAACATTGGTATTATGGCTCATATTGATGCTGGTAAAACAACAACAACAGAGCGTATCTTATACTATACCGGTGTTAACTATAAAATTGGTGATACTCATGAAGGTACTGCAACTATGGACTGGATGGCTCAGGAACAGGAAAGAGGTATCACAATTACTTCTGCTGCTACTACCTGCCACTGGACATTGCAGGAAAACTGTAAAGCAAAACCAGGCGCTTTAGAACACCGTATCAACATCATCGATACTCCAGGACACGTAGACTTCACAGTTGAAGTTGAACGTTCTCTTCGTGTATTAGACGGTGCAGTTGGTGTATTCTGTGCAAAGGGTGGTGTAGAACCACAGTCTGAAAACGTATGGCGTCAGGCTGACACATACAACGTACCACGTATGGCATTTATTAACAAAATGGACATCCTTGGTGCAAACTTCTACGGATGTGTAGATCAGATTAAAACCCGTCTTGGTAAAAACGCAATCTGCTTACAGTTACCAATCGGTAAAGAAGATGAATTCAAAGGAATCATCGACTTATTTGAAATGAAAGCTTATATCTACAACGATGACAAGGGTGATGACATTTCTATCGTTGACATCCCGGAAGATATGGCTGAAGAAGCTGAATTATATCATACTGAATTAGTAGAAAAAATCTGCGAATTAGATGATGATTTAATGATGATGTACCTGGAAGGTGAAGAACCATCCGTTGAAGAACTGAAGAAGGTTCTCAGAAAAGCAACTTGTGAATGTCAGGCAATCCCGGTTTGCTGTGGTACTGCTTACAGAAACAAAGGTGTTCAGAAACTTCTGGATGCAATCATTGAATATATGCCATCTCCAATCGACATCCCTGCAATCAAGGGTACAGATATGGATGGAAATGAAATTGAAAGACATTCTTCTGATGAAGAACCATTCTCAGCACTTGCTTTCAAGATCATGACAGACCCATTCGTAGGTAAACTTGCATACTTCCGTGTATATTCAGGAACTATGAACTCAGGTTCTTACGTATACAACTCTACAAAAGATAAAAAAGAACGTGTTGGACGTATCCTTCAGATGCATGCAAACAAGAGACAGGAACTTGACAAAGTTTACTCCGGTGATATCGCAGCAGCTGTAGGTTTCAAGGTTACAACAACAGGTGATACAATCTGTGACGAACAGCATCCTGTAATCCTTGAGTCCATGGAATTCCCGGAACCGGTTATCGAGCTTGCTATTGAGCCTAAGACAAAAGCCGGACAGGGCAAGATGGGTGAAGCTTTAGCAAAACTTGCTGAAGAAGACCCGACATTCCGTGCTCATACAGATCAGGAAACAGGTCAGACAATCATCGCTGGTATGGGTGAACTTCACCTGGAAATCATTGTTGACCGTCTCCTTCGTGAATTCAAGGTTGAAGCTAACGTAGGTGCTCCTCAGGTAGCTTACAAAGAAACATTCACAAAAGCTGTTGACGTTGATTCTAAATACGCTAAACAGTCCGGTGGTCGTGGTCAGTACGGTCACTGTAAAGTTAAATTCGAGCCGATGGATGCCAACGGTGAAGAATTATTCAAATTCGAATCTACCGTTGTCGGTGGTGCGATTCCTAAGGAATACATCCCGGCAGTTGGTGAAGGTATCGAAGAAGCTGCTAAGTCCGGTATCCTTGCAGGATTCCCTGTACTTGGTGTACACGCTACCGTTTATGACGGATCTTATCATGAAGTTGACTCCAGTGAAATGGCATTCCACATTGCCGGATCCATGGCATTTAAGGATGCTATGCACAAAGCAGGAGCTGTATTACTTGAGCCGATCATGAAAGTTGAAGTAACAACACCGGAAGATTACATGGGTGATGTTATCGGTGATATCAACAGCCGTCGTGGACGTATCGAAGGTATGGACGACATCGGTGGTGGTAAGATGATCAGAGCATACGTACCATTAGCTGAAATGTTCGGATACTCTACAGACCTTCGTTCCAGAACACAGGGTCGTGGTAACTACTCTATGTTCTTTGAAAAATATGAACAGGTTCCAAAGTCTGTTCAGGAAAAAGTTCTTGCTGCAAAAGGTAAATAATTTGCCGGGAGCTCAATGAAATAAATTAGGCTTGAAAATATCTCTGATTTCTAATATAATCAGAGATAGCCTGATTATATATATTTTATATATAGTAAAAATCAAAAAATAGTTTATCTTTTTTAAGGAGGAAAATTCAAAATGGCAAAGGCTAAGTTTGAAAGAAGCAAACCACATTGTAACATTGGTACAATTGGACACGTTGACCATGGTAAAACAACTTTAACAGCAGCTATCACAAAAACTCTTCATGACAGATTAGGTACAGGTGAAGCTGTTGCATTCGAAAACATCGACAAAGCTCCAGAAGAAAGAGAACGTGGTATCACAATCTCTACAGCACACGTTGAATATGAAACAAACAAGAGACACTACGCTCATGTAGACTGTCCAGGACATGCTGACTATGTTAAAAACATGATCACAGGTGCTGCTCAGATGGACGGTGCTATCTTAGTAGTAGCTGCAACTGATGGTGTTATGGCTCAGACTAAAGAACACATCCTTCTTTCTCGTCAGGTAGGTGTACCTTACATCGTAGTATTCATGAACAAATGTGATATGGTAGACGACGAAGAATTACTTGAATTAGTAGATATGGAAATCCGTGAACTCTTAAATGAGTATGATTTCCCAGGCGATGATACACCAATCATTCAGGGTTCTGCTTTAAAAGCTCTTGAAGATCCAAGCAGCGAATGGGGTGACAAGATCCTTGAGCTCATGGATGCTGTTGATGAATGGGTTCCAGATCCACAGCGTGCAACAGATCAGCCATTCCTTATGCCAGTAGAAGACGTATTCACAATCACAGGTCGTGGTACAGTTGCTACAGGTAGAGTAGAACGTGGTGTTCTTCACTTGAACGACGAAGTTGAAATCGTTGGTGTTAAAGAAGAAACAAGAAAAACTGTTGTAACAGGTATCGAAATGTTCCGTAAACTCCTTGACGAAGCTCAGGCTGGTGATAACATCGGTGCTCTTCTTCGTGGTGTTCAGAGAACAGA
>CALZFY010000028.1:0-26957 GCA_945786935.1 uncultured Lachnoclostridium sp.
TATAAACGGAGGTCAGACCATGGAAGAAAACAGGAAAGATACAAACATGCAGATTGGAAAAAGACTGAGGGAAGCCAGAAATAATTTAGGAAGAAAGCAAGCAGAATTTGCATATTCGCTGGGAGTTTCGGAAGAACATTACAGAAAATATGAATCTGGAGCTACCGGTTTATCAGCAGATAAACTTCTTATCTTGTATAAGGAATATGGAATTGATCCTACATATCTGATTACCGGAGCATGTATGAAGGATTTCGATGTTGATTACTATATAGCGAATTGCAACAAAGAACAAAAGGAAGAATTTTTAGACAGGATTCTGGCATATATGTCGAGAATTGTGAAGAAATAATATCTTTGATACGCCTGCTTCTTTTAGAAAGGATAAGAATTACGCGAATGGAGCAGGTGTTATACCAAACGATTGCTTGCAATATCAAAGAACGGAGAAAGCAGCTTTGCTATTCGCAGGAAAGGCTTGCGGAAAAGGCAGAGGTTTCGATTGATACGATAAAAAATGTAGAGTCCGGTCGCAGAACCATGAATTTGGATACTTATTTAAGAATTGTGGATGCATTGGAAACAACACCACTGGCTTTGATAAAATGCAAAGAGCAGTCAGAGGAATGGTTTGACAGGCTGCTCTTTATGACAGCTCATTGCAGCGACCGGGAAATGAAATTTGTTCTGTATATGGTAGAGCAGATATTGAAAGGATTTGAGGATTACCTGAAATAATCACCTATTCGTATTTGTTATTTCTGTAATCAAATAATCAACGATTTCATCAATAGTTGGGCAGTTGCCATTACATGGAATTTTTGTCCAGAAGTTTTGCAAATTTGGGTCGTTGCTTTTTAATGCAAGGGAAACGGCGAAGGCTATTTGTTCACGAATGGTGCTCTCATCCATTCCTTCGTTTTCTATCATATGTTTTAAAGCATTTTCCAATTGTTCATTTTGTTTCATGTTCTTATCCGCCTTCCTGATTTTTATAAAATAAGTATAATTGATTTTTAAGAGAATAGGTATAAATTTTATATAGTACTTAGTGTAGCCTTGTGCAGATGATATATTCTGCCAGGGCTTTTCTTTTTGATTACTCTTCTGCAAGTGTGTACAATATTCCACCAAAAACAGAGGGTTCGTTCACTTCCCGTCCTGCATCCCAAACTATAAAATATATCTTGCTTAAGCAAATTTTTAAAAGAATTTCAATATGAAAAATATAGAAAACCTTCAAAAAAAACACATTTGAGGAAGGTTTTATTTTTATGCCCTCCGGTTGTGTTTCCCGATGGGTAGAAGGATCAAAATGTATGAACTGACAAAGGTGGGCGAAAGAATTAAGTGTTTAAGGAGAAAAAAAGGCAAAACACAGGAGGAAATATCAGAAGAATTAGGTATGAATATCAAAACATATCGGGCGATTGAGACAGGTGTTCGGGTAGGAAAAATAGATACATTGTGTCTGCTGGCAGAGTACTTTCATACATCCCTGGATTATCTGGCAGGCAGGGAGGAAAAATTGACAGATGGATTAGATATCAGAATCGGAAACTTACCACCGGATAAGCAGGAGCTGGCAGAGAAGCTGATTACCACCATACTTGATACGTTAAGTACCACAAAATAGGGTGATGACTCCTACGCTATGTACCTAAAAAATGAGGAGGTAATCACATACAATACAGTTATGGATGAGGCAAGTACATCAGCAGATGAAAAGCTGAAACCTAACTGAACCTTGATAATTTCATAGGACCCACATATTTTCGTGATTATTCTGTTCGCCTCTGATGATCGGAGGTAGCAAAGCTCCATTTCGTGCATTGAGAAGCCTGACCGAAAGGTTTGCCTGTGAAGGCTTTTAGCAGAGGGTTTTACTTACCGGTGCTGCTGCCGGATGAAAGGAACAAGAGCACGCACCTGAATTTCAGCGAAAAGCATTTTCAGAGATTGGCATCTGATACTGCTGTCCGGATGGGCAGGATGGCAGTTTCGTGATGGGATAGGCAGTCCCATGGATATGTGACCCGGCTGGGGGAGAATTTGAAAAGAGTCACGTAGGAGTCTTTTCACATAAGCTTACTGCAATGACAGTGATCTTATGTGAGCAGATTCGTGCGCACAATTTACTCAAATACTGCGAAAGGAGAAGAAGAATTGGGACTTACAAATAATTCGGAGATTGCAGGAAAGAATAAGTCTGCTTTGGACACCGAAAAGCTCTTTGATGAAATCGTAGATTACTTTACCCGGGTAGAAAAAATCACCATCAACCTGGTAAACCGTGGGCTGAAAGATAAGGCCATCCTGAATCAGATGGTAGAAAATTATCTGAAGGAAAAACATGTGCCGGATGACATCATAAAAGACATGATCCGTATGTTTGAGAACTATGTGTTTGGTTATCACATTCTGGAACCCCTGATTGATGATGAAACCATCAGTGATATCAAAATTACGAAATTCGATTGTGTCCGGATTAAGCGGTTTGGAAAACGTATGACTTCCGATGTGAAATTTAAGGATGATGCAGATCTCAATCGTTTTATTGAGCATGTGGCGATCAAGAACAGAATCAATATCAGTGATATCAATGCGATCCAGAACTTTACGGATAAGCAGAGCAATGAAAAGTTTATTTTGAGACTGAACATCTCCAGTCCCTATGTTAATTCCGTACCCAACAGCTATCTTCATATCAGAAAGATCAGCAAGAATAAAAAAGGAATGGATTATCTGATCGGTGCAGGGATGATGGATCAAAAGACAGCAGAGTATCTGATCCATCAGGCAAAAACAGCCAGAGGAATGCTGTTTACAGGAAAGGGAGCTTCCGGAAAAACAACTCTGATGAATGAGTTATTAGAGCATATCCCGGAAGAAAACAGCGGACTTACCATTCAGGAAAATGAGGAACTGTTTTCCTATCACCATCCGGACATCATGTTCCAGCATACGGTAGAGAACCGTGGAGAGGGAAAAATCTGTTATTCCTTACAGGATCTTGCGAGAAATGGTCTGCTGCTTGATCTTGATTATTACATCATTGGAGAGATCAAAGGCGGGGAGGCACTATACTTTTTAAATGCAGCTTATACAGGACACCGCTGCTGGGCGTCAGTCCATGGTGTCAGCTCCACGGAGGCAATAGATAAGCTGGCAGATTACGTGAAGTACGAGAGTAATTATTCCAAAGAGGATGTCATGAGGATGCTCCGGACCATGGAAGTTGTAGTGTTTATGGAGAATTTCAAAGTGAAGGAAATCTCCGAAGTCGTTGGGTTTGACGAAGCCACACATCGGCTGGTTTATAAGAGAGTGTTGTAGGAGGTTTTGAAAAATGAATATGCTGATTTTATTAAAGATCTGCTTATTTCTGATGCTTGGAATAGCAGCTTTTTTTATGCTTTCTTACCTGAAAGAGCATAGTGCATTGACCACGGTAGCGGAAAATGTGTATCAGAAGGCGAAAGCACAGGAAGAGGAAAGGCAGACCGCCCAGCAGAGGCTGTTTCTCGTTGAAGGAAGGCAGGAGAAAACCAATCTTTTGTACAAGCTGGATCTTCTGGTACTGCAGAGCAACATTAAAAAGTATGTGCCTTTTGCAAGTACAGAGATTCTTATGATTTTTGCTCTTGGAATGGCAGCGGCTGGTTTTGCACTGGTTACTTCCATTACCGGTACATGGGTCTTTGGGATGCTGGGTTTTGTGGGAGTCCTGTTTGTAGGTTATCTGGTGCTGTACTTTATGGCACTTGAAAATTATCACAAGACGGAAGAAAGTTTGATGACATTCATTAACTTACTGGAGAATTACAGCGGAATGGAGGACGAGCTGATTACGATCTTTTCAAGAATCCAGCCGTTCCTATCGGAGCCGATCAAATCAGCAGTGGAAAACTGCTGTGCAGAAGCAAGGATGACCGGGGACAGGAATCAGGCAATCAGAAACATGGAAAAACGAATTGAACATGAAAAGTTTAAAGAGCTCATCCGAAATCTGGAGATCTGTTCCCGGTACGAAGCAAATTATGGGGAAGTCATTAAGGACAGCAGAGGACTGCTTCGGGAATACCTTGTAACAGTAAAGGAGCGAAAAGCGATTCTTAATAATGCAAGGGTAGAAATTGCGATGATCCTTGGATGTTGCGGCATTGTCTTCTGGATGATGAATGACTTTACACAGACTGGAATCCTGCCATTGCTTCTTAGCAATACAGCAGGAAATCTGATTCTGGCATACTGCATCCTGATGATCTTTTATGCAGTATGGGCAGTAGCCATCGACAGGAGGTAGGTGCAGATGAGTTTAGAACAGGTTGTTTTATTAAAGAACATTCTTCTGGTAGTCCTCCCCATCCTTCTGTTGTTGATTTTCATGAAAATAAAGTGGAAGGAAAACATGGAAAGAACCATGGATGCGGGGGCTGATTTTGCCGGAAGGATTCTAAAGAAGTCCAAAATGAGTTTTTTGAACTTTGACAGCATTCAGAGATTTTTAAAATCGAAAGGAGCAGTTTATCTGTTTGGGGATACAGCAACCCCGGTGACCTTTGTGACGGTAAAGGTGTTGCTTCTGCTGTTACTGTTTCTGATGGGTGCATCTATTGGAGGTATCCTCCCAGGTATGTTCTTTGGAATGGTGGGATTTTTCCTCCCGGACATGCTCCTTACAATTTCCAACAGTGCAGACAATGATGCAATGCTGGAAGATATCAAGTGTATTTACGATACCTTGAGGATTCAGACAAAAGCCGGAGTGTTTTTATCCGCATCATTATGTGAGTGTTATCTGGCGGTAAAAAACCGCAGGTTAAAAAGTGCTCTGCTGGAGCTGACCAATGATATCAGCACCAGACATGAGATAGAGGACGCTTTGGAGCGTTTCAATGAAAAGTTTGATTGCAGTCAGATTGATATTTTCTGCATCGTGATCAGACAGTCTATGGAGAGTGGTCGCAGTGTAAAGGTTCTGGAGGACTTATCCCTGCAGATGAATGACCTGCAGCACGCAATCAATCTCAAGGAAAAAGAGGCACTGGACCGTAAGGTACAGATCATTGAGCTTCTGATATTTGTGGGACTGCTTGCAGTGACCATATTCAGTTTGGGAATGGAAGTAATATCCTCTATCCTGACATTTTAAGGGATTGGAAGTATAAGCTTGAATTACCACATTTGGTAGAAACCCAGTGCACAGGGAAATCTATAAACTATTTATCAATCAAAAAAAGAAAGACGAGGTATGTAAACATGAAAAATTTAATGAACAAAGCAACAGCAAAGGCAAAAGAAGTGAAAGCAGCAGTTTTTGGAGCAGACAAAGGCGGTAAGGAAATCATCGTAGAGTTAGGTCTGACCGTTGTGGCAGTAGCACTCATTGTAGTGTTCAGAACCCAGATCAAGTCATTGGTTGATACAATCATGTCCAGTGCAACTACAACCATTACAGGCTTATTCACATTCTAAGGATTGTGTGGTGCGGCATCGGAGAGATTTCTCCGGTGCCTTTTTTGAAAGGAGGAGGCTCATGAAGAAAGATCAGGGAAGCCTAATGAGAGTATTCCCCGGAATTATGACAATCATGGCAGTGGCAGTCATGCTGGTATTTTATATTGGATGGATGTCCAATGTAACGAAAAAGGACGAGGTAAGGCAGGTGGCAAGAGCCTGTATGCTGTCTATGGAGACAAAAGGATGTCTGGACAGCTCACTGGAGAGCTCCCTTCGGTCAGAACTTGCAGCAAAGGGTTTGGAAAACATTGACCTTAGTGGGACAACCATGTCCGATGCAGGTTATGGGAATGAAATTTTCCTGCATATCAAAGGGGATTTGAAGATCCATTCCTACACGACTTCGGGTTTCTTTCAGCTTCACAGGAATGGCACGAATATCCCGGTAGATATCATGCTGGAGTCCACGGCTAAGAATTAGGAGGGTTGGAATGAAAAAAGATAAGGGAACGGTAGAGTACAGCATGTGTATCATGCTGCTTACAGTCAGCGTCCTTTTGATCCTGTTCTGTTTTAGGATCCGGAGTGCAAGAGTAGAGAAAGCTTATATAGAAGATGGGCTTGCTACGGCAAATCTGGCAGCTGCAGTGATTGATACAGACATCTATGGGGAGACAGAGGAGCTTGTCATTTCCGATACAGATGAAGCTTTTGGAAGATTTCAGAGAGCTTTAAAGACCAATCTGAACCTTGATGGAGATCTCCGCCCGTATGGAACATTTCTTATGGAAAATTCGGTAGAAATACTGGAATTTCATATCTACAACGTGAGAGAGGACAGAATCATCCATGTAATCTACGACGAACATGGATCAAGGATTTCGGAAACTTTAGGACTGTCGGGAGTGACAACCCCCGATGGAACAGAAGTAGAGTCTACGACTGTTTACAGTAAGATTGAATTTGATGTAAAAGGTTTCTTATCCCAGAGAAACCGGCTGACAATGGAAAACAGCGTGGATGTTGTGAAAAACTAAAATAATCCAGAGGAGGAAATAAGATGTTTAAAAGAGGTAACAAGGAAAAACCGGCATCTGCCGGAAAATTGAGTACAGCGAAAAAGCTGTTGGGAAGTTTTCTGGTAGCCATTGCTTTATTTGGGGTCCTGGTTGGTGTGGAAAGAAACATGCTCAGTGACTTTGATAAGGAGACAGTGATTCTCTGTAAAGCAGATATCCAGAAAGGAACCAATATTACAGCCGATAATGTTGGGAAATATTTCTATGAGTATGAGGTAGATGTGAAGCTGGCAGGAGAGGGCTGTGTAACGGATAAAAACCAATTGGTTGGAACTGTGACCGGAAGGACACTCTCGGCTCATACGATTGCCCAGAAGAGTGATTTTACGAAAGAAGCTGAAATCTATGCAGGGTATCGCAACCCGGTAGAGGGTTCTGTAATTACTGATAAACCCGGTGATATCGTAAGTGGCACCATCCGGCGTGGTGATTATGTAGACATTGCTGTTGTAAACAAAGATACCTTGGAATATGACGTGATGCTGGAACATGTCTATGTACTGGACGCATTTACGGGAAATGGTGAAAGGGTATCATCGGATATGGATGGAACTGCTGCAATCATGCTGACGATCGTAGAGGAAAAGGACCATCTGGCAGCCTTTTATTCCGCAAGGGAATTGGGCAGTGTCATTGTGACAAAGCTTGATACCGAGAATTAGAAAGGCAGGGTGCAGCATGAAAAGAATCTTAAGTTTGATGCTGGCTGTGGTAATGATGATAGTTCCGTCTACGGTAAGCATGGCTGCAGAAAGTACATCTGCTGTACCGTACACAGAAAGTGTTGGAGAGCAGGAGGCCTATTCGGATGCAGTATATGACCTGAATGACAGTCACTTAACGGATCTGAGTTCATCAATCGTATGGACAGTGGAAGAACCGGGAAATATTCTGGAGGTCAACTGGAAAGAGCTTTCTGATGAAGAGCTGACGGATGTCATCAATCATAGCACTGATGAGCAGGTGGCAATGTTCCTGTACAGTCTGACAGAGGAAGAGTTTTATGATGTCATTGAACGTGAGACTACCCTCAAATATCCGGTAATCCAGTATACAGATACCGACGAATATGAGATCACAGCAGATGGCCTTGTGCGAAAGCAGAAAGAAGAGATCCTTGCAGAGCATTACTATGAATATGCCCTTAATTCCATGGTCTCACTGTTCTCATGGACTGACAGTACCGGAAGATATGAAGGAACCGCAAGTGGATACTTTTATTTTAAGATAAAGAAGGATGGACAGACCATTACGAATCTGACTGTGAGAGTTAATAACATTACTGCCGGGGGAAGCATGTCCGGAAAGTACACCATTACCGGAACTGCCGGGGACTGGAAAACGACATCTGTAACATCTGAAAAGCAGAATAATGTGTGGGCAGGTGTGGTTTTGAATGGAACCTATAAGAAACATGCCCACTACTATACGTTATGGTCATCTGCTGGCCATGGTCTTGGACGGTATGATCCATGGAACTCAAGCTATACGAACTATACCCTGGACTATACCCACGCAGCTTATGATACCACGGACTCTGTCCGTATTCAGGTCAATGGCTGTAATATCGGTCTGGTAGACGGTTACACGGGATACCATGCTACAGGAACCATTTCTCTTGTAAAATACAACAATGCACTTAGGATTAACCCAAATGGCGGGAACCATGGTGGAAATACATCCACGTACACCCTTGCAACAAAGGTGTGTGAAAGCACCACAGCCGTTTCCAATCCTACCAGAGCAGGCTATGAGTTTACCGGTTGGACGGTAAGCAACGGAAGCGGTGCAGCCGGGTCACTTTCCGGTACGACATTTACACATTGTAATAAGGGTGCAACCTTCTCTACGGATACAGATGTTTATTCCAATACGACAGTGACAACTACCTTAACCGCAAACTGGGTGGCAAAGAACTATCCCTATGAAGTAAGGCATTATAAGCAGCTGTCCAATGGAACTTATCCAGGTACACCGGATGAAACCGAAACCGGGGTGGCGGGAAATGACAGTTCCTTTACCGGTGTTGTAAAAACGTACAGCGGTTATATTTCTCCGATGCCTCAGACGATTACGATTAAGAATGGCAGCAATGTTATTTCCTATTATTATGAGAAGAGTGAATTTAATCTGAAAGTAGATCCCAATGGAGGAACATGGAGAGGTAATTCACTCCCAACAGTTTTGCAGATTGCAAATGGCTCATCGGAAGTGATCGAAGATCCCATTGCCCCGGTTGGTGCAAAGGTGACATTAAATTACCATGACGATGCGGGAACTGTTGTCACAGAAGATGTTCAAAAAGTATTCAGTAACTGGACAAAAACCGGAGGCGGGGAATTTGATGCAAGCAGAAAGACGTTCACCTCGAAAAACGGAGATGCGGCATTGACTGCCAATTATACCGGTGGAACCATTACCTTGCCTGTACTGTCAAGAGAACATTACACATTCATCGGATGGGATACAGATCCGGATATTGATCCTGATGAAGAAGCCCCGGATTATCAGCCGGGAGCGACCATTCCGGTAGATGCCGATATGGAGCTTCATGCAATCTGGAAGGTGCATTTTGAATTGGATGCCCACATTGAAAGGGTACTGCCACCCAATGATCCTGTCTTTGAGAACGGAGAAAAAGGTTTGCTGAAGATCTCACTGGTGGGATTTGTAAACAGGGTAGAAGTGACATTCCCTTATGAAATGACACGTTATGATGATACGCTGACAATGACACACACTTTGACACCGAAGCTTTTGGATGATATCACACAGGAGTTTTATGTACCATTATATTCTGCGGAAGGTGGTTACCGTGTCAGGGTGACAGCATTTAACGAGGAAGGAGATTCCCTGACAGTCTATCCGGGACTGACCATCCATGGAACGATCCTGGATGACTTCAGGACGAGATTGAGATGATTTTGCTTTTCATTACAGCAAAGATCTTACTGTTTATTGCAGTAATAACTTTGTTGGAGAAATATGATGAAAATGCCGGACTGCAGATCAGGAATAAAGAATATGTAACCATGGGAATGATTTTTGCTGTAGTAGAAGTCATTCTCTTTTCTTTTTACGGCTATGGCAGGGATTATGTCTGCCGTAGCCTGGTCCTTTTTTACCTGACTGCAGCTGCATTGATCGATTATAAGACGAGAAGGGTATACCGGGTCGGGAGCATGGCATTTATTGCTGTGTCAGCCATCATGCTCTTTCTTAACTGGCATAGCAACAGTTACTTTATGGTAGAAAAGCTGTCCAGTATTCTGTTATTTTCCCTGATCGTGATATTTCAGGGGAAGCATTCCATGATGGGCTGGGGAGATGTTCTGACCTATATCGGAATATTTTTCTGGTTAGGTTCATTGTCTTACGGATGCATGACAATCGAGATTTTGTCAATGTATATGCTGTTTGCAAATCTTTTGTTCTTTATCTGTAATATCAGAAAATTTGACTGGAAAAATAAGGCGATGAAAGAAGAAGTGGCATTTCTGCCGGCAATGACAGGAGTTGCTTTGGTGATATTATGGGGGTTAAATTGGATAAAAAACTGAAAATCAGAAGAGGTGATATCCTGTATGTGGATATGGGAGAAGAGTATGAGGGAAGCATCCAGGGAGGAATGCGTCCGATGGTGGTGGTCAGCAACAATCTGGCAAATAAGTTTAGCCCGGTGATTACCGTTGTTCCTCTGACATCACGGACTTATAAAAAGAAATATCTTCCTACCCATGTGTTGATCAGTGAACAGCAATGTACTGGTCTAAATCGTGGCAGCATTGCCCTGTGTGAACAGATCATGCCAATCAACCGGAGTGTGATCGTGGAACGGGTCGGGAAAGTTGATGATGAAACCCTTGGAAAGATCACCGAAGCCGTGCAGATACAGGTTGGGGTATATGAGGAATATAACTAAGAATATTTGGCAGGATTAGTAAATCGAAGTTTTTGAATGAGAATAAGACAAGTAGTGAGATGAGGCAGCGGTAGAATATCATATGGAGGAATTAAACATGCAGCAAAAAAAGGTAGATAAAAAGAGGTTTGTCAGGTATAAAGAAGGGGCGGAAATTTATAGTATGAGCCAGCCTAAGTTTGAACAAATGGCAAAGGATGCAGGAGCAACGTATAAGTTAAATAAGCTTGTATTGGTAAATTTGGATATTTTTGAAGAATATCTGGAGTCATTTAGAGTGCAAAACTAAGACAAAAAAACAAAAAGAGATATAATTACTACTTGCACTTTTGTCCGACATAAAGTATAATGATAACAGATTAAAGGAGGAGCATACGATGAGCAAGATGGGAAGGCCGGTAATCGGTGAACCAAGTCTGCATAGAGTTACAATCAGGCTTACAGAAAAAGAATATCAAAGGCTTAAAACGTATGCAGAGACCAGTAATCAGACTATGACGCAAGCTGTAAAGCAGGGGATTGAACTTATTTATCAATCAAGAAAGGGCTAGGTGCAAACTTCTCTTTTTCGTTACAGAAAGGAGAAATAAGATGCCAGCAAGAAAGGATAATAAAGGTAGAGCACTAAAAGGCGGTGAATATCAAAGAGCCAGTGATGGTAGATATGTGTATGAATATAACGATCCTTTTGGAAAAAGAAGATATATTTATTCGAATGATTTAATGAAACTTAGGGAAAAGGAAAAAAAGCTTGTTAAAGACCAGCTGGATGGAATAGATACCTATGTCGCAGGAAATGCGGATTTGAATTATGTTTTCGATAGATATATATCAACCAAGTCAGAGCTTAGAAGGACTACATATACAAATTATACTTATATGTATGACCATTTTGTAAGAGATGGCTTCGGGAAAAAGAAAATTGGAGAAATAAAGTATTCAGACGTATTATATTTTTACTATTATTTGATAAAGGAACGTGGATTGCAGATAAACTCACTTGAAACAATCCATACGATACTTCATCCTACATTTCAACTTGCAGTTCGTGACAACATTATCCGGATCAATCCGAGTGATGGGGTCATGGCAGAAATAAAAAAGAAAAACGAAAAAAATAAAGGTGTAAGACATGCGCTGACCAGACAGCAGCAGAAAGCATTCTTGGAGTATACAAAAAATAGCCCGGTGTTTTATAAATGGGCACCGTTTTTTACTCTAATGCTTGGGACAGGGTGTCGAATCGGTGAAGCGGTCGGATTAAGATGGGAAGATTGTGATTTTGAGAACAGAACGATTGATATTAATCATAGTTTAACCTATTATCCGAGGAGGGAAGATACTTACAAATGTGAGTTTAAAGTATCATTACCGAAAACAGAAGCAGGTATCCGAGTAATACCAATGATTGATCAGGTATACGATGCACTGATGGAGGAACACGAAAGACAGGAAGAAGAGGGATTTAATACTACGGTAATCGACGGAATGACAGGTTTCATTTTTAAAAATCGATTCGGTATGATTCATAATCCATCATCTGTAAATCGTGCAATAAAAAGAATCTATGAGGCATATAATGCTGAAGAGGTTGTGAAAGCAAAAAAGGAAAAGCGTGAGCCTGTAATTATTCCTCACTTCTCATGTCACCATTTACGTCACACCTTTTGTTCACGTTTTTGCGAGAACGAAACAAATGTAAAAGTAATCCAGTCAATCATGGGTCATGCTAATATTGAAACAACCATGGATATCTACGCAGAGGTTACACAGGACAAAAAGAAACATGCATTAGAAGCATTAGCTAAAAATTTAGACGTTTTTTGAAAAGAGAATTCTTAACAGTATTCGATAAGACAGGAAAAACGTGTAATGACAGTAAAATGACAGGAAAAAACGATTTTATGGTGATCTATAATTGGTGATAATTAGTTGAAGAAATTCTTTATTTAAGCCAATTAAAGTAATAATTACCAATGGTTTATTAACCACCGAACTTTTCCCGACGATGAAATCGTTAGACAAGTAAAAAACAGTATTTATACGGTACGATTACCATGAGCTGCTTTTCTAAGGTGAAAACTTAGGAGAGCGGCTCTTTTGTTTTATTGCTGTAGAAAGTTTACCTCCGTGCAAAAAAGTGCAACTTATGCAAACTTATGC
This sequence comes from uncultured Lachnoclostridium sp., assembly GCA_945786935.1. Lineage (GTDB taxonomy): Bacteria > Bacillota > Clostridia > Lachnospirales > Lachnospiraceae > HGM12587. The sequence continues at coordinate 12,628 of CALZFY010000028.1, forward strand.
AAAAGAAAATGGAAAAATATGGTTTTAATGGTTCGGAATGAGAAAAAGCCTTTAGCAGTATGTTTAAAAATATGGTATAAAATTTGTTGGACATGCACAAAAACTAAAAGGGTTTTATGAAAGGATTGACAAAAAGTACAAACAGTGATACTTTAATACAGAAGGGGGAAACCCTTAAGAGCAGTTCTGCAAACGCTTGCGAAAAATTGCAGAAAATTACATTATTAGGGAGGAACAATATAATGAAAAAGGTAATCGCTCTTTTACTGTCCATGACCATGGTAATTGGTATGCTGGCAGGCTGTGGCGCAAAAGAAACAACATCAGACGCCCCGGCAGCAGATACAAATGAAGCAGCAGCACCGGCAGCAGACGGATCAGTTTACTACCTGAACTTCAAACCTGAACAGGATGAAGCATGGCAGGCACTGGCAAAATCTTACACAGAACAGACAGGTGTGCCTGTAACTGTTGTAACAGCAGCTTCCGGCGAATATGAAACAACATTAATGGCTGAAATGGGTAAAACCGAAGCTCCTACATTATTCCAGGTTAACGGACCTGTAGGTCTTGCTAACTGGAAAGATTACTGCTATGACTTGGCAGGAACAGATGTATTTGGTGAACTGACAAGTGATTCTTTCGCACTGAAAGAAGGCGACACAGTTTACGGTATCGCATATGTAGTTGAGTCTTATGGTATCATCGTTAACAAAACTCTTTTAGCTGAAGCAGGATATACATTAGATGATATCGCTTCTTTCGCAGACTTAAAGAAAGTTGCTGAAGATATCACAGCTCGTAAAGATGAGTTAGGATTTACAGCATTCACCTCAGCAGGTATGGACGGATCTTCTGACTGGAGATTCAAAACACACTTAGCTAACCTTCCAATCTACTTCGAATATCAGGCAGATGGAATCGGTGCTACAGATGCAATCAAAGGTACATACTTAGACAACTATCGTGCTATCTGGGATCTCTACATCAACAACAGCACATGTGCTCCGGCAGATCTTTCTGCTAAAACAGGTGATGATTCCCGTAACGAATTCTTAGCTGGTGAAGCAGTATTCTTCCAGAATGGTTCCTGGGAATACGGTAACTTAACAGCTGAAGGTGCATACACAGATGACGATCTTGCTATGATTCCAATTTACATTGGCGTAGGCGACGAAGCTAACCAGGGTCTTTGCACAGGTACAGAAAACTACTGGTGTGTAAACAACATGGCTGATGAAGCAGATATCCAGGCTACTTTAGATTTCATCTACTGGTGCGTATCTTCTGAAGAAGGAACAAAGGCTATGGGTACAGACATGGGATTCGTAATTCCATTCAAGAATGCAGTTGAATCTCAGAACTTATTCGTTCAGATGGATAAAGAATACACAGCAGCTGGCAAGACACCGGTTTCATGGAACTTCCCAACAATGCCTTCAGAAGAATGGAAGAACGGTGTTGGTACTGCATTAACAAAATACGCAGCTGATCAGACAGATGCTAACTGGGACGGCGTTGTTTCAGCATTCGTTGATGGCTGGGCAAAAGAATATGCATTAGCAAACGGACAGTAAGTAATATCATAAAACTGATGTTTAGTTGAAGTAACCATAGAAAGGGGAGCTTAGGCTCCCCTTTCTTAAACAGTGAAAGACGCAAAGAAAGCGGGAGAGTATGGAGAAAGCATTAAAAAAATGGTTCCCATTATTTGTACTTCCTACATTTGCAGCATTCTGTGTAGGATTTATCTGGCCTTTTATTCAGGGAATCTATTTATCATTCTGTCAGTTTATCACAGTAGATAATGCGAAATTTATTGGTATTTCCAACTATGTAAAAGCATTGTCTGATGAAACATTTGGAAATTCTTTTTGGTTTACAGTCGTATTTGCGGTTGTATCCACATTGCTGATCAACGGGATCGCATTTGCCATTGCATTGGCACTTACAAAAGAAATCAAAGGTACAAACATTTTCCGTACCGTATTTTTTATGCCGAACTTAATCGGTGGTATCGTGCTTGGTTATATCTGGCAGATTCTTTTAAACTGTGTTCTGTCAAACCTGGCACAGCCATTGTTAGCTTTAAATACAACTGCAGGCTTCTGGGGTATCATTATCCTCATGTGCTGGCAGCAGATTGGTTACATGATGATCATCTACATTGCAGGTCTTCAGAATGTGCCGCCTGATCTGGTAGAAGCAGCTTCTATTGATGGTGCAAACGCAATCCAGACACTGGTAAAAGTAAAAATTCCAATGTTAATGTCATCTTTTACCATTTGTTTATTCCTGACAATTACCAACTCCTTCAAGCTCTTTGACCAGAACCTGGCATTAACAGCTGGTGAACCGGCGCATGCAACAGAAATGTTGGCGTTGAATATTTATAACACCTTCTATTTCAGAGCAGGCCCAAGCTGGAAAGGTATTGGACAGGCAAAAGCCGTAGTATTCTTTATTTTAGTAGTAGTAATTTCGCTGACACAGCTTTATGCTACACGTTCTAAGGAGGTGCAGCAGTAATGAGTACAAAACAGAAAAACGTATGGGGTACGATAGGAACTGTATTTTTTACAATTCTTGCAGCACTTTGGATGTATCCGATCATCATGGTTGTGATGAACTCTTTAAAGGTAGAAAGAGCCATTACAACAGATGGTGCATTCCGGTTGCCTACAGCAGAATCCTTTGCAGGATTTGCTAACTATATCAATGCATTGAATGCACAGGGCTTTTTAAAGAGCTTTGGATACAGTTTATTTATTACAGTTTCCTCTGTATTCCTGATTCTTTTATGCTGCTCTATGTGTGCATGGTACATCAATCGTGTAAATAACATTATTTCAAAGATTATGTATCTGTTATGTGCATTCTCCATGGTAGTACCATTCCAGATGGTTATGTTTACACTGTCTCAGACAGCTGACCGTCTTGATATTTTTGGATTAAAATTTAACACACCATGGACTATCTGCTTTATTTATCTTGGATTTGGTGCTGGTCTGGCAGTGTTTATGTTCTCCGGATTTGTAAAATCAATTCCGTTGGAAATTGAAGAAGCATCCATGATCGATGGCTGTTCTCCACTTCAGACTTACTTTAAAGTTGTCCTTCCAATCTTAAAACCAACCATGATTTCCGTAGGTATTCTGGAAACTATGTGGGTATGGAACGATTACCTGTTACCAACTCTTGTACTGGATATTAAAAAATATCGTACCATTCCAATGCTGATTCAGTACTTCCGTGGAAGCTACGGACGTGTTGAAATGGGTCCAATGATGGCTTGTATCGTTATGACAGTCCTTCCGGTTGTTGTTATTTACTTACTGGGACAGAAACACATCATCAAAGGTGTTCTGGCAGGTGCGGTAAAAGGTTAATAGAATTATTAAACTGTGGTATCTTTTTTGATACCGCAGTTTTTTTATGGGATTATCCCTTGCTGGAAATGATATTTTCAGTGTAAAATAAAGAGTCAGGGTAAAATCCAATCACAGGTTTGTTGCATTTGGATTTGAAATGTGAGAGATGAAAGGGAAATCTGATGAAAGAAAAACGATGGAAAAAATTGCTGATAGATATTTTGGTGATTATTCTTGGAAATACCTGCATTGCAGTGGCAGTGGCATTTTTTGTAATTCCCAATAAGTTGCTGGTAGGTGGAACTGCCGGAATCGCAGTGGCTGTAAATGCATTTTTGGGAATATCCGAGGAAATTATTATTAATACGTTGATCTATACTTTATTTATTGCAGGGTCTTTGGTACTTGGAAAGGGATTTTTCTTTAAAACTATCACCAGTACTCTGGTATATCCGGTGCTTTTGACAATGGCCGGTGAACTTTATGAGATTATTCCACAGGAATATATCGCCATGGACACTTTAACCTCTATCATTTGTTCCGGTCTGTTGGTTGGTTTTGGAATCGGTATTGTGTATAGGAGAAATGCCAGCACAGGTGGCATGGATATCATTCCATTGATCGTCAATAAATATACTGGAATCCCATTGCATCTTCTGTTAATGGCAGTAGATTGTTTCACTGTTTTACTGGGCGTAATCGCCTATGGACTACAGGCTTCGGTATATGGAGTGATATCCGTTGTACTTTGCAGCTTTGTCATTGATAAAACCATTCTGTTAGGTGCCAAGCAGACGAAACAGGTACAGATCATCAGCGAAGATTCTGATGAGATATTGTCCAGGATTTTACAGGATCTGGATCGTGGATGCACCATCGTGGAGAGCCGTGGCGGATATACGAATAAAAGTCGGGATATGCTGATGGTGGTAGTGCCCATCAATCAGTATCAGACGTTGATTGATCTGATTCACTCTATTGACCCTTCGGCGTTTATTATTGTATCTGATATCAATGAGATTCGGGGACGTGGATTCACTATACAAAGAGAGTGGGGAAATTATTGACAGGACGTAACGGAATCGTTTCGATGTCCTGAAAAAATGAATAGCTGATATTGAAAAACAGGGGGAGCCAATCGGACTCTCCCTGCTTTTCGTAGGATACATTAACGATTATTGTTGGTAGTACCATTGTTGGTAGTGTCATTTGTGGTATTCGTGTTGTCGGTACCGTTTAAGGAATTATCAACGCCGTCAACCACATCCTCAACACCATTGACTACGCCGTTCACGGTATCATCCACACCATTGATTACGCCGTCTACGGCATTGTCGTTGGTGGTATTGTTGTTATAGTTATCGCCGGCATTGTAGTCATTGTTATCATTGTTTGTTGTGCCGTTGTTTGTTCCGCTGTTTGTACCGTTGTTGTAATCGTTCTGCGGGGTTGTGTCCTGGGTATTTTGTGTATTCTGATTATTGTTGTTGGTGCCATCAGTGGCACTGTTCATACGTCTTCCACAGCCAACACTAAGAGTCAGTGTGCCTGCTAATAAAAGAGTGAGTAAAAGCATTTTCTTTTTCATATCAAAAATCTCCTTTTATCTACAAGTCACTAATAGTTTGTCTTGGAAAATAAAAAATATGCATAGTAAAATAAAAATCATATATACGGTAAAGGAAACATCATGTTATACTAAAATATAAAAGTTTGTAAATTTTAAAAATTTTTTATGAAAAATATACCAGGAGATAAGTAACTGTGGAATTTGCCGCAGATACTGGATGAAATGATGAGAAAATATGATACCGTGATTTTTGACTTGGACGGAACCTTATTAAATACACTGGAAGATTTAAAGGATGGAGTCAACTATGTCATGAGACAAAATGGTTATCCGGAGAGAACTTTGGAAGAGGTACGTCATTTTGTGGGAAATGGAATCCGAAAGCTCATGGAACGTGCGGTTCCGGAGTATGTAAAGGGAGAGACTTTTGAGCGCGTGTTTGAGGAATTTCGTATTTATTATACAGCACATTGTCAGGAAAAGACCTGTGCTTACGAAGGTATTGTGCCTCTTTTGCAAGAATTAAAAAAGCAGGGGATCGCTCTGGCAATTGTTTCAAATAAAAATCATGCAGCTGTCTGTGAATTAAATGAAATCTATTTTAAAGAATACATAAAGGTTGCCATTGGGCAGAAGGATGGGATCCGAAAGAAACCTGCACCGGATACCGTGCTGCAGGCATTAAAGGAACTGGGAAAAGAAAAAGAGACAGCTCTCTATGTGGGAGACTCAGAGGTAGATTATCAGACTGCGGGGAACACAGGGATGGATTGTGTTCTGGTAACCTGGGGCTTTCGGACCGTGGAGGAGTTGTCAGGATTTCGGCCGTATGCATTTATTTCAAAACCTGAAGAATTACTATGTATTTTAAAAGCTTAGCTGAAAAGATATCTGTTAAGAAGACGCCATTTTGTATTCGGAGAATACAGAATTGCTATGGAAAAGATATCAAATCATATGGGAGATATTCATGACAGAACTGGAAAAATATTATAATAAATTTAATGAAGAAAAAAGATTGCACTCCCGCCATGGACAGGTGGAATTCATCACTTCCATGAAATATATTCATGAAGCACTCGAAGAAGATAAAAGTAAAAAAATTCTGGATGTGGGAGCAGGTACCGGCAGGTATTCGGTTGCACTGGCAGAGGAAGGCTATGATGTGACCGCTGTGGAGCTGGTAAAATATAATCTTGGAATCTTAAAGTCAAAAAACAGCACGGTCAGGGCTTATCAGGGCAACGCATTGAAACTAAAGCGTTTTGCTGCAGATACCTTTGACGTTACCCTGTTATTTGGTCCTATGTATCATTTACACACAAAAGAGGAACAGATGAAAGCTCTTTTGGAGGCAAGCCGTGTGACAAAGAAGGGTGGAAAGATTCTGGTGGCATACTGTATGAATGAGTACAGCGTGCTGACCTATGGTTTTAAAGAAAACCATATCAAAGAAAGTATAAATGCCGGAAAACTATCGGAGGATTTCCATGTATTGTCGGAAGAGAAAGATCTGTATCGGTACATGAGGCTGGAGGAAATCAATGCATTAAATGAAAGTCTGGGATTGACAAGAGAAAAGCTCATTTCTCCTGATGGACCGGCGGATTTTATGAGACCGACACTTAATGCCATGGATGAGGAAACCTTTGAACTGTTTGTAAAATATCATCTGTCCGTATGTGAGAGACAGGACCTGATCGGAGCCGGTTCTCACACGTTGGATATCCTGAAAAATACGAAGGGAGAATGGGATGGAATCAGGATTACAAAGTAAATCCGAAAAAAATATCGTGTGCGGTATCCTGGCCCATGTCGATGCTGGAAAGACAACTCTTTCTGAGGCAATGCTGTATTTAAGCGGAGCCATCAGAAGGCTGGGAAGAGTGGATAAAAAAGATGCATACCTTGATACAGATACGCAGGAACGTGCCAGAGGAATTACCATTTTTTCCAAACAGGCACGGTTTTCCTGGAAGGACATGGGGATAACCTTGCTGGATACACCAGGACATGTGGATTTTTCCGCAGAAACGGAGAGAACCCTGCAGGTGCTGGACTATGCGGTACTGGTAGTCAGCGGAGCCGATGGAGTGCAGGGGCATACAGAGACTTTATGGAAGCTGCTTCAAAGAAACCACATTCCGGTATTTTTGTTTGTAAATAAGATGGACCAGCCGGGAACTGATAGGGAAGCATTGCTTTCTAATATTCAGGAGAGATTGTCCGATAATTGCATCGACTTTGGAAATAAAGACAGGGATTCTTTCTATGAAAGCCTTGCCATGTGTGAAGAAAAGATTTTGGAGAAGTATTTAGAGTCTGGTCAGGTGGCAGAGGAGGAGATATCTCGTCTCATTCAGGAACGTAAGGTGTTTCCGGTATACTTTGGTTCTGCACTGAAACTTTTTGGAGTGGAGGAATTTTTGGATGGATTTGATCGGTATACCAAAGCTTCGGAATACGGGGAAAAGTTTGGTGCCAAGGTATTTAAAATCTCCAGAGATGACTCGGGCAACAGACTGACTCATATGAAGATTACCGGGGGAAGCTTGAAAGTAAAAGAACAGCTTTCCGGTATGGAAGAAGATGAATTTTGGGAGGAAAAGATTAATCAGATCAGACTGTACTCCGGAGAAAAGTATGAGCCTGTGCCGGAGGTAAGGGCCGGGATGATCTGTACGGTTACCGGGCTTACCAAAACTCATCCGGGACAGGGACTGGGTGCGGAACAGTACTCTAAAGAGCCGTATCTGGAGCCGGTATTAAATTATCAAATGATCTTACCGGAAGGTATTCATGTAAATGAAGTTTTAGGGAAGCTTCGTCAGCTGGAAGAAGAAGAACCGGAGCTTCATATTGTCTGGGATGAGACATTAAAAGAACTTCATGTACAGATCATGGGTGAAGTACAGATTGATATTATCCGTACGGTCCTGAAGGAGCGTTTTGGCCTGGATGTAAGCTTTGGTACGGGAAGTATTATTTATAAAGAAACGATTGCGAATACGGTGGAGGGAATCGGCCATTATGAGCCGCTAAGACATTATGCAGAGGTACATCTTTTATTAGAACCGGGAGAACCGGGCAGCGGCATGACATTTTCGTCAAACTGCAGTGAAGATCTTTTAGATAAAAACTGGCAGAGACTGATTCTTACACATTTGGATGAGAGAAAACATAAGGGAGTGCTCACCGGATCGGAAATTACGGATATGAAGATCTCTGTGGTGGGCGGTCGTGCCCATTTGAAACATACGGAAGGGGGAGATTTCAGACAGTCTACTTACCGTGCAGTGCGCCAGGGACTCATGAAGGCGAAAAGTGTGCTTTTAGAACCTGTCTACGAATTTCGTCTGGAAATTCCTCTGGAAAATCTGGGACGTGCCATGACAGATATAGAGAAAATGTCTGGAAAATGCAATCCACCGGAACTGGGTGTGGAAATGGCAGTGGTAACAGGAAAAGCGCCGGTAGCTACGATGCGGGATTACACGATGGAAGTGATCGCCTATTCCAAAGGCAGGGGAAGATTAAGCTGCGTACCGGCAGGCTATGCACCTTGTCATAATGCAGAGGAAGTGATTGAAGCTATGGGCTATGACCCGGATGCAGATCTTCGAAATCCTACAGGTTCTGTATTTTGTGCCCATGGAGCAGGCTATTATGTAACGTGGAACGAAGTGGACGAGATGGCCCATGTGGAAACCGAATATGGTACGGTTAAGAAAAAAACTGTGGAAACAATCCGGAATCCGAAACAAAAGTCTTTTGGAAGCAGCTTTGGAGATAGCTATGCAGAAGAGAAAGAGCTGGAAGCAATCTTTGTAAGAACCTATGGAGAGAGGAAGGAACGGGGCAACGTGGGAAGTACCGGAATTGTCCGGGAATATACAAAAGAGCCTGCAAGAAAAATGAAACCAAAAGAGCCTGTGAAAGAATATCTTCTGGTGGACGGCTATAATATTGTTTTTGCCTGGGAAGAGTTAAGAGAACTGGCAAAAATCAATATAGAAGCTGCCAGAGGAAAGCTCATGGACATTCTCTGCAATTATCAGGGCTATAAAGGTTGTACCCTGATCCTGGTATTTGATGCCTACAAGGTGGTAGGAAATACCGGAGAAATGTTTGCCTACCACAATATCCATGTGGTTTATACCAAAGAGGCGGAAACAGCTGACCAGTATATAGAAAAGCTGGCCCATGAGATGGGACGAAAATATCATGTGACGGTAGCAACCTCCGATGGATTGGAGCAGTTAATCATCCGGGGTCAGGGCTGTGCACTTTTATCGGCACAGGATCTTTATGAAGAGATAGAATTTATGGAAGCAGAGCTTCGAAGAGAGTATCTGGAAAAATTCCCTAAGGGTGAGAAAAATTATCTTTTTGACCATGCTAAGGAAGAACTGGCCAGGGATCTTAAACAGGTTCGTTTAGGAAAAAAGCAGTATTGACACGGGTGTCCGTCAGATGATAGCATCAAATTATCATATGTTACGCACACAAAAGCTATGAGGAGAAAGTCTTATGGATATGCAGGATTTCCCCCAATTATTTAGGATGCTGAAAGAATCACGCATTAGATATAATGAGCTGACAGACCGGATTTATGTTCCAACCCCAAGAGAAGAGTGGCTGGAACATATGCGCCGGAGAACCGTTGCAATTTCTAATGATTTTGAGAGAAATAAAACGATTATAGATGATATCTATGATGCATTTCATAAGGAAGAACTTCCGGAAGAATACTACGAGGAACTCTTTTTCTGGACAAAGGATATGTATCTGAAGGATTATGAAGATCCTTTTATGCTGGAAAAATTTTTGCTCATTTTGATCCCTCATTATGAAGCGAGGGGTGATTATGAGCACCTGGTTTTCCTGTATCTGTGTGCAGGCTACGCCTATATAGAAATGTCCAGAATCGGTGATTCCCACTGCGGCAGGCTATCCGTTTCTTATTATAAAAAGGTTTTGCATTACAAAGATCATTTCGGTGATTTTCAGATCCCGGAAAACAGGACTTATCTTATGACAGCCTACTGTAATCTTGTCCGCGTGGAACCGGAGCTTGGCCACATTTCGCTGGAGGAATCCTATGAATATTGGCTGGAGTTAAAGGAAATGAGGAGCAATCCTGTTTTTTGCCGGTTTGATGAGGAAAATCCAAAGATTCCATTGCTCTCAGATCTGACCCTGGGCGATTTCCCGAAATCAGCGTTAATGCTTTACAGAAAGATGAAATGTGATGACCAGGATCTTTTTAATAAGCTGGAGAAGATCACCTGGGATTATTATTTCAGGGATGGGAAAACAAATACAGAGGTTTTTGAGAAACGATCGGATGCCTACTACAGGTTTGTGTGGGTTTTATATACGGAAAAACTTATAACAGCGGAAGATGCATTCCGAAAGATGAATGAGCGCTATCAGAACAATAAGCCACAGATTGCAAAGCTTTCTCCGGAGGAAAGAGACCCGATCGGCCAGCTTTTAAATCCTGTAGATATCATGGTTGCGGTTTTGATGGAGACGGATCTTCCAAAGGAAGAGAAGGAGAGATTTGCGAAAAGGTATTGCAAGGACATTTTAGACACCATCATGCACTATCCCAGAGGCTATGATTCGTATACCTTAAACACCAGTATTTTAAACATTGCCATCAACAATAATATGATCTCTATGCTATCTTCCGATGATGAGAAGATTGAATTTGTACTGCAGGTGGTTGTTTCAAGACAGTTAACTACTTACATTCATTCTAAAATGGTTTCCGGTATTGCAGAAATGATTTTAGAGGTGATCCTTGATGAGCATCCGGAATATCTGGTGGGAATCTCAGGCTGTGAAACTGTCATGGAAGTTCTTGCACAACAGGAAGAGATCAGAAAGTATACCAGATATGCAGCACTTCTTCATGACATTGGGAAAAATGCCATGATTGACATTATCACAACAGAAAACAGGAAACTGACAGACCATGAGTTTGAGTTTCTTCGTATGCATCCCCAGCTTGGGGCAGATATGCTGTCTGCAAATCCTGTATTTTTGCCTTATCGGGATATTGTGCTTGGACATCATAAACGATATGACGGTAAAGGGGGATATCCGACGAATTTTGATAATGTGGATTCTGTCTGGAAGCCAATCATTGATCTTATTACGATCTGCGATTGCATTGATGCGGCTACCGATTATCTTGGACGCAATTATCAGCGTGCAAAATCCTTCGGAACGATTCTGGGAGAATTGAAAGAAGGGGCCGGAACCTGGTATCATCCGGGGTATGTGGCTTTGATGGAGGACTCCATCGACCTTTTTGAGAAACTACAGGATCTGACAGAAAAACAAAGAGAGATCATTTTTTACGAGACGTATCAAAAATACTTCCTGTCTGTGGAAGAAAAAACAGGGTCATAAAAGATGCCGGTTCAGGTGCCCTTCCTAAAGGGTGGTAAAGAACAGATACTTTTTCTTGAAGAAAAACTTATTGTATATTATAATAAATCAGTTGAATTATAAAATGTGACAGTAAACATTCAGAGTCACAAAACACATGGCTCTGAACAGTTACAAAATATTTGGAGGAAAAATATGTTTCAGTCAAGAACACATACATGTAACGAACTTCGTATGGAGCATGTGGGTCAGAACGTAACCATCGTTGGTTGGTATGAGAACCTGCGTAAAGTGAGCAAAAATCTTGGATTCCTTGTTCTGAGAGATTTCTATGGCACCACACAGGTAGTTGTAGAGACAGAGGAAATGATGGAAAAACTTTCCGGTGTAAACTGTGAGTCTACTCTTTCCATTTCCGGTGTTGTCAGAGAACGTTCCAGCAAGAACCCGAATCAGGCAACCGGCGATATCGAAGTAGTTCCGTCTGCCATTGAAGTCCTTGGAAAATGCCGTTACAATGAGCTTCCATTTGAAATTAACCGTTCCAAGGAAGCTGATGAAAATGCACGTTTAAAATATCGTTATCTGGATCTTCGAAATCCGGCAGTAAAGGACCGTATCGTATTAAGATGCCAGGTTGTGGCAGCTCTTCGTCAGGCTATGACAGAACAGGGATTTTTGGAAATCACCACACCGATCCTTACCTGTTCCTCACCGGAAGGAGCCAGAGATTATCTTGTACCATCCAGAAATCATCCGGGTAAATTCTATGCTCTGCCTCAGGCACCGCAGCAGTTTAAACAGCTTTTAATGACTTCCGGCTTTGACCGTTATTTCCAGATTGCACCATGCTTCCGTGATGAGGACGCCCGTGCAGACCGTTCTCCGGGAGAGTTTTATCAGCTGGATATGGAAATGGCATTTGCAAGTCAGGAAGATGTATTTGCAGTGATCGAAAAAGTACTTCCTCCGATTTTTGCTAAATATGGTATTTACAACACAGCATCAGAAGCACCATTCAGAAGACTCTCCTTCTTAGAAGCATTGGACAGATACGGTTCCGATAAACCGGACCTTCGTATCGACCTGGAGCTTTCTGATGCAACAGCAGTGATGGCAGACTGTGGATTTGGTCCTTTCGAAGGCAATGTAGTAAAAGCTGTTGTTGTAAGTGGCTTCAACGGCACAAGAAAAGTCATCGATAAAATGTGTGCAGAAGTAGAAATGCAGACAAACAATAAAGCTTACTGGTTCCGTTTGGATGAAAACGGAGAATTTGTAGGCGGTATCTCCAAATTCCTGGTAGAGAGAAAGGATGCAGTTATCGAAGCTCTTGGATTAAAACCAGGCGATTTCGTAGGTCTGACTGCCGGAAAGAAATTAGCAGCACAGAAGACAGCCGGTGTATTCCGTAAGATTTTAGGTAACACGGTAGAAGGTCACATGAAGAAAGACTGCTATGAATTCTGCTGGATTGTAGACTTCCCAATGTATGAAATGGGTGAGGAATCCGGAGAACTGGAATTCTGCCACAACCCATTCTCTATGCCACAGGGCGGTATGAAAGATCTGATGGAAAAAGATCCGTTAGATATTCTGGCATACCAGTATGACCTGGTATGTAACGGTGTGGAATTATCCTCCGGTGCTGTTCGTAACCATGATCCGGAAATTATGATCAAGGCATTCGAACTGGTTCGTTTGGGTGAAGATGATGTGAAGGCGAAATTCCCTGCAATGTACAATGCATTCTGCTATGGTGCACCGCCACATGCAGGTATTGCACCGGGAGTTGACCGTATGGTGATGCTGATCGCCGGAGAAGAAAGCATCCGTGAAATCATTCCATTCCCAATGAACAAAACTGCAATGGATGTCATGATGGGCGCTCCGTCAGCAGTAGATCCAAAGCAGCTGTCTGATGTTCATATTAAACTGGATCTTCCAAAGGAAGAAAAATAAGATAGTGAAAACACTTTAGGGGGTGCAGTGCATCCCCTTTGTTATATCAGGAGAAAAATAATATGAAGAGAAATGTATCACTGGAGGAAATTTCTGACGGGAAGTTCTATACTGCAAATGACATGGTAAAGGCTGACTGTGGGGACTGTAAAGGCTGCTCTGCCTGCTGTCACGGCATGGGAGAATCCATCGTTTTGGATCCGTTGGATACTTACCGTTTGACGACTAATTTAGAGATGAGTTTTGAAGCACTGTTAAGCCGGTACATAGAATTAAATGTGGTAGATGGGGTGATCTTACCAAATCTTAAAATGTCAGGACAACAGGAAGCCTGTGGATTTTTAAACAGTCAGGGACGCTGCAGCATCCATCCCCACAGACCGGGAATCTGCAGACTGTTTCCGCTGGGAAGATACTATGAAAATGGAAAATTTCGATATTTTCTTCAGGTACACGAGTGCCAGAAACAAAATCGCACTAAGGTGAAGGTAAAAAAATGGATCGACACACCGGATATTGCACGTTATGAAGCATTTGTAAATGACTGGCACAGTTTTCTGGTGCATATGGAAGAATGCGCCCGGCGTGTAGAAGATGGAGAACGTAAACAGATCAGTATGTTTATCCTGCAAAACTTTTATATAAAACCCTATGACCGTTCAGTGGATTTTTATCAGCAGTATGAAGCACGCAGAAAAGAGGCGGGGCTGATTTTTCATGTTTAACTAAAGGGGGCTTTAGTTCATCAATTTTTTCTCTTGACTTGTAACTGACGCTCCGGGAGACAGGTGCTACCCCACTTCGCAGGCTCCATCCTCCTCGACTAATTCAAGAAACACTAGCCGCTCACAGGAGAGCCTGTTTCGCGGAGTGTTTCTAAGAATGGATTCTCGGACTCTTCCGCATAACGCTACGTGGTGCAACACCTGCCTCCCGGGCTGTAAGTGGCAAAATGTAAGAGATAAATACATCTAAATCCAATTATTTACATTAGATTGCTTAATATCTTTCTTATATTCTTTCAT